>NZ_ANOG01000702.1 GCF_000346295.1 Rhodopirellula maiorica SM1 | reverse complement strand
GTATCTCGAATCCTATCATGCCTACGGGCAAAACATTTTTGATCGTTACATCGCCTATGCCGATGCTTGGATTGACGACACGGATTACAAGGATCCCGATACGGGTCAATTGATGGATCGAGAGATTTTGAACGAGGAACTTGAAAAGATTGAACATCCTGCAGGAATCTCTAATGCCAAAGATTTCCGCTACGAGGTTGTCAAATTTGCATTGCGAGCACGCGCTAAAAACGAAGGACGCAATCCGGCTTGGACCTCGTACGAAAAAATCCGAGACGTGATCGAGAAACGAATGTTTGGCCAGATCGAAGAATTGCTTCCGGTCATCAGTTTCGGAGCCAAAAAAGACAGCGAAGCGGAACAGAAGCACAACGAGTTTGTCGAACGCTTAACCAAACGAGGCTACACCGAACACCAAGTTCGTCGCTTGGTCGATTGGTACATGCGAGTCAGCAAATCAGGGTAGTTTTGAATTATGCACGTCATCGACCGTCGTCAGAATCCGAATGCTAAAAGCCTGGGGAACCGGCAACGGTTCGTCCGCCGGGTCAAATCGCATATTCGCAAAGCGGTCAAAGAGGCGATACGGCACCGCAAGGTCGCGGATCTCGAAGGCAGCGAAAAAATTTCGATCAATGCCAACGACGTCAGCGAACCCAATTTCAACTTTGAATCGGGCGTCGGAAATCGCAACTACGTGCTGCCGGGAAACCGCGGTTACCAACGTGGTGACCGTATTCGCAAACCGAGCGGCGGGGCAGGGGGCAGCGGTGCATCGGGAAGCCCCGATGGTGATGGCGAGGACATGTTTGTCTTTCTGCTGACTCGCGAAGAATTCATGGATATGTTCTTCGATGATCTCGAGCTGCCCAATCTTGCCAAACGCAAACTAAAATCGATGACGACAACCTCGCGAGTTCGTGCGGGTTATTCTGTCGACGGCGCGCCCCAACGTTTGAACCTGCGTGAAACCATGCGGCATTCGCTGTCGCGACGTATTGCCCTACGTCGCCCGAAGGTTTCAGAGCTGGAAAAGTTATTGGCCGAATTAGAACAAGCCAAGGAACAGGATGATGAGGACGAGATCAAACGTTTGACGGAGTTGGTCGCGGTCACACAGCGACGGATGAAACGGGTCAGCTACCTCGATACCGTCGATTTGCGTTACAACCGCTTCGAAACGCGGAGCAAACCGACAACGCAAGCGGTGATGTTTTGCTTGATGGACACGTCCGCATCGATGACCGAAGACCTTAAGGATTTGGCCAAGCGGTTCTACATGCTGCTTCATCTGTTTCTAACACGGTACTATCAAGCGGTTGAGATTGTGTTTATCCGGCACACCTACACTGCGACCGAAGTCGACGAACATACGTTCTTTTATGGCCGCGAAACGGGCGGCACGGTGGTCTCGTCGGCACTGATTGAAATGGAACGAATTGTCAAGGAACGTTATCCGGTCGAGGATTGGAATATCTATGCGGCACAGGCCTCGGACGGACACAACTTTGACCATGACATGCCTCAGACGATGTCATTGCTGGAAAAATCAATCCTGCCGATATGCCAGTATTATGCGTATATCGAAGTCGGGGACGAACCGTTAACGAGCGACAGTGTACTGTGGAAAAATTATCAGTCGATGGTCGCGCGGATACCGCATTTCGAACGAGCCAAAGTAAGTGAGCCGGCCGATATTTATCCGGTTTTCCACAAGCTGTTTTCCAATGACAAACGTCAAAAGTCCCAAGCGGCAGCCGGATAAGCGGGCTGATGCGAGCAGCTAGGATCCCCCCCGCGTTTGCGCGTCGGGGGATAATTTCCCGCAGCTGCACGCTCACTAACAACGCACAACAGCGGAGAATCATCCGCGCGCCGACACGATAAAAGAACCAATTGAGGGATGCCCACGCGATGACCGGAACGAATCTGATCTATCGTGGCTCGGAATGGGATTTCGAGTCGCTGCACCGCGCTCACGAGGCGATCGAAGAAATTGCCCTCGGCGAGCTGGGGCTGGATGTCTACCCCAATCAAATCGAGGTGATCACCAGCGAACAAATGCTCGATGCTTATGCCGCGATCGGCATGCCGCTGATGTATCATCACTGGTCCTTTGGAAAACACTTTGCGCGTGAAGAACTACTGTATCGCAAAGGAGCACGTGCATTGGCGTATGAGTTGGTCATCAATTCGAACCCATGTGTCTCGTACGTCATGGAAGAAAATACGATGACGATGCAGGCGTTGGTGATCGCGCATGCCGCATTCGGGCACAATCATTTTTTTAAGAACAATCACCTGTTTCGCCAGTGGACGCGTGCCGATCGTGTCTTGGATGATCTCGCCTATGCCAAACATTACATCTCGGATTGTGAGCAAAGGTATGGATTGCAAGCGGTCGAAGGCATTCTGGACGCGGCCCATGCATTGATGGGTTATGGCGTCAGCCGATATGCCCCCAAACGTGCCGCAACCGCGAAGGACCGGATTGCCAAGGCGGAATCACGCCGACAACACGAACAATCGACTTACAATGATTTGTGGCGGACGCTGCCGAATAAAGGGAAAGACCCCGCAGCGGAAAACGAAGTCCTCGACAACGCCGCGATTAATTCACTCAGTCTGCCCGAAGAAAACGTGTTGGCATTTCTCGCCGACCATGCTCCGAAGCTAAAGGATTGGCAGCGAGAAATTCTGCACATCGTTCGCCGTATGGCACAATACTTCTATCCTCAGCGTCAGACCAAAATGATGAACGAGGGTTGTGCCACGTACGTGCATTACCAAATCATGAATCGCTTGTACGATACCGGCCAGATCGAAGAGGGATCGATGCTCGAGTTTCTGCACATGCACTCGGCCGTCGTGACCCAGCCCCGCTTTGATGATCGTCGCTTCAGTGGCATGAATCCGTATGCGATTGGATTCGCCATGATGCGGGACATCGCCCGAATCTGCGAGGACCCGAGTGACGAGGACCGACAATGGTTTCCCGAGTTCGCTGGCAACGGTCAAGCGATGGCGACGTTGCGAGACGCGTGGTCCGAGTATCGAGACGAAAGTTTTGTCTTGCAGTTTCTAAGCCCGCGGCTGATCCGTGACATGCACTTGTTCGCCGTCGGCGACGAGAGCGGGTTGCCTTATTTGGCGGTCGAAGCGATTCACGATGAATCCGGTTACCGCGAAGTCCGGCAACGTTTGGCCGAACAATATGACATGCTCAAGCATGAACCCGAGATCGAGGTCACCGAAGCCGATTTGACGGGAAATCGTCGTCTCGTGCTGACTCACCGCGTTCGCGGCGGACGTTTGTTATCCAAAAACGATTGCAATCGAACCCTGTGTCATATCGCCAACTTGTGGGGTTATCGCGTGCGATTGGTCGAAGTCGACTCGCAAAGCGGCAAGACGCTAAACGATTACGATGTCGTCGCGATGCCTTAGCTTTACGGAGCGGGCGTCTTGTTGGGATCTGCCTTTTCCAAGAACGACAACATTTCAAAAATCTCGTCCTGGGTGTACTGATCCATCAACCCTTTGGGCATCATCGAATTTGGCGACTGGACCATCTCTTCGATGTCATCTTGCGAAATCACCGTAGGCTCTTTGGCTTCGGGATTCTCAAGAACCGTGACGTTGTCCTTGTCCTCATTGAGGATGATCCCGGTCACCACTCGGCCTTCGACGGTCAAAATTTGGTGCATCGCGTATTTGGCGTCCACCTTATGCGACGGATCGATGATCTCTCGCAGCACCGCCGCCCGATCTCCTTTGTACCGCGTGAAAACTTCGGTCAAATCAGGACCAATAACGCCTCCTTCACTGCCTACTTTGTGACACCCCTGGCACGACGCCTCGGCAAAGATGCGAGCTCCGATGTGAGGCGAACGTCCCTTCATTCCGTTTTCGATTTCGCCTTGCAAATCATCCAGCTTCCAAGCCTGTACAAACGAACGGTTGCTGCCGATCGGGTTCGCCGGTTCCTCAGGGTTCTTCATCCAAGCATCCAAATCCTTGACCACCACCATTACGCCGTACATGCGGTACCAGTGCTGAGGAAACGTACAGACATAGGGATATTCGCCCGGTTCGGTCGGTGCATCAAAGGTGATTCGATCCAATTGATCAGGCTGAACCATCTCGCTTGCCGCCAACACGGAGTCCAGTGCGGGAACGAACGGCAAGTCTTTCCATCCTCCAGCCGATCCGACGACGGCACCGGCCTGTGCGACCTCTTTGAGTGCTCCGGGTGCAGTCACAACCAAATTGTGAGGCATCAAATCGTGGTTTTCGAGCACGATTTGCACGGGACGTCCGGCTTCGACAGCAAAGTAGGGAATGTCATAACGCATCTCTTCTTCGACGGCTCGAATCCGTACCACGCGAACGGTGACTTCACGCAATCGGTTACGATACGATTTCGCTTGTTCCGCCGGAACCGCTGCCATCATTTGATCAGCCAACTGCATCGCATCAACAAATTGAGCCGTCGTCCGCTCCGCCGGTGCAGTGGATTCGGCCAAATCGACGAGGGTCGCCACCAAAGCCTGGCTGGTTTTTGAGGGTCGCTGTTTCACCGGCACTCGCAACAGAGTTCGGACTGCAGCCGATCGATAGCTGGGATCCGCAACAAACGGAGCGATCAAGTCAAACGTCTCCGACGGCTGCGAGGCAATCTCTGACATCGCGGTGATCGCGTGATTGCGAACTTTTTCTGACTTTGCATTTTCAATCAACTCAACCACATGATCTCGTAACGCAAGCCGCTGCGGAGAACCGGGAACCAAGCCCACCGCATCAAGCCAAGCCAAAGTGGATTCGTCGTCCGCCGCTGCAATCGACCAAGCCGATGCGGCATCGCCAATTTGAATCAGAGCCGCCAAACCGACCGAACGCACGAAGGGTTCGTCGGCATCGCTCGCTGCGTCTTCGAGCATCGCCTTGCTTTGTTTCAGTGTCGCAACAGGCTGATCGAGCAGCATTTCAGCGAGTACCTTGGCCGTTCGTTTGCCTTGCCGATCATCCAATTTGATCTTCTCTAACGCGGCCAAAGTTTCCTCGGCAACGCTGGTCTCACGCAGCTTGGCGAGCGCCGCTACCGATTCTTGGCGGAATTGAGGCGACATTCCATCACGACTGAGAATGGCTTCATACACAGGGATGTATTTCACATCGTCCGTTTGCCGTGGCACCATCAATAACCGCTCGCTATCGAGACGGTTCAGTTGATAAGCCACAATCCGTGGACTTTTGTCTAAGAACACCGTCGGTGGTTGGACCGAGCGACCGGTCGTGCCGTGCGAATGATCGTCCGCAACACAAACCAGTGACGGTACACAAACGCTAAACGCCAAAACAACGGAAAAACGCATTTCCAAAATCATCCGATGGATCATCAATCATAAAACAAACAACAAGGAAACGTCGCCCGCGATGGGCGACGCATGAAATACAAACGCCAAAGCGTTACTGCTCGAGTGCTCGCATCGTTTCATCGAGCGTGTATTGCAGGTATTCGTCCATGTCGTACTCCAACACACCGAGAGCAAGTTCAACGGCTTCGTCACCTTCGAGGAAACTAACCGCTCGCACCGCTTCCAGACGCACACGTGGATGTTCGTCTTGGATCGACTTTTCAATCAATTCACGATGATTGGGAACTTGGTCCATCATGAACGAAACGACACGAGTCGCAGCGGCCCGAGCACGATGATCGTTCGCGGAAAGCACCTTTTCAAGCAGCGCTTGATCGACTCGATTGTGTGACTGCCCCACCCACAATGCTTCGAGCAAGTGGTGCTCGTAATCTTCGTCGCTAGCGTCAAGCGAAGCGACCCAAGTTTTCAGCGCCGCCGAAACTTCCTCGCCATCACGCTCGGCGAGTTCACGACGAGCTCGGTAACGAGTTCGATCCTCGGGCAATTTCAAGAGTTCAAGTAGATTGGCAATCGGTTCTCCGTCAATCTTCGCTGGCTCGATGAGTGGCCGTGTTTTGTGAGTGATCCGCCAAATACGTCCATGCGAATGATCGCGACTTGGGTCTCGCAAATTGTGTTGCAAGTGACCGATCAACGCATTGTGCCAATCAACGATGTAGAGCGATCCATCGGGGGCGATTTGCACATCGACCGGACGAAAATTGCCATCGTTGCACGATACAATCGGCTCGACTTCGACGCCGACAAACCCGCTGCCTTGTTCGGTTACTTTGTGACTGAGCACCATCCGGTCACCGATGCAATTGGTCACTAAGAAGTTGCCTTGCATGTCCTCAGGGAAATGCCGACTCGACATCATCGCACATCCGGCCAACGGACGTGTGCGTTTGGGATAGAAACGAGGATAGCTGTATTTTGGATCGCCCCCGGTAACGCTTGCCAATCGGCGGTGTTGCGATCCGCCGGGGTGCTTCAGTGGGTACTCGATGTGCCCAGAAATCGGCGTTGCCCAATAACCAAACCCTGGTGATGCGTCACCGATAAAGTTTTGCCCCCAACGATCGAAGACGTGGCCCCAAGGATTCGAGAAGGCCATCGAAACATGCACTCCGAACTTTTCGGTCGTCGGATCATACCGCCAAATTCCTCCTTCGGCCAAACGGGCTAACCCGTGAGGCGACTCGACCTGAGAATACTTGAACGTACCTTCTTGGAAATACAGCCCGCCATCGGGGCCCCATTCAAATGCGGCCAGCCCATGATGCGAGTCGGCCGAGTCAAATCCGATCAATTGACGCACCCGCGTGTCCGCTTTGTCGTCGCCATCGGTGTCCTTTAACAACAACACGTCGGGTTGTTGTGCACAATAAACACCGCCTCGACCGATTTCGAAACCGGTTGGTTGGTGCAGCCCTCCGGCGAACACTTTGCACTCATCCGCGGTGCCGTCGGAATCGTGGTCCTCGAAAATCAGCAGTTTGTCATCCATCGGCGTCTTGGGTTTCCAGTGCGGATACGACGCCATCGTGGCGACCCACAACCGGCCTTTGTTGTCAAAGTTCAAGGCGACGGGGTTAGCCAACTCAGGAAACTCTTCTTCCGAGGCAACCAATTGGATTTGGTAGCCCTTGGGCAACGTAAACAATTTTTGTTGCTCGGCGGCGTTCAGATAATCAAGCGAGCCCAACTTGCCTCGCTTGGCATTCGGGTCATCGGGGCCACCCACGTTCGTCTTAGGATTGATAAAAGCGAGGGTGTTCGAATCGTCCACCTGGTCTGGCACCGATTCCCCCTTTGCGACCGCCCAAATACGAGCGTCGCGGTTCGCGGTCATCTGGTCCAAAATCTCGCGTTCACGCTCCATCACATCGGTATTGTTGTACGTCCCATCGCTGCCCGCCTTCCCGCGAGCACCATAGATCGAATAACCGTTGACGGCGCGATAGCGATGAAACCAATGGAAATTTTTGTCTTCCACTTGCTCCTTCACAGCCGCGTCGACGCTTGTCGGTCCCCCTTCGCCAAACAACCCTTGGTCCAAAATCGGAGCCAAAGCCGCATAACCGTTTGCGTTTAGGTGAGCACCATTGATTGTCAATCGCTGGTCCGACTTTTCAAACAAATCTTTGGTCGGCGAATAGAGGTCGACAAAGCCCACGCCGGTTTCTTTAGCGACACTTGCCAGGGCTTGCATATACAGGGCGAGGTTCTTGTTTTGCTCGTCACCATCGGTGACATTTGGATCGCCGACGTCTTCGAATGCGATCGGCGAGATCAACACGATGCGTGGATTTCCCTTCCCGTAGTCTTTGCCCTTGGTTTCTGTGACCAACCGCGTCATCTGCTCGGTGAACTTGCCAAGTCCTTTTTTTCCATCAAAGGATTCGTTGAAACCGAAAAAGTAAAAGATTACCGAGGCTTGGCTGTGGGTCAGATGTTTGTCGGGATCACCAAAGTTTTGCGAGCGAATTCGCTCGAAGGGTTCATCCCCTGGAAAACACAAATTGCGAACCACCAACTCGAGATCCGCGAAACGTTGATGCAGCAAACTCTCCCAGTTATTTTCGGTTTGCATACGCTCACCGAGCGCATTGCCGACCAAACAGATGTGGTCTCCTTTGACCAGCTCTACTTTGGCGGCACCGCATCGGGTCTGTCCCACCGTCAAACTCAAGCCGAAAAGCATGAGCGTGGCGAGGAATTTGATTTGTTTATGCATTAGGTTTTTAATCTCCGAATGGTTTTCTAGACGTTCGCGTTCAATTGGCCGACACCGACAAACGAACAGCCACACCCACATTAGTGGTCCCAATCATACATAGAGAAAAGGACGGTGATAGTTCGCGGGGCACAATCAGAAACGCAAGCGTGAAAGGAAGGGGGGTTAGAGGAAGGGTAACGCGCAAAGGGGAGGGCAGGGCAGGGTAGGGCGACGCAGGTTGCTGTGGATCCTAGTCAAATGAAATCTAGTCAAATGGATCCTAGTCAATAGCTTGCTGCCAGCCATCATGCACCACGGAACTTGGAATATCTTGTATCATTCAGACTACCTTTATGAATTATCCGACATAAAAATCCCGTTGCCACGAACATATTATGATACAAGCGGAATCCGAACGGGGCACGAACGGCAGCCTAAACAGCTTTAAAAGCAACTTTTTTAGCCGAATGGAGCCATCCCATCAAATCCAGAGCCTATTCGATTATGTGCCCGGTATCTCGTTTTTTGTGAAAGACGAGCAGAGCCGCTTGGTTAGCGTCAGCCAATCGATTGTCGATCGGTTCGGGTTTGAACACGAAGACGAGGTGATCGGACGCGATGATTACGACTTTTTCCCGGCTCATATCGCCGACAGCTTTGTTCGTGACGACCAGCAGGTGATTCGCACCGGCGAGCCAATGATTGATCGCGTCGAAATCTGGTACACCGAGCAGCGGTTGTTGGATTGGTTTGTCACCACGAAGTTGCCGGTTTACGGCAAACAGGGGACGGTGATCGGAATCATGGGAGTGATTCGCAGCTACGAAGGTCATCGCAAAACCGCATTGCCGTACAGTCAAATCAGCGACGTGGTCGAACATATCCGCGATAATCACCGCGGACGTATCACCGTCGCGGAACTTGCCCATCGAGCGAATCTATCCACACGTCAATTACATCGAAAATTCATGGACGTGTTTGGGATGAGTGTGCAAGACTTTTTGATGAAGACTCGGATGCAAGCAGCATGCGACGAACTGATCCATACGCATACCTCGATCGTCGACATCGCCAACAAACTCGGATTCTGCGATCAAAGTGCGTTCACGCAACAATTCCGTAAACATATCGGTGTCACCCCCTCACGATTCCGCCGCCAACATCGGTTGTCCTAAGCAGTTAGCCAGAAGTCTTTCCGTCTATTAGCCGCTTTGCCGCCAGCGGCTTGTTGATTTAGTGAGCCGCTCGCGCGTCAGCGGTCGGGTTCCACGCATCACCCGGTGCCTTACGGCACTCGGCTCACCAATGCGATTTGCATTTGACTAACGGGATTTCACTCAATGATTCCTGCCTTCCTGTTTAATGACTTTGTCATCTTGAATGCTCAATTTGACTTCGTTGCCAACCTACCGGTTCACAGAGCAAACCTAAGCGTTTGCTCTTCATTTACACGCCCCCATCGGCCACATCACAGGAACCTTGACGTATGAAAATTGCCTGTCTTTCTCTGCTTGCCTGTCTGATCGCATCACCTGCCTTTGCCGACGAGATGACGCGGTTGATGACCTACAACATTCGCTATTTGAATCCGAATGATGGTCCTGACCACTGGGATCAGCGCGTCGATGCGGTTGCCGAAACAATCAAACGAGCCGATATCATTGGACTGCAAGAAGCAACGCGAAAACAAATAGATGATCTCGCCGATCGACTACCGGAATTCCACTGGTATGGTGTTGGACGTAGCGACGGCAGGGATGGTGGCGAGTTCTCGCCCGTGTTTTGGCGTCGCGACCAATTCGATGTGATACGAAAAGGAACATTTTGGCTTGGTCCCGATCCGCAGGCTGTAGGCGAAAACGCATGGGGTGCGAATCTGCCTCGCATCTGCTCGTGGGTCGAAATTAAATCGAAGAACGAAGCCACTCACCTGTTGCTGATGAATACTCACTTTGACCACCAAAGTGCGACCGCGAGAGAAAACTCAGCCAACTTATTGCGAACCAAAGCATCCGAGCTTCGCGGACAGCTACCTGTGGTGATGATGGGCGACTTGAATGCGACCCCAGAATCAAAGCCATTACAAAACCTGCTCGCAAAAAATGGCGAAGGCGTGACTTTCTTTGACGCCAGCAAACTCAGTGATTCCGAACCGACAGGCCCCAGCGGGACGTTTAACGGTTTCAAAGCCGTTCGCGAGAAGTTCAAGATCGATTTTATCCTACTGAGCGATCCAAAGACTGCCGTCGCAAGCCATCAAACGCTCGACCCAAAAACCAAAGCGGGCCGTTTCGCTAGCGACCACTTGCCCATCTTGATCAACGTCGCTCCGCGGGCGGCCAAGACAAAAGCGAACCGATGATCTCATCGACCGCTCGCGATGTGTCGCTCGCCTAAGCTGCTGAAACAGCAACACCGCCAGGACTATGAGATGATGTCGCGGCGGTTTTGCACGTAGTCCCAAACCACAAAGCGATCGAGGTCTCGGCCGCTGGTGAAGAACACCCGCCCCTTGGTGGTTTCGGCAAGCCGATAGGCAAACCGAATGTCTTCTTCGCTTTGCGACCAGCTTGGGACCAGAAAGATGTTGATCGTGATCCCTTCTTTCTGGCATAGCCGAGCTTCGCGCATCGTGGCCTGTTCGGTCATCGGATCCGGTGGATACAACATGTACAACCATTCGTCTTCAAAATGCGCCGTTGGCAATCCATCGGTGATCAACACGATTTGTCGATTCGGGGTATCGCTGTTGACAAGATTTTGCCGCGCCAGTTTCAACGAGTGCTGGATATTGGTGAAGTGGGGATGAACTTGTTGTTCGCTGATTTCATTGTCACTCATATCGGCTTTTAGCCGCACCCAGGGGTCATGAATGGTTACCTGTTTGGGCATCAGTTCGATAATTTCGCCGGGCGAGATCAGCTTGGCAAACGTGTACATTTCGATAAACCGCAAGAAGTCTCCCGGGTACTCTGACTGAATCAATCCTTGCATCGCCAGCGCCATGCGTTTGACATTGATGTATTGACCGTCGTACCGCATCGACCCGCTCATATCCATGATCACGCAGGTCGCACATTTTGGGTGATTGCGTGTTTTGTGCACCACGATGTCGTCGCCATGCAAACGCAGCGGTCGCTCATCTCCATGCCGCAACAGGGCATTGATGATCGTTTGCGGCAGATCCATATTCGCGACACTGTCACCAAACTCATAGGGTTTGGTTTGCTGCAACTCCACTGCACCTTCGCCGACAACGTCCCCCTGGTGACGCCCCGATCGCGAGGGTGCTAGTTGGCTAAAGATTCGCTCAAGCAACCGACCTTGGAAAATTTTGTAGGCCTTTGGGGTCAGACGAAATCCGCCTTTGTTGTTGGGATCTTTTTCCAATCCTTGACGTTCGGCTTGTTCGCGAGCCAGGTTTTCCAAATTACGCCGCATCTCTTCGAGCTGCTGCATGTCTCCGGGCTGAGCGAACTCGCTTAGCATCTCCATATCAATGATCGCGATCTGAGCTGTCTTCTCAGCCTCTTCGAGTTGCTTTAATAGCTCGTCAATCTTCTCGAGTTCCTCTTTGACCTCGAGCGCCTTGGTGATCGACATCGACTCGATCCCGGTGAAGTGATACTTCGACGCCAACTCTTCGATGTTGTGCTTGTCACTCATCCGCTGAGTGACCTTCAACAGATTCCGCGCATTGGGACTGTTGTCGTCACCGGCTTGGTACCACAGCGATTCCAACAGATACGGTTGCTCTTGCGCGACGGCGCGACGAAAGAACTTGTCAAGTTCCTTCGGCAAGCGGACTTCTTTGGTCGATTGCTGGAACGCGCGACGCGCCTTTTTCTGAACCGAATCACATTCGTAAGTCTCCAGGATTTTGCGTTTACGCTCCTCGAGAATCGCCCGCAGCATGTCCAAGCTTGGCCCCAAACCGGCCATCTGGCTGGCGTCCAAGCGAATCGCTCGAGCAAGTTCTTCTTCGGTCAACTCATGATAGTTGCCATACATCAACGCCTGCTCAAACGCCGAAGAGACAAGATCCGGCGGCGGCTGGGTCGGCGATGGAAACTTGGTTGGGTCGTATTTTTGATAGGCGTGAATCACGCCCCCGAGTCGACGTTCCATGCGGATTTCCTGAGGATTAAAATGAATGTGCAGTTGGCTTCTAGCCTGTCATTTCGGTAGTCGTTTCGGCGAACACAGGCTGGAAGCCTATGCTACGTGAAGACGACAAGCTGGAAGCCTATCCCACGGGCTTCCTTAAAACTCGTACTGGATTTTTCCGAATCGCTGCGAGCGACTGATTCGTTCCATGCTGTACAGACCCGCCAATACAAATTCGACACAACTGGCACGGACCGCATCGTTTTCGCTGGCATTCAACTCGAACGCCTTGTTCCACGCCGGAGGCACTTGTCGAAGTCGTTCGGCATAGTGACTGCTTGGCAGCATGTCGCCAACTTCGACGCGAACACCGCCACGAAAGATTTCGGCGATGTCTGACAACCCGTGCTCTTCGACGTATTCCTTGAAAACGACCTCGATCGCTTGGGCCACCACGGCGTCCAAAACCTGCCGCTCACTCATTTGATGCGTCCCCATCAAATCGAGTTCTAATTTTCCGAGCGAACTGGAATAGATATGCCCGAGATCGCTGATTCGCGGGACCGCAGGCTTTTCGCCATGCACCACGCCGCGTTGACGAGCCGAAGCAATCAGCATGCGAAAATTGGCCAATGAGAACCGCGCCGATACACCCGAGGCTTGATCGATGTATTTGCTGCGACGGGCTTGGTTGGTGATTTCCTCGACGATTTGGAACATAAAGTAGGGCACTTGGACGGGGTAATTGCCGTCGAGATCGTTCCCAACT
The DNA here is from genome assembly GCF_000346295.1 of Rhodopirellula maiorica SM1. Lineage (GTDB taxonomy): Bacteria > Planctomycetota > Planctomycetia > Pirellulales > Pirellulaceae > Novipirellula > Novipirellula maiorica. Next base: position 7,969 of record NZ_ANOG01000702.1, on the reverse strand, counting down.
TCCTGCTGCAAAATTTCGATCCCTTGATCACGTTCGCTGGGATAGTGAGTTTGAACGATCGAGCCAATTCGGTCTTTGAGCTGCGGGATGACTTTACCGCTGCGATTGTAGGTCGACGGGTTGGCGGAGAACAAAATCACCAAATCGATGTCGAACTGAATGGGGTAACCGCGAATTTGCACATCACGTTCTTCGAGGATATTGAACAGACCGACTTGAACCAGATCGTCCAGCTCGGGTAATTCGTTCATCGCGAAAATGCCGCGATGCATACGAGGAATCAAACCGAACGAGAGAGCCTCTTCGGTACTCATGCTGACGCCGCCGGTCAGCTTGGCCGGATCAATTTCGCCAATGATGTCGGCAAACTTTGTTCCTGGGCTGAGTCGTTCCGCGTAGCGCTCGCTACGATGCCACCAAGCGATGCGGATCTGGTCGGCCGGCGTGTCTCGGCACAAACGTTTGCCAGCCGCGGAGATGGGTTTCTCGGGGATCCTCGTGGACGGGCAAATCAGGATGGTCAATGTAGGGCACCCATTCGTCTAGAAAACGGGTCAACATCCGCATGATGCGACTTTTCGCTTGCCCCTTTTCACCCAGGAACAACATGTCGTGCCCGGCGAGCAGCGCCAAATTGATTTCGGGAATCACGGTGTCCTCGTATCCCACGATCCCAGGAAACAATGGCTCGCCGCTTTCCAGCATACGAACAAAATTGTCCTGCATCTCTTGCTTGACGCTTTTAGAAACCCAGCCGGATTCGCGTAACTCGCTTAACGTCGACGCATGGGGGCATTCACTCACAACGTTCATAAACTCTCAGTCCAAGGTTTTGTGACGTACAATCTCTGTGCAGACATTGTACGAGCTTGGCGAGCGTTATTGCATGACTTTTGAATGAGTTAGATTCAGTTCACCGCGAGTCAGCACATCTTGGACTCGAAAATACTCGTTCGCTAGTGGGGTGACCCGGACACGCCATTGGAGCTGATGACTTCCCGAGTCGAGCCAAAGATCAACGTGTTCCGAGTCGCCATCAAGCGAAACAATCTCGCCATTGACTCGGACCTCGCCGTAACGATGGCGTCCGGCCGACGAAGAATTCAAGCGAACTTCCATCGGAGTGGACAGTTGCAATTGCCCCGAAAATTCAATTTCAACCACTTGGTCCTGTAGACTGTAAATAGCCGAATAGCGAGTCAACGCCTCGGGGGTCACCAAGCCGCCAGGCATATAGACGATGCGAAAATGCGTCGGGCGTCCGTCAATCTTGACTCGCCCGATCATCCCCGTAGCACTGTCGACAAGCGCTGGTCCGGGAACCACATTGCGTGACTCCGGCACCGCGACCGGTTTGACATTGTCCCACTCGCCGAGTTTGACAATATAAAACGGCAACTCCGATTCCAAGCTGCGGATCTCACGCTGCAATTCAAGCCGCTGCAATCCTTCGGCATCCGCTTCGATTCGACGTTTGATCGCGATCACATGCGAACGAATCGAGTCCGCCGAACGACCATCCGCTCGATCGGCGGCAATCTTCCATCGATCCGCCAAAGCATTCCACTCGGCGTTCGAAGAGGTCTTCGTCAACGCCAATTCTTGTTTGACCAAACTGGCGATCCGAGCATCGCTGACTTTGGCTAACCACGGCAACCCTTGATCCCAATTGCGAAGCATCAAGCAGTAGTATCGGCCTGCGACGCCGAGATCCAAATCCGATGCAAAGGGAATCGCATCCGGGCGAACGACCGTTGCCGACATTTTCGTTGACAACTCAATTGCTTGCGTCAACCGCTGCGCGTCGGTCGAAAGCTGCTCGTCGCCCACCGCGTCGGCCAAACCCGCGGCACTACGAGCGACTTGGCTGCTCTGTTCAAGCGACTCGCTCGTCAACAAACGCTCCGCTAACACGAATCCATTGCGAGCCAAAAGACGCTTGGTCTCGTCGAGATCCACGATCGCCAAAGATGCCAAATACGTTTGCACCAACGTTTGGTCGTTGTCCAATTCAAAGGTGCGAGTCAGTTCATGCACTAGAGCTTCTACTTTTGCCACATCCTGAACCAACCAAGCATGCTCGGCAACGGTTCGCTGAATCACGTAGGCATCGTCGCTATTGGCGGCATCGAGCAAGGCGTCTTGTAATTGCTCGATCAGCTCGTCGACCGCCTCGGGCAGCATCCGCGTCCCGAGCACCGGGAAACGCAATTTCAACTTTTCGCGTGCTGCCGCTTGCTGGCCCAATGTGGGAACGGCAATGCGTTTAGGCAGGTCTTCGTTCAATTCGCCAATTTCGTTGACAGCGTCCGTCATTCCATCGATTTGGCTTAGGATGTCGAGCGAATCGACAAAATCAAAATTATCTTCACCGGATGTCACGATCGCAAAAGGATCCGGAAGAAAGTCTGACTCACTGTTTTCTTCGAGCGTCCCGGTCATCGCCGCCGGCTCCGAAGCTCTGCTTTCCGAAGGCTTGCTAGAGGAAATCTCGCTTGGTGTCGCAGTCGGCACCGACGAAAGGGCTGCCAAGGAGGCGTCAATGGCCAAATCCAAAGGATCGATCTCTGACGCCGCTTTGGCAGTCGTTTCGGAAGCCAATCGAGCCACCGCAGCGGGATCCGGATCCGCTGCGACAGGCGCCGCCGAAACGTCCGTCGTGCCGCCGGATTCCACCGGCATCCGACTGGATTCCGCGACAACATTTACATCCGGTGCATCGGCCCGTTCGGTCGAAACGGCACGTTCAACATTCGTCGCCACCGTGCCGGTAACGTCATTCGGTTGATCGGCAACCTCAGACTCATCTAAATGCAACGGACCTGTCACCGATGCCTGATCTGCCACCGACGTCTGATCGGGGGTCGTGTCCGTGGTGGCGAGCAAGTCGGTCGTACTGGACGTGTCCGCAGGAGTGGGCGTCGCCGCAGTCTCACCATTCCAAGCTTGATACGATTCGGGCCCCAAATATTCTTCGGGACCAAAATCAATTTTGGATACTCCGAACAGCGTGACCACAAGCAAGCCGAACAACGACAGAAGCATCCAAGGATGTTGAATGGAATTCCGCATGTTGACGAGTCGTCGTCGTCGCACTCCGGCTTCGATCAAGTCTTGCGAATCAAGACTCTGCGTCCAATTGGCGATCGACGCTCGAGTTTGGACCATAAACGGAGTCTGACTCGAACTCGAAAGATCGAAATCAAAGGGATCGTCATCCGATCCCGCATCGCTGTTGCTTGGATTCTCGACGGAGGCAGCAACTCCGATGCGAAAGTTTTGCTGCTCCGACCACAGCGTTCCCTCGGTTTGCAAACGTCCAACCAAGATACGTTGCACAAAGTCGTTGCGGTTGCGAGGGTCGAGCACCCGGTAAGCCGAGGTCACCAGCCGCGACAATTCACGTTCGAGCTGGGGTGAGGGCGACGCGAGTTGTTGGTCAGCAAGCAACTTACCGCCCCGCGCGACCGCCTGGCGAATGACCGGCAAGCGGCATTCGTTCAGACGTACGCCGAGACGTCGAAACTCTTCGACATCCAGCTCGCTCGTTTCGCTGTTAGTGCGTTGCATCAACTCTTAAAAAACCTTCGCTCGAATCAATCAAATGTTGTGACCGTTTTCAGTACTCTCGGCCCACGAACCGAATTGTTATCAAACGGTTCTAAACTGACACATCGGTGCCGGGTTGGGTTCCCGATGTAATGTCGTTTCTTACTACCTATCCGCTGCATCGCATCTTCTGCGGTGCCTGTATCGATTTTCCGGAAGATTAAACGTCGCAAAGATGAAACGCTTTTTCCAAAGAATCGATCGGATCGTCGGCAGTGGGAATAAACTCTTGGGCGATATAGCCTTGATATCCCGTGGCGACAATCGCTCGAATAACCCCTGGGTAATTGATTTCCTGGTTCTCGTCTAGTTCGCCACGCCCTGGATTTCCGGCTGTGTGATAATGCCCCACAATCGGATGATACTGGCGAATATTCCGGATCAGATCCCCGTTCATGATCTGCACATGATAGATATCAAATAGCAGTTTGAACTTGGGCGAATCCATCGCGTGAACTAAATCGGCACAAAGGTGTAAATCATCGCCCCAATATCCGGGGTGCCCCTTCATGGGGTGCGAATCATCGCGACTGTTGAGGTGTTCCAGCACGATGCCGATATTCTTTTCTTCGGCATAAGGTAGTACACGTTTCCAACAATCCAAACAGTTGCGACGTGCTGACGCATCACTGATTCCTTTCTTTGCCATTCCAGTAAAGGTAATGACGTTCGGCGCCCCATACCGTACAGCGAGATCAATTCCTTGACGCAGTTTCCTTTCCACTTCGGCATGATTTTTGGGATCGAGAGGCCCGTTGGCAAATCCGTGACTACCGGTCAGGGCAATCTTCAGCCCAATCTTCGTCACCGCATCGTAACTGGATGCTGGAATACCCTCGATCGCTTCGAAGCCTATACGCTTGCAGTGCTTTGCCAAGGTCGGCGCGTCGATGTCGCTAAAGCACCACCCCATCACCGATTGACGAACACGCCGCTTTTTCCCATTGGCGGCGTCCGCCGAGGTACTGGAATTTGTTGTGTCCGGATCGGTGGTTTGGGCGTGACACGTGGTTCCGCTAGCCATCGAGAGCGCGGTGCCTGCAAGCACAGCCTGGGTTGTCAAAAAATCACGTCGTTTCACGGGGCACGCTCCTTGGGCAGCGAATCAGTAGTTGGGGAGATTCCGCCATTGTAGACGACACCCCACACCGGATATGCCCAATTTGGATGGGTCGAGGGCGGCGAAAGTTCGCCGCTTCCGCGAAAAACCCTAATTGACGCCTTACGCGAGATTGTTTCCCCTTAGTTGCTTGACAGCAAAGCTAGAAGAACGCGGTCAATGCGAAACTTGGTCGCGCAACGTGACCGGCTAGCGCGTGAAAAGATTGGGTGAGAGAGTCTAAGGGACTAAAAAACTAAAGTGCTGCAAAACTAAGGGACGGGGACGCCAGCCCAGAAAGGACGCTTTCGATCCGCCCGGCGGCGTGCATCTTCGAGCAACGTTGCGAGCGAACCATCAAACTCAAACATCACCCGACGCGAACGGAAACGAATCGTAACCGGTTTGCTCATGTCGACATTCCGCATCGGCCGCAGCCAGACCATAAATTGCTCCGCCGGGCCTTGGTTGATCCGAATCTGGTTGTCGCTGCCAATCGACGCCGCAACCGATGCCGCACGAAGCCGCTCGGCTTGATCCCACAGCAGTGGATCGACAGCCACATCGGGCTTGAGGGCGCCCAGTTCTAGCCACCAAAAGAAATTGTCGCCCGCACGCATCGTGACCGCATCAATGTCATCAGGAGCCTCTTTGCGGACGTGCGATGGCAAACGCATCCACTCGAACAAACGATGAATCTCTTCATAGAAAAATTCGCGTCCTCGGCCTCGATACATCACCACCATCGCGTCACTTTTAAATTTGACGTAGTCGTCCATGATCGGTCCGTTGCGAACCAGCGGCGTCGGGGCTCCGTCGCGTTCGCCCATCACCAAATACATAGGCACATAAGGTGCATTGGGGTGGTAATGCGTAATCGTTTTCGCCGGTTCGCCACTGATCGAAATCATGCCGGCCCAAAGATCGGGATGCGAATAAGCGATGTCCCATGCGGCAGCACCTCCTTCGCCATGCCCGGCAATGAAAATGCGATCCGCATCGATCGAACTGCGACGCATTGCATCGCGAAGCGAAACGAGAATCCGTTCATGCTCTCGTGCACTGTATTCGTAGTCACGCTGCGAATCGCGAGTCCACAGCGGCGCAACCACAATAAATCCGTATCGAGATGCATGACCTAGACGAGCCTGCATCTCTTCGTTGTAAACACCGCTCCACCAATCAATCTCGGCCAGCGGAGTGCCGCGAACCGGATGCAGCGCTAACACACAGGGGTACTCGCGAAGCGGGTTATAATTCGGCGGTAACTGGACCACGTAACGAGGCCGCGGCGGTTGATCCAATTGCTCCGTTTCGTCACCGACCAAGTACATTCCGGGGATCGTCGCGTGCTGCGACCCCTCGGGCCAATCGAGCACAGGTGTCAGCAGCGGCAACATTCGATCGACGTACTCGGCTTCGGCCCCTTCGAGATTTTGAAGCTCTGCCAAAATCGCTTGGCGACGCCCCGCATCGGAGCTGCCCAAATATTCGGCCACCAAATCCCGGACTTTTACCAGCGAAATCGTGACGGTCAAGTTTTGCTCGCCGGAACCGCTGCCTAACAACCAACCGGCGATCGCCAAGGCGACTCGATTTTCAAGTGGCACCGCTTCGGATTGCCCCAAGCGGATGTAATCGCTTAACCGGATCATCGTTGCCGACGAGAGCCCTTCTTTGATTTCCGTAAAGATCGGCTGCAAATCGTTGGCTTGTTTTAGCTGCTGAATCTGACCCTCGAGCTGTGCGATCAAGGACTCGGCTTGACGCTGGGAAGCCCGAATCTTTTGTGTCGCATCTTCGACTTGCAGTCGAGTCACGCGACCAAGTTGGTCGGTGGGAAATTGTTCGAGGATCTGTAACGCTAATTCCTCTTGGCCGGATTCCGCTCGCAGTTTGGCTTCTTCGAGCAATTGATTCGCTTGACGTTCGATCAAGACAACGATTTGCCGCTGCATTTTTGCAGCTTCTGGAAATGTCTCGATCGCTTCACGCAGCACATCGATCGCATCGCCGTTGCGACCGGCTTCCATAAAAAAACGAACGGCCTCAAGCCGTTTGTCGAGATCGTCCCAGTCCATTCGTCGGCGGAAGATTGATTTCAGCACATCGGACTTCAACGAACTGGTCGCCAATCGCATATCCCAGACGTACGATTTTTCGCCCTTCAGCCCCTCGACTCTGGCATAGCGGCCATTGATCTCGGTAATCCCTTGGACCAAACGCATCGGAGAACCGTCGACACCACGAACCGTCATCACGCGGCGGCCGAAATCATTGAACGGCGAAACCCCAAGTATGCTGCCGATCGCGGAAATTTCCTTTCCACCCAGCGGCGTTGGCTGCCAAAACTCGATCGATTGTTCGATATCGCGAACGGCGACCGGCGGGGCGGCGGACATTCCGTTGCCATGGAAATAAATACGAGTCAAACCATCATCGATAACCCAAATCGGTCTCAGTTTGATCTCGCCTGCGGCGGCAGCCGAAAACGCATTGGCATTGAGCGAGGCAATCTCGGCCTTGGATCCTCGCAATGTCATGCCGTTGCGAAGCTGAAACAATTCCTCTGCGGACACGCGAGTCGACAATCCGACGGACATCGCCACGACAGCCACCAGAACAGCGAAGCCCATTTTCCGACGCAACCAAATGTTCAAACGACCCTCGTCCTCATTTCAGATCCCATAGACGCCTCGCCACAAGCATTCGACGTTCCACCGACATCGGCAGCCGATCGAGACCTCTATTTTAACTTAAGACGGCTGATCTTTACCCGAAGTCGTCAAAATCGTTACCGCCCGCAACAACGAACGCCCAATCGGCGCTACCCCGTCACGAAACGACTCGACCGTCGGTATCGTCTGGCCCAACCAATCCCGCTGCTGAACATCATGAAACCACGCTACCGGATTAGTCCGCATCCCATAGGCCGGGTTCTCACCCCCAAAATTCTCGTGGGCCAGCACGTTCTCTGCAGCCAAGATCGACAAACGATCGTTGGACGTCATGGATTCAAGCGGCAACGAGGACGCGGACGATCCCGCATCGCGCGATGCAATCGACGATACGCCCGTCGGCGGCGTCGGAGGCGTTTGCGGCCACCGAAATGCAATAACAAGCACCGCAGCGATAGCCACAGCAATCGCCGCCTTAGCACGCAGGGACGCGGCCCGCGGCCCCAATGTGCCCGGATAAGATTCGCTGCGACGCATTCCTGAGTCCGCATCGGCAAGCAAACTTTCAGCGGCGGGATCGCTG
>NZ_ANOG01000701.1 GCF_000346295.1 Rhodopirellula maiorica SM1 | reverse complement strand
GGCGCGACGGTCGGAACGGCGGCCGCGACCATTCGTCTGCAACGTGTTACCGACGACGCACGCCGCCGTCGCAATCAGCGTCTACGACGCTATGCCGCCGTGATCTTGCTGCCGCTACTTTGCACCGGCGCCGCGACCGCTGCGATGTTGTCGCAGCCTGCAAAAAGTATCGGCCGTTTATTGCGTCCGGATCAGGTACCGCAAACCAATTCGGTCCAGGAACAATACCTTGTCGCGCTGACCCGTAATGACGAAGCCGGCTGGTTGGCCGTTTCCGAGAACTTCCCGCCCGATGCCAATTCGACGAATACTAATTATTACGCGAAAAGCATGCTGCAACTAGCTCGCTTTATGATGAGCGAAAAGCAGTGGAAGCAAGCGGACGCGGTGTTAGAGCGGCTGAGCGCAGACCCCAGGATCGATCGGCTTTACCGCACCTTGGCATTGGCACAGCGTTGTTTGACGCTCGAACAGTTGAATGATTCGCGGCGACTTGGCGAGGTCCGGACACAGTTGCAAGCGGCCTATCGCGAACTGGAAACCAGCAATCGCGATGCGGCCCTGCTGTTGAATCGCTTGATTCCCGAGAAAGATCGGCTGAGGCTTGGGCTACAACCCATCGTCAATAGCCCCCCAAGCAGCTAAAACGTGACCGAATCCGTGATGGAATGCGGCATCGCTGCGAGATCAAAGCATTGCCAGCAAACGCACCGCTGCATCGTGTCGACCACCGACACACGCGGGTAACGGCGGTGGTCTGAGGATCTGTTGAATTATTCAGTGAGGAGAGATTGATGAGTTTTACCGTCGGTTATTGCACCAATGTGCATGCAGGCATGGATTTGCCGGCCATTCGCAAAAATTTGCTTCAGCACGCCGTATCGGTGCAATCGAGCCTGCCAATCGACACGCCGCTTGGCGTGGGATTGTGGTTGCCAGCACAAGCCGCCACCGAGTGCTTCGAAGGCGGTACGAAACCACTGCGTCAATTCCTCGACGAGCACCGACTCGAAGCGTTCACGATCAACGGATTCCCTTATGACAATTTCCACCAAGACGTTGTCAAGCATCGCGTCTACGAACCGACATGGTGGGAAACGAGTCGATTGACCTACACCAAACAACTCGCCGTCATCCTGACTGAGCTGCTGCCGCAAGAACAGAAGGTGGGATCCATCAGCACGTTGCCGATTGGATGGGCATCGGACAAAGCCACACCGGAACGTCTTGAAACGGCGGCACAAAACCTACGTCAATTGGCTGAGTTCTTGGCGGCGCTCGAGGAACAAACGGGCCGTCGTATCGTCGTGGCGATCGAGCCCGAACCTGGATGTATCTTGGACACAAGTCAAGATATTGTCGATTGGTTTGACAAACACCTCGACAAACCCATGCACCGTCGTCACATCACCGTTTGTCACGACGTGTGCCATGCCGCAGTCATGATGGAATCGCAAGCCGATGTGCTACAGCGTTATGCAACCGCAGGCATTACGATCGGAAAGGTGCAAGTCAGCAGCGCGATCGTCGCAGAGTGGGACGCCATGTCGCTCGGACGCCGGCAAGAAGCGATTGAGCAGTTGAGCAAGTTTGCTGAGGATCGCTATTTGCATCAAACCGGGCGAATCACCGGAGACAACCAATTTGAATTGACCGAGGATCTGCCCACGCTGATTTCGCGTGCCCGCGGTTCAAGTGATCCCGCATGTGGCGACAAACGATGGGTTGTTCATTTTCATGTTCCCATTTTCCTGGAGCGATTTGGACATTTAACGACCAGCCAGGATGAAGTGCGAGACTGCCTGCGAACCTTGCTCAGCAGCGATACGTCGATTGATTTTACCGGACACCTCGAAGTCGAAACGTATGCCTGGAGCGTGCTGCCGGACGCGATGCGAAAACGCAGTCTCGCCGCAGACATCTCTGAAGAAATTCGCTGGTTACGACGCGAGCTGATCGATTGTATCTGAGCATACATTCACAATTCCCATTTTAGATTTAGCCGTTTTGGCGCTCGCTTGCCACGGTTCTTATCACCCTTTCAACGATCACTTCAAACAAAATGATTGAACTCGGCGTCAATATTGACCATGTTGCAACCGTTCGCCAAGCGCGGCGTACGTATGAACCTGATCCTGTAATCGCAGCGGCGCTCGCAGAGCAAGGAGGCGCCGACGGGATCACTTTCCATTTGCGTGAAGACCGTCGTCACATCCAAGAACGTGACGTCGAAGTGCTGATGCAAACTGTGACCGTGAAAACCAATCTCGAGATTGCCTGTACCGACGAAGTGGTCGCAATCGCATGCCGAGTCAAACCAACATGGGCCCTGTTGGTCCCCGAAAGCCGTGAAGAGGTCACGACCGAAGGAGGATTAAATGTTGTTGATGACAAAGGTCGCATTCGAGACGCCATCGAAAAATTGAAAGCCGAGGGTATCCTAACCAGCCTGTTTATCGACCCTGATTTGGAACAAGTCCAAGCGTCCGCGGACCTCGGCGTGGATGCCGTCGAACTGCATACCGGACCGTATGCATTGGCCCGGGGGGCGCAGCAAACTCAAGAACTCGACCGTTTGAAAGCAGCGGGCAAAAAAACATCCGAATTGGGAATGCGACTGCACGCAGGTCACGGTCTGAACTACGCTAACGTCCGTCCCGTCGCCGCCATCGAGAACATGATCGAATTGAACATCGGTCACTCGATCGTCAGCCGCGCCGTGATGGTGGGAATGCGTGACGCGGTCGCCGAAATGCGACGGATTTTGGATTTGGTCGGGTAGGTTCAACCACACAATCGGACCGTCACTGCCGCCCAAATGGGTGGCCCGCCTAGCAATCTACAGCGGCGGCTTGTTGATTCATTGAGCCGCGGCGCGTCAGAGAACGTCCGGCTTAGGGTGACTCTAACAACTCGCATTCGTTCTTTTTTTAAGGCTGGAGGCCGACACATTTACTCAGTCATTGTGTCGGCCTCCGGCCTTTGCAGCTCATTCGCTACATCCCGTGGCCTTACGGCCACGGCAGAGGATGTATCGGCCTCTGGCCTAAGCCGGACGTTCTCGTCAGCGGCCGGGTCCCACGCACGCCCTGGTGTTTTACGACCCGCGGCTCACCGTGGCGATTTTTCGCTGCGAAGTGTGGTCGCTTCACTGCCCCAAACGGCGAACGCATCCACCATGCCCCCCATGCGGCGTCGCCGCGACATTTGGCGTCGACGCCACGTATTTCATTAGAATCTGCATTACCCAGCGGGTACGAACCGGCGGTGGAATACGTTGAATATTGTCGGACGAGACAATATTTCCGGCTTACAATCAAGATTGCCGGCTTTGCAAGCTGCTATCTTTTTGATTCCTCATCGGCGTCTGTTTATAACATGATGACGCCTTTCTCGTTGCTTCTCCCACCTCTGCGTCCCCCCACTGCTTCTGCGAAATACGAATGTCCTTTTTCAAGATCTCCTGTCCTGGCTGCAATAAATCGTTAAAGGTATCCGAGAGTCTGGCGGGCAAAAGTCGCGCGTGCCCTTACTGCCGAGCGACGGTGCGAATTCCCGAAACCGCTCCGCCGGAACCTGAACCTGCATTCCCAGGCATTCAAGTCAGCGAGACGCCGGCATCCGGCAAACCGCGTGCAAAAGCGGCCGCTGCGACCGACAGCGGCACCGACCGAGCAGGCGCAGTTACCCCCGCGATCCAAACCACCGCGGCGGCCACGACGGCGCCGGCAAAGAAAGCTGTCAAACGGCGCCGCCGTGAAAAGAGCTGGTTCAGCTCGAGCAGCGATTCAGCCAGCAGCGACGTCAGCTTGGTGCTCAGCTTTCTAATTGGCGGAGGCGTCGCGTTGCTGTGGTATGGCGTGACCTATCCAATCCGCGATAGTGCGTTCGGACAACTGTTTTGGGAACGGGGACCGGTCCCGTTTCCGACGACGCTGCTAATGTTCTGGGCGCTGGCCATCTTGGGGCTGAAATGGCTAAATTTGAAAAAGCAGAAGGATGCGATGCTGTTGGACGTGTTGCCAACAGAGGTTTCGCCCGAGATCACCGTTGGGTCCATCGACCGATTTATCCTGCACATCAACGAGCTGCCCGGTGCCAGCAGCGATACGTTTCTGGTCAACCGCGTGGTCCGCGGGATCGAACATTTTCGCGTTCGCAAAAGTGCCGCTGAAACCGTCACGATGATGGAATCACAATCGGCGATCGATGCCAATAACGTCGCCGGCAGCTATACGATCCTGAAAGTGTTCATCTGGTCGTTGCCGATCCTTGGGTTCATCGGGACAGTCATGGGGGTCAGTTCGGCAGTCGCCAGTTTGGCCTCCAGCCTCAGTGGTGGCGGCAGCATGGACGCGATGAAGGCGGCACTGCAAGACGTCTTCGGCGGACTCGGCACCGCGTTCGACACAACGCTGCTGGCGTTGATCATGAGTATGCTTGTGAAGATTCCCGCTTCGGCGCTGCAGAAAAGCGAAGAGGATGTGATCACCAACGTTGACGAGTATTGCAACGAAAATCTATTGCGTCGGCTCAACGACGGACGCGAAGGAGGCGCCGAACGTGGTGCAAGCGGCGGTGAATCCGATATTTTCCGACAAGCCGTCGAACAAGCCCTGGGGACGCATCATGCCGAGATGGAACAGTGGCTCTCGAAGCTCGATACCATTGGCACCCATTTAACCGACCAAGTCTCAGCGGGCTGGGACAAAGTCAACAAGCGAATCGAAGAACAACAACAAAAACATGTCAACGTGCTGCACGAGCAGCAGCTTGACCAACAGGCTCGCTTACAGGCCCAATTGGACCAGATGGCAAATGCGGCAGACAAGATCCAGCAAACTCTAACTTCGCTTGCCGAGCAAACCACCACTCTGCAGTCTCAGGTCAACGAAACGTTCTCGAACACCAACACATCGTTGACGAACCATTTGTCGGGCGTACAAACGGGGCTGGCTAGTTTAAGTGGAGTACTTGAGCGACTTGGCGACCAACAAGTCGTCGTCCAGCAAGTCGCGGCGCAGCCCGAGCCAAGCCGCAACGGATGGTTCAGTAAAAAGTCGCGGACACGTGGGCGAGGTTAATCATGGCACGCCGACCGAAAACCTCTGACGACGACATCTCGCTGTTTCCGTTTCTCAGCATCATCGCCAGCGTGATTGGAGTGCTGACGATGATGATTGCCACCCTTGCGCTCGCGCAAACCGATACGCCCGATATTGCTCAGATCGAGCAATTTGAAAAAACAAAAAAAGAACTCGACGAAACACTCGAAGAGGTCGAGGAACTGCGGCGTGAAATCGAAGTCTCCAATTCAACCGGCTTGCAACTGCGTGAAGAAAAGAAGCTTCTCAACATCACGCTCGAGCAGCTCGAGGAACTGCTGAAAGAGCAGGAGGAGATCGAAAAGCAGCTGGAAGAGCAGGAAAAAGTCAAAATCGTGATCCCGACCCTCAGCGAGAAAGAACGAGAAACCGCCAGCGAGATGAAAGCGGAACTCGATGCATTGCAAGAAGAGCTGGCACAGCTCGAGCGAGAAGCGGCTGAGCGGGCCGACGCATCCGAGTCCAATGTGACCGTTTTGCCGCAAGGCAGTGGATTGAACTTCGTGCCGCATTTTGTTGAATGCAGCGAAGGGGCAATCGTGATGCATCACTTACAGCCGCCCAAACGAATTCGCGCAAGCGAAATGGCAAAGGACGCGGACTTTGTCGCGTTATTGGAAACCGCACTTAACGGGAAAGATGACACGATCGTGTTTTTAGTCCGCAGCGATGGATTGTCGGTCTATCGTGCAGCCAAGAAAATGTGTGACAGTCGTGGAATCCGCAACGGTAAAATTCCGGTTGTCGGCAAGGGGCGAATCGACTTGTCTGCGTTTGCAACATCGACGAAGCCAAAGGGGGAAAAATGAAACGCCAACCCAGCAATGACGATGAAGATGGCGGCTTGGATTCGCTGCTTGATACGATGACCAACGTCGTCGGCATTTTGGTGCTTGTCTTGATTGTGACGCAAATGAGTGTCGCGGAGGTCGTGACACGGGTCACCGAAGAATCCACGGTCGACGAAGCTCAGGTCGAAGAGCTGCAAAAGAAACTGCTGCAGAAAAAGCAGGAAGCCTTCGAGCTGAATCGAATGCTTGTCGATCCCTTGGATATCGATGCCGATGCTCAGCGAGAAGAGTTGCGAAAGAGCAAAGAATTGCTGGCCCGACGTAAGAAAAACATCGAGGATCGCAAAAAGCAAATGAACGAATTTGCCATGAAGATCCAAGCGGACCGCGAAATGGCAGAAAAGAATGCTGCCGAGATTGCCAATACAAAAGCGCAACGCGAGAAGATGCAGACGTTAATCGCAACGTCGCTGGAGCGCAAAGCGGAACTGGAAGCGATCCTCGACAAGACTCCTCGGCGGCAAGCGCCCCCGGACATCCAAGTCAGTATCCCGAACCCTCGACCGGCACCGCCGGGGACGAAAGAGGCCACGTTTATCTGTGTTGACAATTTGGTCTATCCGGTGAATGCCGAATTCTTTCGCAAGCAAGCCGAATTAATGGCCAAGGCCATCATTCAACGCGGCGGTTTGGATCGCGATCCCGTCGCTGGCATCGATCCCGAAAAGTTCACTGCGGTTTACGAAAAGTTGAAGGACCAGGACGAATTTTTTGACGTCGAGTACTTCGTCCAATCCAATAAATGGCCGCGAATTCGCTTGATCCCTCGCGAAGGACGCGGTGCAAACGAGTCTGCGATTCTGAATCCACGCTCCAAAATCCGCCGTGATGTGCTCAGCCGACTCGACACAACAAAGTACTACGGTCGTTTCCATGTGTTGCCGGACAGCTTTGATGTCTACGTGGCCGCGCGGGGGCTGTTCAGCGACGAAGGAGTGCTTGCGGGTTGGGAACCGCAGCCCGCCGACTGGGTCTATACGACTCACATCAACGGCGGCATCCGGCTCGGTCCGCCGCCGCCACCACCGAAAAACCCACCCGATCCGAACGCGCCTAAACCCAAACCCGCCTCGGTGATCGATTAGAATGCGTGAGCCGTGACGTTCGGACTTCACATAGGATTTCTATATTTATCCTTGAGACGATCCCGCAATCACCTCTCTGCCAACCAAGTTGGTTTCGAGGCGGCAGTTGTATCGTGAGATACCGAACGGCTCGCTTCACTAACAAATCGAAACCACTACGACGTTACCGCTGCTGTACGAGGAAACTGGCTGATGCATCGCACTTTGTTGCTCGGGATACTTCTGCTGGTGTCCTCCGTTGCCAACGCCGAGTTTCCTCCGCTATTCAATACGGAACCACTCGCCGACGCTCCGGTGATGACCGCTGCTGAAGCAGCGTCGACGTTCACGGTCCCCGACGGGTTTCGGGTGACGGCGGTTGCGTCCGAACCTGACGTCATGAACCCGATTGCGATGACTTGGGATTCACGCGGACGTTTGTGGATCGCAGAGAACTTTACCTACGCCGAACGCCAACAACGTTTCCAACTGGATTTGCGCGACCGTGTTGTCATCTTAGATCCAGCCAACCAGGACGATTCGAGCAAAAAATCCACCGCGAATCGCATCCGCCGCACCGTGTTCACCGACAACGTGCAGATGTTGACCGGAATCGAAGTTGGTCACGGAGGCGTGTGGTTGATGTGTCCTCCGAAACTGATCTTCATTCCTGACGCTGATGGCGATGACGTGCCCGATGGGCCGGGCGAGGTCGTGTTGGACGGATTTGATGTGGCAAAGCAAAACTATCACAACTTTGCCAACGGGATCCGTTTCGGTCCCGATGGTTGGCTGTACGGTCGCTGCGGCGGTTCGTGCCCCGGACGCATCGGTAAACCGTCAACTCCACGCGATCAACGACCGGCACTCGAAGGCGGCATTTGGCGTTATCACCCGAAACATAAAATCGTCGAAGTCTTGACGGCGGGCACGACCAATCCTTGGGGACACGACTGGAACGACGTTGGCGAGATGTTTTTCTGTAACACCGTCAACGGCCATCTGTGGCATATGATTCCGGGTGCCCATTTCCCGCGTCCGTTCACGCTCGACCCGAATCGACGTGCTTACGAGATGATCGAAATGCATGCCGATCACTGGCATTTCGATACTGGGCAAAGTTGGACCAAGTCACGCGATGGCGCAGCGAATGATTTCGGCGGCGGTCATGCGCATTGCGGCACTTTGATCTATCAAGGCGATCAATGGCCGGACGCCTACGTTGGCAAACTGCTAACCTTTAACTTTCACGGCCGACGTGCCAACCAAGAGCGGATCGAGCGACACGGCAGCGGTTACGTGCTGCGACACGAACCCGATATGATGCTGGCCAAAGATCCCTGGTTCCGCGGCATGGACCTGAGCACCGGTCCGGATGGCAACGTGTTTGCCATCGATTGGAGCGATACCGGTGAATGCCACGAACACACCGGAGTCCATCGCGAAAGCGGTCGCGTTTACAAAATTAGCTACGGCGATCCAGCCCCTGCGAAAACGAAACCGGCATCCACCGACGTGGCACAGTGGTCGCAAACCGATTTGGCCAACGCTCACTTGCCAGGCAATCGCTGGCAACGACGCCAAGCCCGCATGGTATTGATCGGCCGCGCTAATGCGGGCCAAGACATCAGCACAGCGACGAAGCGACTACACGAGATTTTTTCCGCCAGCGACACCCGCGAATCGACCGCGGTTCAGTCGCTGTTGACGCTGCATGCGTGTGGCGAGACGACACCCGACGACTTGACCGCGTTGCTGGACCACCCGTCGGAATATGTTCGTGTCTGGGCAATTCGCTTGCTCAGCGAGACTTGGCCGCTTGATGATGTGATGGGCGCGAGTTGGAAGTCGAGCTTGCCGGCGACAGTCACAGAATCTTCCCAAGCATTGATCTCGCGTTTTGCTACGATGGCGAGCCAAGATCCCTCTGCCGCAGTCCGCTTAGCTCTCGCATCAACACTGCAGCGATTGCCACTGCAATATCGCGCATCGTTGGCCAAACCGTTGGCGATGCGAATCGAAGATGCCGACGATCACAACATCCCACTGATGACCTGGTACGGCGTGATGCCACTTGGACAAGCACACCACACCGATCTAGTCGCGGTGGCATCGACAAGCCAACAACCTCGCTTGACTCAATTGATCGCTCGTTGTTTGGCCGAGGAGATCACGCGATCGCCCGCCGCGATTGACACATTGTTAGCGAAAGTAGCCAACAGCAACGACCGGCGTTTTCAGCTTGCCGTTTTGCGCGGTGTCAGTGACGGGCTTCGCGGCTGGGCTTCCGCCGACCGGCCCATGTCGTGGGACCAAGTCGTTCGTATCGACCACGATGAACTTCGCCCGTGGATTCGCGAATTAAGCGTGGTGTTCGGCGATGGCCGTGCGATGGACGAAGTCAAACAAATTGCACTCGGCAATTCGGTGAATGATTCAAGCATTCCGATCGCTTTCGAAACACGATTGGCTGCACTTGAAACGTTGATCCAAAGCCAGAGCAAGGACCTGAGACCGGTCTGCGAAAAATTGATCAACGATGCACGCATGAACGTGTTGGCGGCGAAAGGCTTGGCAACCTTTGACGACCCCAAAGTTGCCGTCACGCTGGTGTCGAGGTACAACCGATTCCGTGGCCCTGACAAACCTCAAATTGTATCGCTGCTGTCGTCGCGAAAATCGTTCGCCAGCGAGCTGTTGGAAGCGATTGGAAAGGGAAAGATTCCTCGTCAAGATTTATCGGCGTTTCATGTTCGGCAAATTCAAAGCCTCGGCGACGCGGCGCTGAATCAGCGGATCGGCGAAGTCTGGGGCGAGGTCCGTGAATCGTCGGAAGAGAAACAGCAGTTGATCGAGAAACTGAAAACCGAATTGACGTCCGACGTGTTGTCCAGTGCGAATCGCAGTGCTGGCCGGGCTCTGTTTCAGAAACATTGCCAAAATTGTCACCGTTTGTATGGCGAAGGAGGCCAGGTTGGCCCCGATCTCTCGGGTGGCAACCGCAGCAACCTCGATTACTTGTTGTCCAACATCATCGACCCTAGTTCGGTGGTGGACAAGAACTATCGGATGACGATTGTGTTGCTCGATGATGGCCGCGTGATCAACGGGTTGTTGACCGACCAATCCGATCAAACCCTGACAATCCATACCGCGACCGAACAAATGACAATCCCCCGTGACGAAGTGGAGATGCAAAAGGTAACCGAAAAATCGCCGATGCCCGAAGGGTTACTCGACACGCTTTCGCAGCGTGAAATCCGCGATTTGTTTTCGTACCTTAGCCATCATTCGCAAGTCGCACTGCCGTAATCTATCGAACGGGCTAAACGTGGGGGGATCGCAAAAATCGTAGAGATCCTCTCACGATTCGGACACCGCCATGGTTGCACGACGAGGGGGCTACACGCGATAATGGTTGCTGAGCGGAATTGCACATTTCGAATTCTTTTTTTGAGCCCCCAGCCCCCGCATGAGCGTCCCTGCTGCACTCGACACGACGATCGCGGTAGTGACACCGGAAAACATCGCCTTTAACTACCAGTTGGCGGGGCCGTTTCGCCGATTGCCTGCCTATTTGATCGACGTCGCGATCCGCTGGCTAATTATCATCGGCGTCGTTGTGCTGATGCTGATCACGGGCGCAATCCTGGATTTGCAATTTTTTGGTCCGTTCATCGGTGCCGGTGCGTTGATCTTGAATTTTGTGGTCAGCTGGTTTTACGGAGCCACGCTGGAAACCTATTTCAACGGTCGGACGGTCGGCAAATGGGCCACCGGAATCCGCGTCATCGATATCGAAGGGCGTCCGATCACGGGCAAACGAGCATTGATCCGCAACCTATTGCGGATCGCAGACTTTTTGCCTGTCGCCCCGCTATCAAGTCTCGGTGCCGAAGACGCTCCACCGGCGTTTATCATCCCCACCGCAATGGTTTGTTTGTTGTCGATGATCTTTACACGTCGGATGCAACGACTTGGTGATTTGGCGGCCGGCACGATGGTGATTGTCGACGAGCGGAGCTGGCGACTACCGATTGCCAAAGTCGATGACCCGCGGGTACCTGCGTTGGCATCGTTTATTCCCGCCGATTACCGAGTCTCGCGGAGCATGGCGAAAGCCTTGGCGATTTATGCCGAACGGCGTCACTATCTAACGCCGGCACGTCGACGCGAAGTCGCCAAGCACTTGACGATCCCATTGATCGAGCGATTTGAATTTCGCAACGACATCGATCCCGACTTGCTGATGTATTCGCTGTACTACAAAACGTTTCTAGCCGACGCATCAGGCGAACTTCCCGATTTGGGCAACTTGGCGGACTTTAGTCCGTTGGCGAAAGATGCGAACAAACCAACACAAGTCCTGGCGAGCAACCAACCTTCCACACCGATGCGGGCGCCCTCATGAATGTTGCCTCAATCTTAGACAAGCGTCGCGTTCAGTGGAACGAACTGGAATCGCTGTGTGATGCAATGGAATCGCGTGGCCGCACCGATCGCGCGGGCGGTCCCGAACATCGCGGTGCTCAAGGTATCGCCCGATTTTCGACGCTATACCGTGCCGCCTGTGCCGATTTGGCGTTGGCCGATGCCTACCAATTGCCGCCCAATACGGTGACCTATCTGCATCAATTGGTCGCTCGAGCACACAACCAACTCTATCGGGCGAACCAATTTGAACCGTCCACTTGGATTGACGTCTTGTTCTACGAAGCGCCACGGCAAATCTTTGCCGATTCGTGCGTACGAGTGGCCACGATTCTGTTCTTCGGACTTTTTACACTCGCCATGTACATGGGTTATAGCGAAGAACAGTTCCCTGGATTTGCCAATGCGGTGATGGGCGAAAGCCAACTCGAGGATCTCGAGTCGATGTACGAACAAAAACTGAATGGGTCACTCGACCATTATGTGTCGATGGCAGGCTTTTACATCAATCACAACACTGGCATCGGATTAACCTGTTTTGCCTCTGGGATCTTGATCATTCCCTGTGTTTTCAAACTGGCCTACAACGCCGTCGTGTTGGGCGTCGCGTTTGGCTATATGGCGAGACCCGATGTCACCGGGGGCGAGAATTTTTTTCAGTTTGTCACAGCGCATGGACCATTCGAATTGACCGCGATCGCACTGTCCGCTGCGGCCGGGTTGCGGCTTGGTGTCGGATGGTTTCGCACCGGCGGGCTGAACCGAATCGATTCGCTACGCGCCAGTGCGATCCGAGCGATTCCGGTGATGGCCGCTGCCGCATCGATGTTTGTATTGGCGGCATTTACCGAAGGATTCTTGTCTCCCAGCCCGCTGCCGTTCATCTTTAAAGCTGCCTGGGCGGTCATGTCATCGGGTTTGATTAGTTTTTACTTTGTGATTCTTGGGTTCCCGTGGCCCACACGATCACGCGGATCACATTCGCCGCGATACGAGTCGACGACAAGCGATTCCGACGCAGGTGGTTCAAGTTCGGTGGGGCAGGTGACGCATGCAACTTGATCGCACCCATGTGGTTGTCCGCCGCCGGACGTTGTCCGAGATTGGCGATTTATCCTTAGTCATGCTGCGCCGCTACCCATCGGCAATTGGGATTGGCTTTTTTGCCGGCGCGGCTCCGTGGGCATTGCTCAATTCGCTGCTGCTGTATTGGATCCCGATCACCGAATCGGACTATGGTGCCGACGATCCCGACGCGGTCGCGGAAATTTGGCGTTACGCCGCGTGGATGGCGCTGTTAGTGGTGTTGCAAACACCAGCGGCGGGCGTCGCCACGACGATCTATCTTGGCCAAGCCGTCTTTGAAAGCCGTCCTACGTGGACCAGCGTTTTCAGCGATGCCAAACAATATTTCTGGCGTTGGTTATGGGCAATTGGCGTGGCCCGCTGGGCGATTCCGGCGATGGCAATTTGTTTATTTCGCCTGGGGCAACCAGCGGATTGGTTTTGGGATGGCATGATTCCAATTTGCATTTTGGCGGCGGCAACCTTGGTACGTAGCAATCGCCCTTTTTTGCCCGAAATCTTGTTGCTTGAACAATGTCCGCTCCGCAGTCAAACGGCGACCGACATTACGGTGTCTCGTCGCAGCAAGGCACTGCATCAACCAATGTCGAGTGATTTGGCGGGCCGATTCTTGGCGTCATCATTTATCCTGTTTTGGATCTTTATGAGTGTGTTGTGTTCGATGCTCTTCGTTCGCGTGATCGCGACCGGAAATCCTGATTGGGATTTGTTCTTCTTGACCGTGATGTTTCCTGCGTCGTTGTGGTTGGTGGCGGGCGTCAGCGTGGTGATGCGATTGCTGAACTATCTGGATACCCGAATTCGGCTGGAGGGCTGGGAAGTGGAGTTGGCGATTCGCGCCGAAGCAATGCGGCAGTTTGGTGAAGAGGCGGGATTGGCGGTTCGCCCGCAACATAAACACCCTGTCGCCGCCCGCGCAACAGCGAGCTCATCGGTCCGGGGTTCCGCAGTGGAAGATCCATCAGCCGCGGTGTCCCCACCCACGGCCCAGATTGTTCAAGACAGTTCGGTTGTACAAAACGATCCGGTAGTTCCAAACGGGCCGGGGGCGTCATGATGCGAACCCGTCACCCGCTTTTTCACATCGCGATGTTGCTGGTATTGGCATGCTTGTTTTGCCAAATGGGCCATCGAGCATGCGCCCAAGACGCCAACGACAAGACGCAATCATCGTTCTCGGAAAACGTGTTGCCGTCGACGGTTTGGTTCGACCCCGACGAACGAAAAATTGTACCGGTTAGGGTGCAAACCAGCTTAGATGATACCGAACATCGCGATAGTCGCTGGCTACCCAAAGCAAAACAGGTCGCCAAAAAATCGACTCCCGCTGCTCCGACCACCCCTACGGCGACGACAACGAACGGTTTGTTTGGAACCGATCTAACGCTCGGCAACCTGTTTGCCTGGATGTTATTAGCCGCAATTGTCGCCGGGCTTGTGGGTACGTTGATCTATGCATTGTCCAAAGCCGACATCGACTTGAACGCTTCGTCCAAATCCGCAGCGACGGATGAACAAGCTGGTCCGGACGAACAAACGATCGAGCGAATGAAACACCTGCCTGCGGAATTACGACGCACTGACGTCAATCTTCGCAGCGAAGCGGCACGGCTGATGAGTCTGGGACAATACGACCAAGCCGTCATCTTGTTGTTCGCCCATCAACTATTGTTGCTGGATCGTTCGTCACTAATCCGGCTGAACCGCGGCAAAACCAACGGCAAATACGTACGCGAATGTCGTGCGGCCGATGCAGAGCTTGGCTCGCTATTGAAGGAAACCACCACCGCATTTGAACGCTCCTATTTTGGACGCCAACAGATCATCGATTCTGAATTTCGTGATCTTTGGAATCAAAACGAAACGCTTGAGCGTAAAGTCCAATCGCATCACGAGGTGGCGGCATGATGCCAACGAGATCTCAACGCAATGTCAAAGTTTGCAATTCGCAAAATCCGTTAATACTGCTGTTGTCGGTACTGAGCATCACGGCAATCGGTTGCGGCGGCTTGTCGACAAAGTACGGGGATTCATCGGGTCGCAGCGGGACGCAGAGTTTAAACGGCTTCGGCGCACTGCGTGAATCTTTTAAGAACGCCGGTTTCCAACACCGAGATGTCTCGCGGTTTTCCAATCGCGTCCTTACCAATGATGCCCTCGTTTGGACTCCGACTTACTTTCAGG
>NZ_ANOG01000700.1 GCF_000346295.1 Rhodopirellula maiorica SM1 | reverse complement strand
GGACGCCATAAATGTCGGGAAGGAATTTTAGCGAGAGCGGCGTTTTGGTGGCGGAGTGACGGGTGATTTATTTTGCCTGTCGTGGTCGAGGCGGCGAACGCTGTTTTCTTCTCGGGATTTGTTGCCTCATCCACTACGCGGGTTGTCGATTTCCTTTTTTGCACCGTTTCCCTGGTTTTGGCGACATTGACGCTTTGCCCTTGGCGGTCGACAATCGTGTCCGCCGTGGTGCGAAGATCGCAAGCTTACTTCTATCCTTCTCCCCCCAAACAATAAAACTCATGAATTGGCTGCAGCAGCAAGACCCTGAAATCTGGGAAACCATCCAAGCCGAAGCCACCCGCCAGCAGGACGGGTTGGAGATGATCGCAAGCGAAAACTACACCAGCTTGGCGGTGATGCAGGCGGCAGGCAGCGTTTTGACGAACAAATACGCCGAAGGCTATCCCGGCCGCCGCTATTACGGCGGGTGCGAGCACGTCGATGTGACCGAATCGCTGGCGATCGAACGAGCGAAAAAGCTGTTTGGCGCCGAGGAAGCGAACGTCCAGCCGCATGCGGGATCCCAAGCTAACACCGCCGTTTACCTGTCTTGCCTGGAACCAGGCGATTCGGTGCTGGGGCTGGACCTGGCTCAGGGCGGACACCTGACTCACGGCATGAAGCTGAACATTAGCGGCCGGCTATACAATTTCCACAGTTATGGTGTCGATAAAGAGAATCACCGCCTCGATTTTGACCAAATCGCCAAACTGGCTCGCGAGCACAAGCCAAAGCTGATCGTTGCCGGTGCGAGTGCCTATCCCCGCGAGATCCCGCACGATCGATTCGCCGAGATCGCCAACGATGTCGGTGCCAAATTGATGGTCGACATGGCTCATTACGCCGGCTTGGTCGCCTCGGGCCAGCACAACAGCCCAGTGCCGTACGCCGACTACGTCACCACGACGACGCACAAGACACTGCGTGGCCCACGAAGTGGTTTGATTCTGTGCAAGAAAGACCACTTGAAATTGGTCAACCGCAACGTCTTTCCGGGCACTCAAGGTGGCCCGCTGATGCACATCGTCGCGGCTAAAGCGGTTTGCTTTGCCGAAGCGATGACGCCAGCGTTTAAGGAGTACGGCAAATCGCTGGTCACCAACGCCAAGGCGTTGGCTGAAACACTGATGGCGGCAGGATTGCCATTGGTCAGCGGCGGCACCGACAACCACTTGATGCTGGTCGACGTGACCGCATTGGGACTGGGCGGCAAGAAAGCCGAAGCCGTGCTCGAAGAGTGCGGCATCACGGTCAACATGAACATGATCCCGTTTGACGAGCGTAAGCCGATGGATCCCTCGGGAATCCGCATTGGAACTCCCGCCTTGACGACTCGCGGGATGGGAACCGATGAAATGAAGAAGATCGGCGGATGGATTCATCAAGCGTTGTCGAATTCCGACGATGCATCGCGGCACCAATCGATTCGCAACGAGATCCGCGAACTGTGCAAGAACTTTCCCGTTCCTGCAGGCGATCACGCCACCGCCTAGTGCGACGCCAAGCACTCGATCGCTAAAATAGCGGTGGCAACCAAACGATGGATTGCCACCGGATCCGCCCCTTTTTTCACGTCGTCCACGATTTTGACACCGCTATGCACCGCATCCTGATTGCTGATGACAACATCGCGAACCGCGAACTGCTCGAAGCCTACCTGGTAGGCGTCGACTGTGATACGGAAACCTCGGTCGATGGCCAAGACACGCTGGACAAGATCGAATCGTTCCAACCGGACTTGGTCCTGCTGGACGTGATGATGCCCAAACTGAGCGGTTTTGAAGTCTGCAAGAAAATCAAAGACAATCCGGCGACCAGCCGGGTGATGATCTTGATGGTCACGGCGCTGAACGAACTGGGCGACATTGAACGAGCCGTTGCCGCGGGAACCGATGACTTTCTCAGCAAGCCGGTCAACAAAGTTGAACTCGTCAAACGAGTCGAAAACATGTTGAAGCTAAAAGGGCCGAAGACGAACTGGAACGTCTGCGCCGCTACATCCAAGAGATGGAAGACGGCAACGACCAGATTCAACCGCCCGGCGACGCGTAAAACGACGCTACCGAGGCCTCACCGCGTCAGAAGTTGCATCGCTAGAAGCTGCAACTTACAAGGCTGCATCGCGCAAGATCGTCGCCACCAGCCGTCCCTCGGAAGTCTCGCCGAGGACTCGATTTCCGACTCTCGCTGGCTTCGCTGGAACAGTGAAGCCCACGATGTCTGTCGACGATGGTTTGCGGCGGAGGTGAACGAAACTCTTGGCGAGTTTCGCTACGAGAATGCCTACATGCCACCGAAGGGATCGGCGCCAAAGGGATCATCGCCGCCACCGGGTGCTGCGAAGGGATCGGCTCCGGGGGCCGCAAACGGGTCGGCTCCAGGTGCTGCGAAGGGATCATTGGCAGCGGGCACACCAAATTCAGTAGGCTGAGCAGGCTTCGTCTCCTCTTCCTTCTTCTCTTCTTTCTCCTCTTCCTGCTTCGCTTCGCCATACCCTTCGCTGATCACTGGCAAGTCGGCGTCAATACTGCGTAAACACTGAACCGCCCCGGTACTACCGATCAGATACAGACGATCCGTTTTTGGGTTTCGCAGCAATCGCTGGGGGCGAATCCCCGGAAATGACTCCACCTGCTTTCCAGTCTTCAAATCCAAGACCGCAAACGCCCCACTCAGCGTGGTCACGTAGAGCTTGTCACCAATGGTTCCCACCAATTCGTCGATGTTGGACGCCGAGTCCTGCCAAGTACTGATTCCATCGTCCAAGCCAAGCGAATACAGGGTGCCATAGGTGGAACGAATCAGCAGTTGCTCGCCCGCGATAATCGGTTGATTGTAAAACGGTTCTCCATAGGGTCGACTCCACAACACCTGGCCTGTTCGCGTGCCTTTGACGCCGTAGACTTGGCCTGCTTCGGATCCAAAGAAGAATCGATCATCGCTTGCCGCCGCAAGTCGGGCACTGACGATGCCATCGGTATTCAACCGAAACATCACTGACGGTTCGCCCGACGTTTCCATGCAATAGACAAAACCTTGATCGGTCCCCCAAGCGATTCGAGTCGATCCAGGTGCTTTGACAGGCAACGCGAGTGCACGTCCGGCAACACGCTCGCGAAACGGAAGCTGCGAGGTATCGTACAACGGATAACCTTCGATTCCGTTTTGGATCGTGGCAATCACGGCAAAATCGCCTGCATTAATTGCACCGAAGATCGGGACATTGACGGTGCGTCGCTGCTCAATCAGCTCGCCGTTGGTAACATCAATCCTTAACAGGTTACCGCCATTGACGACGCTAACGAAAGACTCGCCCACGCCGAGGGCTTTATAACCGAGTCGCCGGACACCGACGCGAACCATCCAAATCGATTCGCCAGATTCCGCGTCACGGCATTCCAGCGTTCCATCGTTCCCAAGCGTATAGAGACAAACCCGCGGGACAATTCGCGATTCCATCGTCGCTTCGATGCCGCGGCGTTTCAGCCGCCGAATCTCATTACTTGCCAGTCGCTCGGCTTCCGGTTTGCCAATCGCCTTACCATGCGCATCGACGCGATCAGTGGGAATTCGCACCAACACGTTCTTGTCGGTCGCCACTCCGTTTTCTTCCGGCTTGGCCGCTTCGTTTACCGCACCCGGCTCTTCGCCGTTGGTCGGTTTGGCGGATGCCTTTGCTGCCACGACTTCGACGTACTCGCGTGGATTTTCCGCGTGCACATAGATCTGCTGATCGACCATGGACTGGACGCCCGCGGGAACCTCGGTTTGCCTCCGCCAAGCCTCGACCAAACCTAACCGAGTGGCTTGCTGGGCAGTCAGAAAATCAGCCGCATGGACGGTGCCGGCACCACCCCCGACCAATACCATCGAGACGACGAGACAAACTGCGACAGGGCAGCTAACAGAACGAAAACCAAGGGGCATGCGCACGGCGAACACCTAGCTCAATCAATTGGAGGCACGAGCAACGAGAATAGTCCCGCTTATTCTAATCGCTGGCTTCGTCGATGGCGAATTCTTAGCAAAATCGTGCCGATGAAAA
>NZ_ANOG01000699.1 GCF_000346295.1 Rhodopirellula maiorica SM1 | reverse complement strand
TGGCGGGTTGGGCGATCCCCACCGTTTCGCCGCTGTTTTTGCCCCGCTATTCTCAAGCCGTGTGGCTCTATGAACTCGCGGAGGAAACGGCATTTTCGGGCTGCCAGTCGGCATCCAACGAATCCGCCGCAATCCACCCACTCATCAATACCATCGGCATTCCGGGCCCTGGATGAGCGGCACCGCCTGCCAAATACAAACCCGCGATGTCGCGACGGCGGTTCGCCGGTTTGAACGCTCCCAAGTACTTTCCATGGCTTGCCAGTCCGTAGATCGCACCGTTGAGCACGCGGTATCGATGGTGGATGTCTTCGGGCGTCAGCGCCGATTCGTAGACAATGGCATCACGAAGTCCGCTCATCCCCGCAGCGGATTCCAATTTGTCCAAAATCGTCTCGCGATACGCCGGCAACATCGCATGCCAATTGTGGTTCGGACGCAAATAAGGTGTGTGCACCAAGACATACAATGCTTCGCAGCCAGCCGGTGCCACTGCTGGTTCGCTGATCGCCGGAGCACAGACATAGGCCGACGGATCGGGTGCCGGTTCGCCTTGGTTGTAAATGAAGTCGAACTCTTTTTCTGGATCACGCGAGAAGACAAAATTGTGATGCAGTAGTTGCGGGTAGCGCCGATTCAGTCCGAGATACAAGACCACGCCACTGCAGGCAGGTTCGTGACTTTGGGGTTTCGCAAATTTGGTCGATTCGGGTGTGCCGTCGAGCAGTTCCCGATAGGTCCGCACCGCATCGCAATTGCTAACGATCGCGTCGCACAGAATCGTTTCTCCCGAAGCGGTCACCACACCGGTAACATGAGTTGATTCAGATGGACGCGGCGACGATGTCGTGATTCGCATGACATCGGTTCCGGTACGAAATGCGACCCCCAATTCTTCGGCCAACCGGGTCAAAGCCTCCGGCACGGCACGGGTGCCGCCGATCGGATACCAAATGCCTTCGTCGGTCTGCATGTGCGCGATCCCACACAACACCGCCGGCGATGCATACGGAGACGATCCGACATACTGCGTAAAATGGTCCATCATTTGTGCCACACGGGCGTCGCCGACATGTTGGCGTACAACCGAAGCGACACTCTTGCCCATTCGCAGTGCCATGACATCGCTCAGCACCGCAGCCGAAAAGGCGCCGCCGACTTGCATCGTATCTCGCAACCCACCGACGCTGCGCCAAAAGAAGAATCGGTCGGACACGCCATGCAGTTTTTCGCTGATCGACATGAACTTGCGATAACCTGCGCCATCCGCTGGCGATCCACTAAACTGGTCGATGTTGGCCACCATCGAATCGACATCGGCTACCAAGTCGAGCACGGTTTGATCGCCATCACTGTCCTTTTCAAAGAAACAACGCCACTGTGGATCCAGCGGTACCATCGACAAATATTCATCCATGTTGCGGCCTGCTTCGGCAAAGATACGACGCAGGACACTGGGTAGCGTCACGATGGTCGGTCCCATGTCGAATCGATAACCCTCTTCGCTGAGCACGGCGGCTTTACCGCCAAGCCAATCGTTCTTCTCCAGCACGGTGACCGAGTGCCCGCGTGCGGCCAATACGCACGCCGCCCCGAGTCCCGCTAATCCGCCACCGATAACGATCACCTTTGACGCAGTTTTTGTTGTGGCACTCATGGTGGCTGAATTCTTTGAGAAAGGTTGCAGTCAGGAAATAGCGTGGCGGACGAAATAGCGTGGCGGACGAAATAGGGCGGGGATCGAAATGGGAGGAGAACCAACGGGGAAACAGCAGGGGCGGCGTCACGAGATCAATCGTCGCAACGCCCGGAAACGGTCGCCCCATCCTTTGGCATGCAGTAGTTGTAGCAGCACTGGCATCTTTTGCCGGGTTGTTTTGCTTCGTGGCAACAAATGTGCGGCGAAACGCCCACGCCGCCGGCTGATGACTCTGGCCACCGTCATCGCGAGTAGGCCTTCGTCACCGCGAGTGACCCCAAAACCGCTATTCCCACGCCCGCCAAACGGCACACGTGGATCCGCCGTCGGAGCGATCAAATCGTTGATCGTCACCGAGCCAACGTCCAATTGACTCGCCATCGCCACCGCTTCGCGATCAGAGCCAAACACCGACGCCGCTAAACGATAACGGTTTCCATTGATCGCATCGACAGCATCTTGGATTTTCGAAACACGGATGATGCTGGTTACGGGCGCAAACAGATCGGCCGAAGCAATCTCATCATCCACGTTGACGCGGTCCAACACCAACGCAGCCATCTGCCCCGACGAGGCCAACATCGCGGCGTTAAAACGAGTTGTGGCGTCGATGGCACCCGCAGCGATGGCATTGGTGATCGTTTGATTCACCCCATCACGCGCGGCCGGATGAATCGTAAAAGGCGTGTCAATCGAACCAAGTTGTTGGCACAGACTTTGGACCAATTGATCCGCCTGCGGTGAATCTTCGATGAACACGCGTCGCGGACCAATACAGGTTGCACCGCTGTTAAGGGTCAGACCAAACTTTAGGAATTCGCAAACTCGCGGGATCGACGCCCCCGGTAACGCGACGATGGCATCGCATCCGCTCAGCTCCATGATCGCTGGGGTCAACGAGTCAGCCGTTTGCTCGAGTACTTTGCGTCCGGTGTTTGCCGATCCGGTCAAAACAACTAGGTCAATTCGGTCGTCGCCGCCAACGGCCGACGTGCTGGCGAGTGCTTGACGTGCCGCTTCCACCGTCGAATCGAGTTGCACGAGAGCATCATTGGGGACGCCTGCGTCGTAGAAACACTGGACCAGCGAGCGGGTCAACGCCTCGCAACCAGCGGCTGGTTTCAATTGCACGCGATTGCCGGCCGCCAAGGCTTGAGCCGTTTGGACACCTACCAAAAACAATGGATAATTCCATGTCCCCAAGACCAACACGGTGCCATGCGGAACCCGCTGTACCTCGCTGTGGACTCCCCACATCCATAGGGGACGTCCCACCGCACCAAGCCTGCGAGTCCGCAAGATCGCGGGGCCTTTGCGTCCCAGGTAGCGCAGCGCATCGCACAACGGCAACAGTTCGGCGGTGACGGTTTCGAGCGAATCGGTACGTTGCTCACTGGCACACAGCCGCGTCAATTCGTCGACACGCTGAGCGATGGAAAAACGAGCGGCAGCGACCGTTTTGCAGCGCTTGCGGATCGGCACATCGCTCCACGGTTTCACAGATCTGTTTTGCAATCGAGCTGCCTTCGTCGGTGTCGCCACAGAAGTCGTATCTCGCCTTACGCGTTCTTGGCCTAGGAGTCGATTAGGCCTAGGTCGATGGTACGCAATCGCATACTGCCCCCCCCAATTTCGCCGCGAACGGATACCAAATCACTTGCGTGATCGGTCCGAGCCGCAGTCAGGATCGAGGATGACAAAATTCTAGTCCGTCGGGAAGCCGCCCGCCCCAATTCGAACCGTTTGCTCGCCGCAGACGGACGACACGTTTCGATGAGGATCGAATTACCGTCAAAATAACAGTGGGAAACTTACTCAATCCGAAGCTTCCTTGGCCAATCGGATCGGGCAGACTGTCGCACGCTGCCACAGGGGACTTTCGTCAGCGATGGGGAGTACATGGGAGAGTATCGAACCGATACACTGTGAACCGTTCAGCGATTTTGCTACTGTTTTGCACAGCGGATCGTGTTCGCAGCGGAAACATGGTAGCGAAACGGTGTTATCGTTGTGCGGTGAATTTGCGCACCGTTTGGCAAACACTGCTTATCCACCATGTTTAGAAATGAACGGTTAAACGAGACGACCGGACCGTTTTTAATTATTGAGGCTGAAAAACGGAGGGTCGTCTGAACCCTCTCAACGATGCGAGGGTTACAATATAGGCCTGTATGACTGTGAACCACCTCGACGCGAGTCAACTATCTGTGTCGGAATCTTGGAAGCCTGGTATTCATTATTCGCAACTGACGGATGTCGGTATGCGTCGCGCCAATAATCAAGATTCGATGGCAGTGCTGATGGCGGGTAGCCCTGAGCGTTTTTTTCATCGCGGGCATCTGTTTGTGGTCGCCGATGGGATGGGGGCGCATGCCGCGGGTGAATTGGCTAGCCGGTTGGCGACCGAGCACATTGCCATGCAATACTTTCGCTCGACCGAAGAGGATTCGTCCGAGGCATTGCGGATCGCGGTGCGAGAATCGAATGCGGAAATCCACCGCCGCGGCCAGCAAAATCCCGAATTTCATAATATGGGAACCACTGCCAGCAGTTTGGCGATCCTGCCCGCCGGAGCGGTTGTCGCGCATGTTGGCGATTCGCGAGCCTACCGATTGCGAGACGGTGTCCTCGAACAGTTGACGTTCGATCACTCATTGGTCTGGGAGATGGAAGCGAGTGGTCAGATTCATCCCGACAGCGTTTTGGGACAATCGATCCCGAAAAACGTAATCACTCGTTCGCTCGGCCCCAACGCTAATGTCGAAGTTGATTTGGAAGGGCCGTTTGAAATCCAAGCCCGAGATCAATTTCTGCTTTGTAGCGATGGATTATCAGGTCAAGTCGAAGACGAAGAAATCGCCACGATCATGGATTGTTTGCCAGAGGATTTGGCGACGCGAGTCCTGGTCGATCTGGCGAACTTGCGAGGCGGCCCCGACAATTCGACCGTCATCATCGTCCGCGTGGCCGAAGACTTTGCCGAACGCATTGGCAAGCCGTCTCAATCGAAGCGGCATTTGCGAAAGCCGGATCCAGCCGCGGTATCACCGCTGTTGATCGGCACCGCCATCATCTGTTTTGTCGGAGCATTGGGACTGGGGCTGGCGATGGTCGTGCTGCAGACGCCAGTCAGTAAAGCGCTGGGGCCAATGATTATCGCAATCATCCTGGGAATCATCGCCGCCGGTTTCTGTGTCGCCCAGTATCTGCAGAGCAAACCCAAGCACAAAGTGCGGCCGTTGGCGAAAACGCCCGGCGGCAAAGGCCCCTATCGCCGTTATCAAGCCAAACCCAACAAAGAAATCTATAATCGATTGGGCGAAACCGTCGAAGAACTTCGCACGGCAGCATCCCAGCGAAATTGGTTGATGGATTGGGGAAAAATCGACAAGCTGCAAAAACAAGGCGATGCGTCTGTCGAAGCGGGCCAGTTCAAACGGGCCATCCGCTTGCAAGCCGAAGCGATTATCGAAACGATGCATCAACTGCGTGAACTGAACAACCGTGCCGCCAATGAGACCGACATCGAACGATAGCGGTGATCAACCGCCTTCGGTCACGCGGCTTTGTGAGCGTAAAGCCCCCTGCCATCAAGAGGGCAAAACCCATGGTCGCAACAGTTTTCGCGGCACTCCGATCGGAACGACTTCGATATCGCCAAGCAGCGATTGCGTTTCGTCGAATTCAAAGCCAATCTTTTTGGCAACAAACGTGATAGTCAATTCCGCTTGAAAGGTGTGCGGGTCCGCTTCGCCGCTGTCGACATCCATCCCCGTAGGCACATCGATCGCAATTCGCGTCGCTTTGGTTCGGTTGGCGATTTTCACAGCGTCTGCGTAGATTCCCCGCAGTGGCCCCGTGGCTCCGGTGCCAAGCAAACAATCGACGATGACATCCGCATCATGTAAATGAGATTCAATCGCCTCGGCGGAAGTCGCCACCTGCACGTCAAGTTCGGCTTTTTGAGCAATCGCTGCGTTAGCTGCGGCATCGCCCGACAGCGACTCGATTTCGACCACCGAAACCACACGAACTTGGCGTTCCATCAAGTCCAAGTGACGGGCGATCACGTAGCCGTCGCCGCCGTTGTTTCCTTTGCCGCACAAAATCACGACGCGGCCCGTGGCGGCATTTTGCTGGATCACGTCCGCAGCCCCCCGCCCCGCATTTTCCATCAATACCAAACCGGAAATTCCATAGTCTTCGATCGCTTGCTGGTCGACGGATCGAACCTGTTCGCGGCTAAGAGATTTAATTTTCATCGCAGGATGACCAAACATGTTTTGCGGAAAATGAGTCGGCTTGTCTATAATTGGGGCAACAAACACATACTTCTTGGGATTCTACAAGACGATGCCCCTCTACGAATACGAATGCAAACCCTGTAAACAGGTGGTCGAAGTATTATTGCGTCGTGAAGACGAAGTTGCCGAATGCCCTCATTGTGGCAACAAAAAGATGGAACGGCAATTAAGCGTGACCGCATCCCCGGCGGTCCGTAGCGGTGCGTCGCTGCCGGTTGCCGGTGGCGGCGAAGCATGTGGAATGCCACGCTGCTGTGGCGGGGGTTGCCAACTGTAGACATGGACGCACTGCAAACTTTTCATCATTTTGCCTACGGGTCCAACATGTCCACGTCGCGGTTGCGTGCGCGATGTCCCAGCGCGAAGGTCAAAGGCGTTGGCTTTGTCCGTGGTCGTACAATGCGATTTCACAAGCGAGGAATGGACGGGACCGGCAAAGCAAACGCGTTTGCCACCCATGATAACGACGACATTTTATGGGGCGTTGTCTACGAAACGCTGCTCAGCGAAAAAGTGGAACTCGATCGCTGTGAATCCTTGGGAGTGGGCTACGAACACGCCACCGTCGAGGTGCAAGTCGAAAGCCAGACGATCACCACATTTTTATATCAAGCGATTACCGACCGCATCGACGATTCGCTCGTTCCCGCCGACTGGTATCACGCCCACGTGATCAACGGAGCGATCGAGCATGGGTTGCCGCAGGAATATCACGCGATGATCACCCGTGTTACAGCTCAGCCGCCGCAGCCGGTCAACGTCGGTACCCGCAGGATGCCCTAGTCGCGTTTCCAAGCGGCGTCGCATTGTTCGTCATAGCGGAGCGGCGCGAGCCGCCCGGTCAAGCGCGAACGTTTTACTCGCCGCCACCGGACGGCTCGCGCCCAATGCCATCTACTTTGGTAGTGGGACTCGCCAGAGTTCCTGGTGTTTCAACAGCAAAGATGGGAATTCTGGCGAATCCCACTACTTGAGCCCCCCGCAATGGTTACCAAACTAGATGACATTGGGCTCGCGCCGTACCGCTAACAAAGGAGATGATACTCGGCTTTACCCGCACCGCGATCTTTGACGCTACCCGGTCGTGGTATCAAGCTCTGCAGCGATGCTGGTATCACAGTGGTCTTCGACCTGATTGATGCGGCAGACAATCGCGGAGATATTGTCCGCCCCTCCTGCGTCGTTCGCCGCTTCGATCAGCTTGGCGACACTGCTCTCGCTGTCTTTACTCGCCATCAAGATTGACGCAATTCGATCCTCATCGACCATGCCGGTCAATCCATCACTGCACAACAACAGAATATCGCCGGTTTGCAATTTACTGCGAACCGCTTCGGGCCGCACGGCTTGGTTACCGCCGCCGACACAATTCCACAGCACGTGTCGCCACTGCTCGATGGCCGCGTCGGAATCACGCAGAGCCCCCGCGTCGATCAATTGTTGCGCAACAGTATGGTCGGTCGTCAATTGTTTCAGCGTTTTGTCGCGGAGCATGTAACATCGGCTGTCACCTGCATGCACGACATACATGCGGGACCCGAGCAAGTACGCCATCGTAACGGTCGTTCCCATACGTCGATGAACCCCCTCGCCTTCCGTCCAAATCTTTTGCTGGATCGCCGTTAACGAATGCGACAGCTCGTCGATAAAGTCTTGCTCTTCATCGGAACACAACTTCAAAAACCAATGCATCATGTCCAATACATATTGGGCAGTCGATTCGATCGCCGTACGACTTGCGCGTTCACCATCGCGGTGGCCGCCCATGCCATCGGCAATCACAAGCAGATTGCCTTCCTGACAACCAAACATTTCCCGATGCTTTGCATCAGGAACGTCGGTCCCGCGAACGATCAATTGACGACGTAAATCGGCGATCAAAAAATGATCCTGATTTTCAGATCGTTTCTTACCAATATCCGAGCCGCCTGAGATATCAAAAGGGGCGCCGTTCATTAAAATCACCTAGTTCGAGACCGGTTGCCAGGGGTGCGTGTCGTAAGAAGCACACGAACCAGCAAACGCTGTTCCGATCCAGCAAGGTTGCTTTCATTACGGTACAACGTTTGCTCTTTCATGACGCTGGCGAGGGTCGATCCCTAGGCTCAACGCGTTGAGTTTCCGGACGGGTTCGGAACGCCTGTTCCCTCGTTTTCTAAGCAGCTAGTCGGGAGTCTTTCCGTTTACTAGCCGTTTTGGTCGTACGACGGACTTCCTAGTCCGTCGAATACACAAATGACGGACGAGGTAGTCCATCGGCCCCCCTTTGCCATAGGAAACTTCATTAAATCAACAAGCCGCTACCGCACAAGCGGCTAACGGGATCCTAACCAACGACTCTTGCCTACATGCTTAATCTCCCTGAATTTTGGCTCTCGAACAAATGAATCTGGAAGTCTACCAAGCGATCGCACTCTCCCTTGGCCTTGGGCTTCTCGTCGGGCTGCAGCGTCAATGGAGTGAATCCGAGATTGCGGGGATACGCACCTTTCCACTGATCACGTTACTGGGAACGTTTTGTGGATTGTTGGGCGAACACGCGTCCGCTGAAAATCATTTGGGGTGGCTGGTCGCTGCAGGCTTGATCGCGGTCGCCATCGTATTGGCGATCGCGAACGTGGCCAAAATCACCGCGGGTGAATTTGATTTTGGCATGACAACCGAAATGGCGGCGCTTTTGATGTTTGTCGTCGGTGTCGCGGTCGGAGTGGGGATGTATGGGCCTGCGATCGTGACCAGCGGGATTGCGGCAGTGTTGCTGCATTGGAAAAAACGGTTGCATGCGATGGTCGTGCGGATGGGCGAGAACGAGATCCGCAGCGTTATCCATCTTGCACTGATCGGATTGGTCATTTTGCCGGTGCTGCCCAATGAAACGTTTGGGCCCTACGACGTGCTGAATCCCTACAGTATTTGGCGGATGGTCGTGTTGATTGTTGGAATCAGCATGGTGGCCTACATCGCTTTCAAACTCGTGGGACCGCGTGCGGGCGCTGTGCTCGGCGGTATATTGGGTGGGCTGATCTCAAGCACCGCGACGACTGTTAGCTACGCTAGACAAGCGAAAAGCAGTCCGGATGCAAGTGCGATGGCGGCACTCGTCATCGTGATTGCCTCGACGATTGTGAATGTGCGAGTGTTGTTCGAGATCGGAGTGGTCGCGCCCGGACTGCTACGTGTCGCGGCACTGCCGTTGTTGGCAATGTTGCTACTAATGACCGTGGAGTGCGTGGTGCTGTTCATTCCTCTCCGCAAACAAGCAACCGAACCTCCCAAACACGATAACCCGGCACAGCTAAAACCGGCGATTGTATTTGGGGTGCTGTATGCAGTCATCTTGTTTATTGTGGCTGCCGCGAAAGATCTGTTTGGTAGCGGTGCCTTGTACGGCATCGCAATGATTTCGGGATTAACCGATGTGGACGCGATCACGCTGTCCACCGCGAAATTATTTAATGATGGGCGGGTCGACGATTCAACCGCCTGGCGAGTGATCTTGATCGCGACCATGTCAAACCTTGTATTCAAAGCCGGCGTGGTCGCGTTCCTAGGGAACAAACGCTTGCTGTGGTATGTCGCGCTGTTGTTTGGGATCGCGATGTTAGGCGGCGGTGCGCTGCTGGCGTTCTGGGAAGAAGTCCCACTTGAAATTCCGGCCGAATGGTTTGAACCAGAGGCGAACACAGACTCTGGATCATCGGGATGATCACGAAGTGGCGCTGGAATTTTGGACGACGGCCGAAATGTCAAATGTGCTGGGACAGAATACGAACCGAGAGTAGCAACGATGAACAACATTGACCGGAAAACGCAGCTCGGAACAAGCCAGTATGGAAAAACGAACACGGCGTTGGTTGCGTCGATAGTGCTGGTTTTGACCGGATTCATTTGTGCAGACGTGGGATGTTCGCGGTCCCCAAGTGAACCTCAAGCCGACACGGTTCGCAGCGAAGCGGATCGCAAAGCGGAAATGACGCGAAAGGGAACGGAGATGCTTGCCGAGGAAACTCGACAACGCAATGACCGCCCGCAAGCCGAATTGGAGCGGATCGCCGACCGCGTCGAAGTCGAAGGCGAGGCACTGGCCGACCAAGTCGAGGCCGAAGCGGAGGCAACCGCGAGCGAACGATTTAAACCCACGTTCCCATAATACCCCCATTCGGTCTATCATTGACTGTATGGATGAATCAGGAAGTGAATTTCACGAGCTTCTCGAACGAGTCCGCATCGGTGACGAGGCGGCAACAGAGACACTGTGGAACGACTATTAC
Source organism: Rhodopirellula maiorica SM1 (assembly GCF_000346295.1). Lineage (GTDB taxonomy): Bacteria > Planctomycetota > Planctomycetia > Pirellulales > Pirellulaceae > Novipirellula > Novipirellula maiorica. The sequence goes on along the minus strand of NZ_ANOG01000699.1, from coordinate 14,702 downwards.
CAAAGTTTGGTGCGTTTGGCAGCTAAACGGATGCCCCCCAATTTACGGAGGACCGCCGATGAAGAGGATATCGCGATTGCGGCCTTCCAGAGCTTCATCGCAGGCGTCCGCCGTGATCAATTCCCTGATCTTCATGCTCCCGAGAACCTTTGGGGACTGTTAATCACGCTCACATCCCGCAAAGTCAACGCCCATTTGCGGCATCATACCCGCCAAAAACGCGGGGGAGGCAATATTCGCGGCGAATCGGTCTTTATCGATCCGAATGAACAAGGCCGCGAGGTCGGTATTGGAAATGTCCCCAGCGACGATTCATCGCCCGATGTGCGGGCCGAGCTCGCCGAGGCCTGTGAATCGCTATTGGATCACTTGGGCGATGAACAACTTCGCCAAATCGCCGTAATGCGCATGGACGGTTTTCTCGTTGACGAGATCGCAGAACGTCTCGAGCTCAGCAAACGGGCGGTTGAACGACGTTTACAGCTAATTCGGCGAATGTGGACCGAGGCTAAAGCGGACGAAGCGGGTTAAAGAACATGTGTGCTAGTGTGCTGCTTGTCCAGCAAACGGGATCGGCACTAAGCAGGTAAGCCAGAGTGTTTCAGAATTTTCGCGGTTTTAACGCTAGCGGCTTGTTGATTTAATCGAAATGCAAATCGTATTGGTGAGCCGTGGGCCGTAAGGCACCCGGTAATGCGTGGGACCCGGCCGCTGACGCGTCACGGCTCATTAAATCAACAGCCCGCGAGCATCCAAGCGGCCAACGGGATTTCCCAATGATTCCCGCCTAACCGCTTACAGCTGGTGAGTCTGAAAACGAGGGCTGTTCAGTAAACGCAGTGCAGAATGGAAGCTGCTAACGCTCGGAGTGAGGCTGGAGTAATAAATGATGGATCTGAATGATTTGACCGCAACCGAACTTGCGCGACTCGACGCAATCTGTCTTGATTACGAAAAGGCACTGCGAAACGGCAACGCGCCCTCGATCGAAAGTGTGATCGAAACGCAAGCGGGGAAACATGCCGAGATCTTGCGAAGTGAACTGATTGCGGTCCGAGACGAAATTTCCAAGGGCGATTCGACCGATCCCGCTCGGTCGACGTTTGCCTTTACCACACACGCGCTTCCAGTTTCAGGCGATGCCCCCAATCGGTTGGTCGGAAAATTGGCCCCTATCTCATCAGCCGTATCCTCGGCCAGGGGGGGATGGGGATCGTGTTCGAGGCGATCGATACACGTCTGGACCGCAAGGTCGCCATCAAAATGTTGTCGACCGGAAATTCGATACGTGACCAAGAAAAACGAGCTTCGCTATGCGAACGCTTTGAACGCGAGGCACGTGCAGTAGCGGCGCTCAGCCACCCTAATATCGTCGAGCTGTTTGATGTCGGGGTGACCGATTCGAACCCCTTTGCCGTGATGGAGTTGCTCGAAGGCGAAACATTGGACCAATATTTGGCTAAAACTCAATGCAATGCCGCGACCGTCCGTCAAATTGGTGCGCAGATCGCCGACGCGTTGGCGGTTGCCCACCACGCCGGTGTGGTGCATCGAGATCTGAAGCCACAAAATATCATGGTGATGCAAAGTGGTGGGACGCCGATCCCTAAGACGACGACAACCGCCGCTTCGAAAAACGGATCGGTCGCCCTTCCCATCACGGTCAAGCTTTTTGACTTTGGATTGTCCCGTTCGGAGCGGGGCTTGTTCGAGGGGGATCCCGGAGGACGCACAAGCGAAGGGGTCGTGATGGGGACGCCCGGCTACATGGCTCCGGAACAGGCGCGAGGCGAAACGGCGGGGCCCGCCGCTGACATCTTTGCACTGGGATGCTTGTTGTTCGAGGCGTTCTATGGCAAACGTGCTTTTGATGGATCAACTGCCAGCGCACGATTTGCCTCGACGCTCGAATCAACGCCCGAGACGGATCCACTGCGTCGCCGCGCGGACATCCAGCTTGCCGATCTGATCAGCGAATGTTTGAACAAAGAAATTGCGAAGCGACCTACGTCGGCCGACGACATTGCATCACGGTTACGTCGCCGCGGACCGGCGGTCGATCCCATCGAACAACAGGTCGAACATGGGTACGGCGCCGGCGTGTTCGTCCGTCGTCGTTTCTTTGAACTCGTAACGGGCGGCGCTCTCGGAGGTATTCTCGGCGGCTTGGCGATGCAATACCGGACTGAAACACTTCACGATATCGATAGCTTGGCGGTGTTGTCCTTCACCAGTATGCAGGGCGAACCCACCCGACTTGCCTCACAAGCCGCAGGCCAACCGCTAGGCGATCAATCGATTGATCGTGGCGACGAAATTGCCGTGCTGCTCGTCAATGAGCTCAGCCGGCTGAAAGATGTCAACGTCACTCCGTTTCGTCCCTTCGTCGCGCACAACCGTGATGAAATCCAAGCAATCGGACGCGAACTCGATGTCGATGCACTGGTCACAGGAAACCTGAAAACGATTCGGCGAGGCGAGAAACTGTTCGATGAAATCAACTTGCAAATCGTTTCGACACGATCTGGAAATCTTTTGTGGGGCAAATCGTTTTCAACCGAAACCGGAGCAAGTTTGCTAGAACAGTCTCAGCTCGCGTCACAATTGGCCGCTGCGGTCGGTCGCTCGCTGACTTCGTCCGGTGACAGCGAATCCGAACTGAATCAGGGGTCGTTCAGCTGTCTGGTCGATGGCGTCGGACGCGCAGATCCGGACAGCCCCGAAGGGCTGCGAAAAGCATTGTTGTGTTTCCAATCAGCACATCGACAAGACAAAGGTTGGGCGGCTCCGCTGGGCGGCATTGCATTGACCTCGATCACTTTGGCCGCGCAAAGCACGACCGAGGATTCGATCGCATTGATCCAAACAGCACGAGAATCTGCCGAAGAAGCGTTGAAGCTTGATCCCGATTTGGCGAATGCACGATTGGCGGACGCGATGTTGTTGTGGCAAACGTTGTATCGCTACGACGAAGCGGCCCGGATTCTCAATCAACTGTTGCTCGTCGAGCAGAATTTTTGGCAGGTCTATCACCAACTAGGATTGCTCGAGTTAACACGAAACAACCAAGCCGAAGCGCTGCGTCTGCTGAGCGAAACCACTCGGCGAAATACGTTATCGGTGATTGCCAAAGTGGGACTCGCTCGGGCGTATTGGTTCTTTGGCAACACCGATCGTGCGATTGCGGATGCCAAACGGTTGCGTAATGCCCATCCAGAAAACCGTCTTGCCCGCGGCTTGCTGATCGACCTGTACGAACAGACCGGCGACTTCGGTTTAGCGGCTGCCGAACATGTCGGAGTCGACTTTGGAAGTAAATTGACGGCGGAAACCTATTATCGCATTCGCCAATCAGTTGATCTAACCGAATACCCGTATGGGCCGTTCGGCACACTGTTGAACAAAGCGATTTTGGAATCGCGAATCAACGGCGGCATTGATGATAGCGAACTAGGCACGCTCGCCGATTCAACGCCGCCGATGTTGCCGCTGCTGTTAGCGGGGCATCCCAGTTTCGCCTCGGCGAAACGATTACCAAGGGCTGCCGAAATTCTTCCGCTAACCTATTCGCCCTTCTCGTCGGCGAATGAATAAATTCGGTACGGTTGCAAATCGTCCACTTCGCTGGCAACGTCCAACTCGCCATTGTCCTTGAAGATCAAGATACTGCCGGGCTCTTTCAAGTCGTCGTCGGTAACGATACTGAGCGGGTTTCCACCATCGATTGCAATCACCGTCGATCGATTATTGATTGCCGCGTCCGGAAGTTTTTTGATTTCCAGCGTCAGCGGATCAATGACATCGGTCGATTCGGCGGTCTTGCTCAGCACAGAGCCCTCGGTAGCGTCGATTTGCATCGGGACACGTGTTGCCAAGCTGAAATCGAATTTGGAAACGACCATTTTTGCCGTCGGCTCATTCTTTGCGTACGGAACGCTTCGATTTTTAAAGTTCAAATTTTTGACGGATGGCGGCACGACGGGACCAGCCAGGACGGTGTTTTCCGTTGGCAGAGAAACCGGTTCACTCGGCTCGCTCCAAGGAGTCCAGCGTTCAAATTGACGGAATTCGCTAATCGAGCGTCGGGTGCCTTTGGCTCGCTCTGGTGCGTAATCCTTCTCTGCTTTGGCCTGCAGCTCGCTGACCCGTTCGTAGGCTTCAGGGTGCAGCGTTTTCGCAGCAGGTTGAAGCAGCGGATTATCGGGAAAGTTAGGGTCTTTGACCGAAACACGAACGCGATAAACGTACTTGCGACCCGGTTGTGGTCGTGGACCTTTATCAAAGGAGTATTCAAAGTCGTAAAAGCGGATCAGTTTATAATTTGACGGATTCTCTTCGACACCGGCGAACCCGTAGGGCGAATTCATCTGATAACCGCTATCCATCATCATGCCCTCTCGACCGGTTTCGTTCAGATTTACATCGGTACGTTTGATGTCGATCCCTTCAAAAATATTATCCCCTTCGAGACGTTTCATTGGATCATCGACGTCAACCACGGGTGCGTTAAGCGTTTCCAATTCCGCTTTGGTGAGCATCGGAATCATCGGATGTAACACAAACCCCGAGTAGTCTTCCATCAACATTGGCGGGATCCACATCGTCAGCAAATCGTCGCGGTAATCGACCGGGACCAACTCCGGCGCGGTGCCTGCCCACAACACGGCAGCGATCGTGGTGTGAAATTTCCGATCTTTACGATCAACCCAGTCACCCTCGGCAAGTTGGTCGACGGATTTGTCGGTGACGTCAGCCCGTTGGACCTGGAAATTCCAGTACTTCGGCGTGTCTCGGTCTTCCGGTCGATAGTTCGCCGAATCTTTCAGCGATCGACTGAAGGATTCATAAATTGCTTTGTGTGGCAGTGCCGCCGTTCCAGCGATAAAACGAACAACCATCGGTTTTGGTTTCATCGCGCCGCCGGACTTAAATTCAGTCAATGTGGCGGGAACCGAATAGAGTGACTTTTTGTTTTCCGGATCCAAGCGACGAACTGCGGCTCCCGCCATGCTGCCTTCCATGCCCATCATGCCCGACATTTCCATGCCCATCATGCCCGACATTTCGTCCTCCATGCCCATCATTTCATCGCCGTACATTCCTTCATCCCCGGCCATCCCTCGTCCGCGTCGCGAACTTCGGCGGGAAGGACGCTCTTTCTTTTCTTCGACCACAATGGGGTCGGCGGGCTCGAGGTTTGCCAAAGAATATTCGCCATCTTTCGAGCGGATGGCCATCGTGCCGATCACACTTTTCATCTGCAATTTCAGCGGCGCAAAAAGCTCGGGGTCACGTCGTTTGAACGAATCGTTTCGCTGAACCTCTTTCCAAGTACCGACTTGCGTGTAGCCAATCTTGATATCGACTGGCTTGATCGTTCGCTTGGTACGTTCGACGATATCGATCGCCAATGCTTCGCGATCGGGGATGATCGCGTCGGTATGGTCGTCATCGACTTCATTTTTCACACGCGTCGCGTCGTCCCGCAGCCGCGTTGGTTCTTGAGTGAACTCGGGCAACTGCGTCGCTTGGTAAACAAGAAACGCGGAAACAATCGCGAAAATTGCCAGAATGACTTTCTCGACATGCTTGATCGCCAATTCTTTGATTTTGTTTGAATCCATGTCATTTCCCCGAAAACAGCCCGCGCTGATGGCGTGGTGAAAAGTGTAGTGCAGCTGGTCATTGAGATCGCTTGAGGACGTCCGAGATGTCCCGTCAACCAATCCTGCATTCTTGTAATATATCAGGGTCTGCAGCAAACCCCTACGTTTTTACGATGCCAATCGCCATTTTCTATGGCATCGCATCGTCGTTTTTCCTCATCAAGCCCAGCTTTGCGAGCTGTGGCGTTTGATGTAACCCAATTCGATCGAGCTCCGAATCAACGCCTTCGGCTGGGAATTATGCGGGAGGCGGTGCCGCGGGCTCTGTGGCCGCCGCTGCGTCCGGATCCGCAACCGCCGCTGGCGGTTCACTATCCCCTGGCACCGGAGCCGGGCCAACCGGTGCCGGTTCAGCAGGTCCCGGTTCCGCAGGAGCTGGACTCGGCGCAGCCGGTTCAACCGGAGCCGGCGCCGGTGCAGCAACCGGAGGTGTCGCCGCTGCGCCACCCGTTGCAGGCGACGGCAAATCTTCGGTCGAACTGGCAGGCTTATCTCCGACCAATCCTTCGACCACCGTTTCCTGGTCAACTTGGTCGACCCCAAGTTTGCTCTTGTCCGGAGGGTTGTAAATCGAAATCAATCCATAGACCTCAACATCGATATCGTAGGGGTTTTCGGTAGAACCTTGGTCCATCATGGGCGCTCCCATGCCCATGCCACCGTCCATCCCCATGCCGCCGTCCATGCCCATGCTATCACCACCAAATCCACCGCCGCTCGGAGCACCGAATCCTCCGCCGCCGTCGTCGCCGCCCATTTCCATTCCCATGCCCATGTCACCACCGCCATCGGAACTGCCCACCGCAGACGCACCCGCCGGCAGCAAGCGAACCTGTTTGACTTCGATCATCAACGGTGCGTTTCCACAGGCGGCAATCAGTTCCGGGACGGCACGTTGGTCCATTCGCACCGACATCATTACGGGAACGCGTTTGGCCACCGCCAAATTCACATCCGCTGGTGAATCACTATCGAGTGCCGAGCGGAGTGCCGCACCGGTAATGGGCACATAGTCGGTGCCGACATAGCGATTGTCACCCGGGTCGCTGGCCTCTGCCATGCCTCCCATCCCGTCCATGCCCATGCCGCCATCCATCATGCCCATGTCGCTTCCCATTCCATCCATCCCCATGCCGTCCATGCCCATACCATCCATGCCCATGCCGGCGGTTTGCGAGGCGACTTGCTTGATCGACCCGGGGCTGACGTTCACGGAACGACCGATTTTGATCGTTTTGATTTCGCGAATCTTGGCTTCAAACGCCTCTTTCGCATCAATATTAACGGTGTCAATGATTTGCAGCATCTGCTTCAAAATCCAAACGTTTTCTTGCGAGTAGTACACTTGCAAGGTCGAAGGCCGCGTTCCACGCCAAGGGAACAAATCGGTAAGCAGCTGTTGCTGACTACCCGCACTCCACTGTACCAACGGTTCGTTTTTGGTTCCCGAGACATTGATCCGTGGCTTTAGCAGGTTGCGGATCCCCGAGGTATCATCGAGCGTTGGATTAAACGTCGGGTCAAATTGTGCGTTCCACTCGGCCCGGGCGATGGTGGCGATTTCGGGCAAGATCAAACCGATGTAGTAACGGTACCGATTCAACAACGTCGCTTCTTTCTCGAGATCCTCGGCGGGATACGGGATATAGCGTTCAATGGGGATCAGATCTTTGAACTCGTCGACAAAGTCTTGCTGCAACTCTTGCGGCCAAGTCAACAGACCTCGTTGCCGAGCGTACATTTCGGTCCAGGCCTGCAGGACTTCGTCTTCACGCGTTTCGATCAACGCCTGCATCTTTTCATGCGATTTTGCATTGGGGTGCGTCGACAACTCACCTTGCAAGCTGGTGACCGATGTAAATGCACTCTTGATCTTTGACTGCTGCGAATCGGACTCCGCCTGCAAACTGGACGTCGACAGATACCAAACGGCGATCGATGTGATCGTCACGAAACCGACTCCGATCCAGAATCCGTAACGCATGACGACGGCAAGTTGTTCTTTTAGTTGTCCCATGAGAAACTCTAACGTTTTGTTTTCGGAACGGTAATTGAATAGGTGGTAACGCTACTTGGACGAACGGGAACTGCGGACTACTGGGCGTTCATCGCCACCGAGTCATCCGTAGCCGCAGCAGCCTCCTCGGCGGCTTTGGCTTCTTCTTCGGCCAATCGCTTCGCTTCGATTCGATCCGACAACATTGTCGGTTGCCAAAGCACTTGGAAATCGAAATCGAGTCGCAGCACGGTCAGTGTCGGGGGCCGGCTGATGATCTCTTCGAGATCGTCAAGTGTTTTGCCTTCGGGGAATTCACGCGTTTCGATCGCGGTTTGAGCCTTAAAAACCTCTTCTTGATCGTAACGCGGGTTGGGCACCACGACCGGCGTCGGTTTGTCGTCACGCAGCAATATCGGATACGACAATCCATATTCTTGGGGAGTGAATTCGATCATGTTGCCTTCTTCGTCAGGCAATTTGAACGATCGGTCCAAGAAATTGGTCGTCAACAGGTTGCGAACATGGTTGCTACCTTCATGTCCCATCCGCTTCGGACTGTTGTAATAGTGGTAGCCCGTTAACTGGATCACCCAACCAGGGCCTGTCGGACCTGGCAATGCATTAAGCTCTTCGAGATCGACTTCGCGGCCGATATTCTTGCGGATACTCAGCAATTCTTCTTTGTAACGCTGCTTGACGGGATCCGTGTACCACACCGCCAAGTCTTCCAAATGTTTGGTTTCCACTTGCGTGATGTGCAACGCCTTGCGGTCTTCGAACGGTTTGCGGTCTTTGGGCTCCGGCATCACACCGTTTGGAAATTCCTCGCGAGGGATCATGCCATTGATCACTCGCATCAGTTCCAACCATACCAATCGCCGCTCGGAATTCCCCGAAACCTCTTTGCCGAGCGCATTGAGGAACGTCAGCTTGGCTTCGAGCTTTTGGTCTTCGGTTTTGTGTTCGTTCGAATAGCTGGACATCTGCTGGACGACCGATTGAGCTCCGTCCCAAAGATCCGGGTGCGTCACTTCCCAATTCTTTTCGGTCAAAAAGTAGTGACCAATCATGCCCAACAACAACGCGGCCAACGCCGCCAGAGTCCATGGTTTCTTGGCCCGAATCATCCGCTCGGTCAGAATCTCTTGAGGCACCAACGAGGCGTGCACTTGGGACAGTTCGAGTCCTTGCAGACACAATCCATAACACACCGCAAACGTCGGTGCATTGTCGCGGAACGTCGGGATCGACAAGACATCGTCGCCGGTCAAGCGATTAAATCGATCCAATGTGTCGACTTCGAATCCAAGGTTCTTGCTCAGATAAGCCGCCAAACCAGGCATCTTGACGGTGTTGCCCGCGACCACCATGCCAGCCACGTTGGCTTGTTTGTCGATGCTGCGGAAAAACCCGATCGAACGCTGGACTTCGGTGACCAAATCATTGAACACCGGACGCATCGTTTGGAAGATCAACTTCGGATCGACCGCTTCGCGAGCGTTGCGTTTCAGATGCTCGGCCTTGGCAAAGGTGAGCTTCAAATCCTTGGTCAATTGTCGGGTAAAGTGGTTACCGCCGATCGGCATACTACGCTGCCAAATGCGGAACCCATTGGTGATAATCAAATCACTCGAATCAGTACCGATCGAAAGCAGCACCAGAGAATCAGGCGGATTATCGACGTCAAATGCCTCATTGGCCAACCGCTCGTGCAAACGGTCAAACGCGATCATGTTGTATAGCGCCAGCGGAGCCAGCTGGATCTGGTCGACTTCGATATCGGCTTCGACGAACGGTTGCAGTTGGCGGTAAACCTGATCGCGTTTCATCGCGAACAAACCGACTTCGCTTTCCAACGCGTAGCCTTCTTCGATCAAACTACCCGGCATCATCTGGTGATCCCAGACCACGTCGGCAAGATCAAAAGGGATCTGTTGACGCGCTTCGTAGCGAACAATGTCCGCCACCTTTTTCAGCTCGACCGGTGGCGGCTTGAAAAATTTGGCTAAACCGGTCTGCCCAGGCACACTGATGACGACTTTTTCGTTGAAACCGTCATTGCGATCGAGCAATTGATTGATCGCGTCGGCTACCAATTCCTCGGGCACCGCTTCGGGCTGGCTGAGAATTTTGGGGTATTCGATAAAGTCAAACGCATCAGCGACCACTTCGTCATCGACAATCGAACAACGCAGCGCTTTGAGTGCCGATTGGCCGATTTCGATTCCCCATACACCGGAGCTAGAAGCCATTTAATCTTTCTCGTGGATTGCGTCAGAGAGAATGTTTGTCAGTGATTAGATAAGCAAGAAAAGTTGCGACGTCGGCGGTTGGACCGTATGGATTTTTTACTCAAGCGAGTAAAAAACTTGGCGAAACCGCGAGGCGCGTTCGAGCGACAATCATCCGCGATGTGTCCATCATGGACCACAGCGGAGTCATTTTGACTGTATTGTAAAGACTGGCGGACCGCATTGCACTGTGTTTCAGCACGTTTTCTGGTGTTTGTTTAGCCGTGACGACCGGTTGGGAATGCGATTTGACCTTTTGCAATCGATTCCTTGCCTTTTGTCAACGGTGAACCGCGTTTGTCAACGGTGAACCGCGTTTTACCAACGATGAATCGATAGCGTAGCGGAAATGCCGCGTGAATATTCGGATCGTTCGGAAAATACAACAAAAGTCCTCCAAACCTTCCCGCCGCCGCTCTGGTAAGTTCTTCGCGGACCATTTACGTCCTCCCATTCACGTCTTCATTTTAACCAAGTCGCGAATCGGCGTCCCAGCATGCTCTGCTCCCCCCTCATTTCGAGGCAGCCCCTTATTTTGAGGCTGGTAGTAAGGATGGTTGCGGTGGGGTGGATTTTGACAACCGCAACGGTCCGCATGACGTTGACATGCTTCCTCGGGCATGATCGGGCAAGAAATTCAGCAGGCTCGGTGTCGCAACTCGTCTGTTCCGGCAAGAATAGACAAAAACGACGATAGACGATTCGCGCAAGCTAGATTGTTACGATAACGCCCCTCACTTCCTACTTAGATTTAGTCTGTTATGGCGAGCATCGACGAGTGCTGTATTTTGATCCCCGTATCGACGTTAGAGGATTTCCCCAAGCATGCGGGCGAAGAGGATGCACGCAGCTTGCTAGCCGCATGGACCGTGCTCTGGCACCCCGAGTTGGTTGCGGCGTCGCAGCAGACCCCTACGTGGTACCGCGCCGATAGCCCGCCGGAATTTGATGATGCTCCGCGGGTAATCGTCGTTCCGACGCTAAGTGTTTCGCAATTGCCAGCGGATTTCGAAGCAAACTGCCGTGCGAAAGAGACAATTCAGTGGATCACCGGGGTCGATCGCCAAGCGATGCTCGATGCACTTGGATTGTCAAAACGGGCGAGTTCACTGCAAACCGAACACCGCACCGTCGGGCCCGAAGACTTCTTTGCACTGGGCTACGCCATGCTGCAAATCCAAGTCATGACGCGGCGATTGCGGTACACCAGCAATTTGGACGAGATTCATTTCCAAAACAAATTGGTCACCGCAGCCGACGCGTTTGTTGCCGGCGATGCCGATGCATGTGTGGCCGCGATGCACGATTCTTACGACGCCCTGGCCGAGGAACGTGACCACTATTTCTCGTCCGACCCCCACCTCGTCGACTTAACGTTGCTGTCGGATTCAACGCTGCCCGCTTTTTTCAAAAGCCTTCAAAACGGCGACGATGTCGCAGACAGCGAGACTAACGATTCCGTGGGCGATTCGACCAGCGTGCTGGCGACACCCCGCAACGTGCTGATCGACGCGCCGATTGCGGGTGCCATCTCGGCCTCGCCCACCGAAGACCGCCAGCGGTTGGTTAACCTGATCCGTGGTGGCGAATGGGGCTGGGCCGGCGGTGGGCTCGGAGGCGACGTCAGCCTGGATGCGATGACCTATTCCGATACCGAAAACGCGATCACCCAGGCCTACGAACAAACCGCAACCCAGATCGGATTGCGGCCTCCGGTTTACGCGCGTTTCTCAGGCACGACTCCAACTGACATGACCAAGGTGATTGCATCGCTGGGTGTCGATGGCATGATCTCAGTCGATTTCGAAAACGGCAGCGGCTTTGGTGACGAAGCCAAAGTCGTACGAAACACCGGAGGAGTGGAACTCCATGCATTGACCGCGAAACCGATCGATGCCTCGGGCGAATCCGCCTTCTTGGCATTGGGGCCTCGACTGGGCGAAGCGATCGATAGCGGTGAAATCGCAACCGGGTTGATGGTTCATTGGACCGGTTACGAAAGTGATAGCTACCATGATGTGCGTCGCGTGGCATCATGGAGTTTGGTGCTAGGGCGTTTTTGGACGCTGGCGGAATACTTTCGCAGCGGTGAACAACCCTATCACCACGATCCCAGCGGGGCAGCGACCAGCGGCACCGACAACGCGTTGGTCTCGCAAGTCGTCGGCGGATCCTCCAATGCGGTTTCCTCGATGGTCGAACAAGCCCAACAATCCATCGCCAAACAAAACCAAGCCAATTTGCAGGCCATGATTGCCCTGGCATCCGGCAAGCCATGTAACGGATCGGTAGACGATTGCGAGCAAGCGATGCTGGCATCGATCGGGCTGAAACCAAGCCAACACGGAGGCAATCTGTGTTTGATCAACCCCACCCCGTGTCCTGTCCGCCATACCGTTGCAATCGATGGCACTCCGGTCAAAGAGGATCACATCTACGCAGCCACCGGCAGCGGAAAACAATCGATGGTAACCGTCGATGTGCCCGCGTTCGGTTTCTCGGTGGCCAGGAACGAAGCGGGCGGTGGGTCGCGTGGTCGATCGATCGGCCAACGTCTTCGCGATGTCGTCTCGGGAACGGGAAAGTTATGCGCTATCGACGGCATGTTGCAGAACGCGTTTATCGAAATCGCCATCGATCCACAAACCGGTGGCATCAAAGGCGGCTATAGCGGTCAATCGCGTGGCAATCGATTCTCGATGCGATTGGTGGGTGTCGAAGGGACGCAAAAGAAGAAGTCGACCGAGAACGAATCACAAATGGTCTGCGATCAGATGAAAACGATCGTTGCCAAAGCGGAGCGGGGCGTGATTCGCACCACAGGCCATCTGACCGATTCAACCGGAGCAAAGATTGGGGCGTTCGAACTCGATTACCAAGTCACGCGTGGGAACCGGATGCTGGACATCCACGGCAAAATCGATGTGATTAGTAAACTCGAGGGCAACCCGTGGCAAAACTACTTCGCCGCTCGCTGTGCCGTCGCCAATGAAGCGGTTTCGTATCGCATGATCTTGCGTGACAAAATGCACCGCACCTCCAGCCGGCGTATCGTCGCCCCGTTAGGCGTGCTGATGGACGAAATTGAACGTCAAACCGTAGTCGCGTCCGCAGGGTTGGCGTACCACCGCCGCGTCGGCGATCGATTTTTGGATACGCTGCTACAAGTTCAAGGCGAGACGCAGCGTCAGTTCTCGTTGCACTATGGTTTTGATCTGCCCAGCCCCGTATTGGCTGCCCGCAGCGTCGCCACTGAGCCGCTGCATGCGAATGTGGAAACGGTATCATCCGATGCTTCACGTGGTTGGTTGATCCATGCCGCTCCCAATACTGTGTTGGTCGCCAACCTGGATTGCATGTTGGATCAGAAGGGCAAATTTCTGGCTATCGTGCGATTGATTCAAACACGCTCCCAAACCTGCAACACCACCGTTCGTTTTTGTCGCAACGTGTCGGCGGCGGTGCGGTTGGATAATCGTGGTTCGCTTGATCTCGACGCCCTCGCCACTCGTTTGGCAGAACAATCGGATTCCCCGCGAGTCGAGTTCAGTGAAGACCGAATCAAGCTGACGCTTTCAGGACACGAAGTGGTGGATGTCTTAGTTCAATTTGACGCGTAACCGATGTAGACTAAACCGTGCTGTCCCCCGATAGGAAGCGTTGCGTCCATGGCCTCTAGTGATTCCAAGCCGATCCTCGATTTTAAAGAGGCTGCGATCCGAAGCGGACTGGTGACGCTGAAGAAATGGAATCGTGTTAGGCAGTCGTTAGCGGAAAACGGTGACGCGTTGGATGACGACGCGATGGCGTCCGAGCTGATCCAAATCGGTTTGATCACCGAATACCAAGCACGTCAAATGCGGGCGGGCCGTACCAAATTTAATCTTGGTCCCTATCTGATCACCGATTGGATCGGCCAAGGCGGGATGGGGCAAGTTTACAAAGCGGTGCATAGCGTGATGGGACGCCAATGTGCCGTGAAGACATTGCCGCTGGACAAATTGACGTCCGATGCGCGTGTCTCATTTATGCGAGAAATCCGGCTCCAAGCGGGACTCGATTGTCCCTATGTCGTCCGCGCCTTTGACGCCGGACACGATGGCAAAGTCGACTATCTAGTGACCGAGTATGTCCCCGGTGCTGATCTCCGCCGCTTGGTGCGTAGCAATGGTCCGTTGACGATGGAGCATGCCGCGTTGGTCATCTCGCAAGCGGCGATGGGACTGCAATATGCCCATGACATGGGGCTTGTCCATCGCGACGTCAAACCTGGTAACATTTTGGTCACGCCCGATGGCCACGCGAAAGTCTCTGATATTGGTTTGGCGGCATACAGTTTTTCCACTAGCGACGATGATCCGCGAGCGGGCAAGATCGTGGGCACCGCCGACTATTTATCGCCGGAACAGATCCGCAATCCATCCGAGGTGGGTCCGCTCAGCGACATCTATTCGCTCGGCTGTACGCTGTATTACGTCGTCGCCGGAAAGGTGCCCTTTCCAGGCGGCAATGCACGCGAAAAGTGCCGCCGTCACTGCGAACAAACACCCTGGCATCCTCGCAAATTTGCCCCCGATTTGTCGGAAGATTTTGTCGATGTGATCGCCGACATGATGGAAAAGGATCCGGCCAATCGCATCCCCTCGGCAAACGCGGTCGTCGAACGACTCGAACCGTGGGCCAACCATGCACTCGAGTTTGTCAGCCGACCGATGGATCGACGTTCATGGACGCCACCACCGCCCC
>NZ_ANOG01000698.1 GCF_000346295.1 Rhodopirellula maiorica SM1 | reverse complement strand
ATGGCCCCAACTGAAGGACGCTAGCAAGGCCGGCGTTTTCGTTTCGCCGAGTTTAATGCTCGTTCGATGTACGCGGCCGCGTCGGGCGTCTTGCAACTCGTTTCCCCATGATCGACCGAAACCTTGCCGATCGCTTTGGCAACGCGAATCGCTTGGTCGTGATACGCGGGCAAACTGATCCCAATCGAAATCAACGCTTGATTCATCGCGTGCCTTGCCTGATTGGGCATGTCGTGAATCGTGGTTTCGATTCGTTCCAACGCGGCGTCGACAAATTCCTGGGGCACGTTGGCTGCATCATGCACCATCCAACTCGCAAGCAGCGTGTAGCCAGCAGCCAAAGATCGCTCCTGGCGACTCTTGGACCATTTCTTCCATTTCGCCGCCGCGAACGAACTGCGTGATGCTAGATCCGCCAGCATCCCTACCAACAGTGAATACTGCATCGTCTTCAGCCATGCGTCGATTTGACGTGATGACACTTGCTGCGGATCCGCGATTAACAACGCCAACGTCATGGCGTCGCTATTGCCCGTTTCCATCAAAGCTTCCGCTAGCACAGAGTCGCCTCGGTGGCGTTTTTGCAACGGACGCAAATCGCCGAACTTGACGCCAAACACAGGCTCGGATGCCCCGTGGCGCAAATAGGTTTTTCGCGTCTGGGCGGAACCCAGCGATTCGAGTTCCGCCATGACATCGTCAAGCGATGTGTTCATTGCTAGCCACCACTTGCAATAAGGTTATCGGTTCCGGAACGGTTACCGGTATCCGGAACTAGGGATGTGCCGATTTTGCCACCGGTTCGGGGGCGGCGTCCTCGGACTTCGTTTCCATCGACTTCTTGAACGCCTCGATCCCGCCCACCACCGGCAAACTCAACCGCGTCGCATCAAGATCGACGGTCAATTCGGTTCCGGGCGTTGGCCACAGAGTCACATTGCGATCACTCGAAAAGATCATCAGTCCTATCTGCTGGCCCTTCGCAATAATCTGGTCGTCTGGCTGAAGATCAAATTTCACGTCATAGAATTTACCTGGTTCAAGCGGTTCACTCTCGCGAATCGAACGCTGGTTCTGAGGATCCGCCCAACCGCGGGTAATGATGTTTTCAGTGATATGTGCCTTTTTGTTGTTGTTCCATGGCAGTGACACCAGCCAAACCGATAGATTGGCAAAAGGCTTGCTGCTGGCCAATTTCAACTCGATCTTTGGCGTCCCAGACAAATGCAGTGGCTCGCTAAGCGTTTCAGAAACATAGATCAGACGGTGTTCTGTCCATTCGGCCTGGGCCAGCGATTCGCCACTGAACGAAAAGTTGTCGACCAACTTTTCGGTTCCTTGGCTCGATTCCGCCTCGAGAACCAGCGTGCCTCGTTCGGGGGCGCCGGCAGTCGGTCGTAGCGTGACCATCGATGCGGCGGGGTTAGGGTAATCTTCGTACGATGTTGGATTTTCATGTTTGGCATCCTCTCGTACGATCCAGGCTCGCGGATCTTTCTCGACGCCGTTTTCGACCCCGTGCAGAAACCGAGTGAACCATCGATTCATCAATTTCATGGGTGGTGGGCCACCATGGCCGTCCTGGTGATAGTAGGTCTGCACCGGAACCCCTTTAGCCTTGACCGCTTGATAGATGCGATTGCTGTGTTCCGGAACGACGTTCCAATCATTGAACCCATGCGACATCAACAGCGCTGCTTTCATCGGACCGAGGTCATGGATGTAGTCGCGTTTTGCCCAAAAGTCGTTGTAATCACCACTGACACGATCCATGCCTTCGGCCATTTCTTTGTCGCGAACTTCACAATCACAATACTCGCGTCGTGCCGCATTTCCGCTGTGAATAAAGTCGTACAGGTAGTCAACGTCCTCACCCAGGTAACCGCCCGGGTGACGCACCAAGCCGTTGGATCGATAGTAGTGATAGTACGACGTGTTGGGAGCAACCGGGATGATTGCTTCGAGTCCTTCGACGCCCGTGGTCGCTGCCGCAAGCGGGATCGTGCCGTTATAGGACGTTCCCGTCATGCCGACTTTGCCGGTGCTCCAATACGCCGTCACAGGCTCGTCGCCGTCCACTGTCGTGTAACCTTTTCCGCGACCGCAAAGCCAATCGATGACTGCCTTGGGTGCGAGTGACTCGTTGTCGCCACCGATCGTCGGACAACCTTCGGACAGTCCGGTTCCCGGCGACGAAGAATGGACAACGATGTAGCCCCGTGGCAGCCAATCGGCAACATGTTTCTTGGAAATGATCGGTCGCTGGATCTTCAGTTCGATCTCAGGCATATGCTCGCGAGGTGGCGGCACCTCTCCGAGTTCATGTCGCGTGTTCCAAAAATACTTTTCGTCGGAATCGCCAACGCCACAGTAGTACGGGCTCGAGCCATAGACCACCGGCAATTTCAAGCCTTCGGTATCGGTTTGGCAAGGCCGCGTCACGTCCACGTGCATGCGATCAAGTTTGCCGTCGCCGTCGGAATCAAATTCGGTTTCAACCCACAAGTCGTGGCGAATCCAAAAATCGGGATCCTTGAACTCTTCGACGATTTGGGCTTCACCATCTTTAAAGACTGGCTTGGCGCGTTTTGTCTCTTTGCCATGGATCGTCACGGTCGTGACCAGATTTAAAATGGCGACGATCGTTAGCGATCTCATTAAACTCGGTTTCATATTGCTGTTTGTCTTGCGAAGTCAGTAGGAACAGTTAGGGTCAGTGAACAATGACAAGCGAAGCTAATCTTATCCGCTCAAGATTAGTTCGCCATCCGGCGAGTGCGTTTGTCATAGATGGGAAGTGCAAAATCGGGCTCGACGGATCGGGTTTCCAAGTACGTTGCCTCCAGCCGCTTGACGACTTCTGGGTGCTCGGTTGCGACATCGTGTTGTTCGCTGCGATCAGCGTCCAGGTCATAGAGTTCCCAATCGCCGGGATTCTTTTTCAGCAGGTTTCGCCGGACGGCTTTCCAATTGCCATCACGAATGGCCACGATGCCGCCATAGTTGTGGAAATCCCAGATCATCGGACTTTCTCGCGTTGGCGTTGATGTGGAATTCAGTTCCGGTAACAAATTGATCCCGTCGAGCATGACATTCGATGTGAGGTCGCTGTTTTCTAGATCGACCTTTGCGACCGCGCTGAGCGTGACGAACCAATCCGGAAAATAGGACGGCAATTCGGTGACGCTGTTTTCTTTGACGTGGCCCGGCCATTTGACAATACAGGGAACGCGAATGCCGCCTTCGTAACAACTGCCCTTAAAACCTCGCAATCCGCCTGTCGAATTGAAGAACGTACAGGCGGCACCGCCAATGTGAAAACGTGGATCGCGGCCACCATGAGTCGGGCCATTGTCCGATGTGAAGACAACCAGCGTGTTTTCACTCAAACCATGCTGCTCTAACCGCTCTAGGATCGTGCCGACGTGTTCATCCAGATCCGAGATCATCGCCGCGTAACCTGCCCGCGGCCGAGGATGCGGCAAGTATCCATTTTCACCCCGGTAAGGCCCATTCTCTTCGTCCCAAGATTCGGGGTATTGGTCTAGCCATTGCTGCGGCGGTTGCATCGCAACGTGGGGTTCAACAAAGGGCAAGTACAGAAAGAACGGTTCATTTTTGTGCTTGTCGATAAACTTTGTCGCTTCGGCAAGGATCAAATCCGGTGCGTAATTCTTTGCCCGGTAATCTTCTGCAACCACCTCGCCATCAGGTTTGCGATCGTGGCCCGGAATCGGGTAGGGATTGATTTGCACTTCGCGTTCGTTGCTGTCCAAAAACGGCGGGTAATAACTATGGGCGTTCCGCTGGCAATTGTATCCATAGTAACGATCAAAGCCCTGCTTGATCGGCGACCCCGATGTGTTCGAGGGGCCCAGTCCCCACTTGCCAAACGCTCCGGTGACATAGCCTGCCTCCTTTAGCACTTCCGCGATGGTGACGGCATCGTCGGTGATCGGCCATTGGCCTGGGAAGATGCGGCCGTTTCCCGAATCACGATTTCCACGAATTTGGGCATGCGCCAGATTTTGTCCCGTCATCAGCACGCAACGAGCCGGTGCACATACAGGGGCGCCCGTGTAGTGTTGGGTGAACCGCATCCCCTCGCTGGCAAGACGATCAATGTTGGGAGTACGGATTTTTTGTTGTCCGTAGCAACCAAGTTCTCCATACCCCAGATCGTCGGCCAGGATGAAAACAATGTTCGGTTGAGCTTCCGTACTGGCCCAAGCGAAATTTGATCCTGTAAACAGGACGCCGATGGTGAATACGATCGGAAGCAACAAGCGGACAGGCAGGGGTGAGTCCGAATGCCCCGCAACGGCGTGGCTGATCGATTTCTTTTGTGGTGAAGGAAACGAAGGGGCGAAACAGAACGATCGAATCATGGGAAGTTTTTTTGCGATGGCGTGGATGCGGCGACCGCTAGGCCGGCGAGATGTTCTTTTAGCAATCGCAGTATAAGTAACGAACACGTCCGATGCACAAAGCATCCGCAGCGAGCAGAAAAGTCATGGGAAATTTGTTGATCAACGCGCGATTTTAATGTTAAAGCGTCGAAGTTTTGCAGCGTTGACCCGAGGGGGCCGGTACTCGTTCCGTTATCTCGGCGGTTTTCTCGCCGCCTACCGTGGCAATCGATCATGCGACGTTTGCCGCAAGCGAAATTGCGGCATGCGAAGATCTTTTGGAGAAAGGACTCTCGACGGCTTGTTGAATTAGTTTGACTTTAGAATGCTTCGTTTAACCCTTAGCCGATAGGCGTACGCTAACGGATGCGAGTACGCCTTCGGAGACTGTTAAACGATGATATCAACAAGCCGTTAAGGATTTTCACGGCAGAGAATCGACGATGAAGTCGTGTTGATTCCCTGAGGGGGCTCAGTGCCATCGCTGTTAGCAGCGCCCCACAAAAACTTCGATGCTGCTTTTGAGCTCATCGAACGAATCGATTTGGCGTTGCTGGAAAAAGCAATGCCAAGTTTCGTGTGCAACGACTATCGCTGGAGACTGTTGGAACTGGACGCCGACAAGTTTTGGGGCAACATTCCTGTTGGGGTGCTACGCAGGCTCGATTCTGGATTTCGTGAAGCGGGGCGAAAAAACGCATTGAGTTCGCAATGCAGTTTCACGCAATCGAGATAACGTTGCCGTGAATCGGCATCGTTTTGCAATAGTTTTTCGAGTCGTTGAAGATCCGTATCGGAAATGTGGTTGTCGAGCATCTTCCAGCTGAGTTCTTCGACTTCGTCCATGTCAAAGCTGGCGTCGTTCGCCGAGGTGCTTGAGTTCATTATCATGTTGGGCTTCCCCTATCTCAGTTCGTTTATCAATTATCAATCGTCGAGGTTGATCGAGACGATTGGATATCGTTGGGATCGGCTGATAGTGTTCGCGATGTCCGTGAAGATGTCGCCAATCGAGCGTTGTTATCAGGTAAAAAACTGCGGATACCGCTCGTGCGACCTGGGAAGCTAGTAGCAACTGATACACCAATACAACATGTCGTTTTCGTTTGGGCGTCAGAAGTCTCCTTCGGTGCAAGTTAAGGTTGCACGCGTTCAAACCAATGCAAAAGAAGCGAAATCTCTGCCGACAAAAACGGCAGGTTCGCTGGAATTTTGTGCAGCAATTGTGGGCACCTGTGGCAGCGAAGAGAGCAAACGCATGACCTTTGTGTAGGGTGGTTCCCCCCGATAGAGACGACGACGCTGGTGGCAACCGAGTGGCCGTGTGGGCAAACGTCATCAGGGTTTACGAAGAAACTTACTAGCGCATCCGTAGGCCGGAACGCAGCGAAGCGAAGATCCGGCATCGGCGCTAGTAACGGACGTGAATTCATGTTCGGTCGCCGGATCGGCGTCGCTTTGGGCGACTTGATCCGGCCTACAAAGTCGCCCGGCG
>NZ_ANOG01000697.1 GCF_000346295.1 Rhodopirellula maiorica SM1 | reverse complement strand
TTGGGGGATGCTCAAGTAGTGGGATTCGCCAGAATTCCCATCTTTGTTGTTGAAACACCAGGAACTCTGGCGAGTCCCACTACCAATGTAGGTGGCATTGGGCTCGCGCCGTGCCGCTACCATCATGCGTGGCAGGGACCGCTAGAAACGGAAAAAGTTCGTCCCCGCCAATCGGGTGAAAATCGTGGCGACCCACGCGAAGCGAGCCGCCGAGCAGGATAGAATGAGAGGATGGGCTTTGTCTCAAAACGTTCTCGACATTCCTCCTTTCCAGCCTCGGCCAACGCCCTGTGTGTTCCATGCCCTTATCTTTGATCTGTCCTCGCTGTAGCAAGTCAGTATCGATTCCTGATAGTTCAGCAGGACTGCGTGTCTCGTGTCCTCATTGTGCCGCCGCGTTTCTGGCTCCCGGCTTGAGTGCGACGACCAGCGATGATGCCGACGATTGGTTGACTCTGGACACCGATCCCGTTCCAGCGAACCCACCCTCGGCTCCTACAACCGAGAAACCTAAGCCGCGTCGATCGACCAGCCCCGACGAAGACACGTTGCTCGGAGAGTTTGCTGCCGAGTTGGACGAGTTTACCTCTACGGTCGAATCGGTCCCCCAACCGAAATCCGCCGGAATCGAGGATGGGGATGATCCATTCGTCCTCCGCCCGGCGCTCTCCCGGCCGCCCGTCGGAGCGCCTCGGCCGGCACCCGTTGTCCCTACACCGGTCAATCCCGCACCGGCGTCCTCCGGTGGTGACGACGATGTCATCGAACTCGGTGACGAGAATATCGTCGGTGACGAGATGGATTTGGCTGCCGAGTTAGGAGCAAAGAAGCCTGCCGTCGAATACGCCACCGAGTACCGTGTGCAATGTTTGACATGCGGATCGCAGCGGATGGTCCATGCCAGCCAAGCGGGCAAGACGATCAAGTGCAACGATTGTCATTCTCCGATCCGAGTCCGCCAGCCTCCGCGGTTACCTAAAAAAGTCGAGATCGACATCGACAACGCCGCGACGTTTGCGTTCGAGGCAACCCAGGTTTCGTCGTCCGATCGCCGCTCCGATCCCTACCGCAAATCCGCCCAACAATTGCTCGACGAAGCATCGCGAGTCGAAGAGACCGTCTACAAACACGACGACGATATCCCTAGTATCAGCGGATGGTTGGCCAGCATCTTTGGCATCTTTCGTGATGTCGGCGTGCTTGCGCATTGGGTCGCACTATCGTTGATCGCTTCGGTGCCGGCGATCGTGGTCCTGGCGTCGGAAGTGCGTGTATTGCAGATTGCCTTGGTTCCGGCGGGAATCGTGTTCGGATTGGTCGTGGTCAGCTGCGGCTTTGCCATTCTGCAGTCGATTGCCAATGGCGAAGAGAAGGTCAGCGAATGGCCCGTGTTTGATCCAGCGGGTTGGATTGAGAACTTGGTCGAGGTGTTTTCGGCTGCGGGCTTTGCCATCATTCCCGTTTACGGACTTGCCCAATTTGTGTTTGGACAATCGTTGCTAACCGCGGCGCTCACCATGTTGTCGCTGTACATTTTCTTTCCCTTTGTGTTGCTGTCGATGTTGGATAGCAACAGTCCATTGACGCCGTTTTCGGCCGAGGTGGCGCGTAGTGTGACACGCGCCCAAGAGGCTTGGGGAGGACTTTATTTTACGGCCGCGATTATGTTTTTTGCGTTATTCTTGACTTACGCCGTCTCCTCGACCTTGCCCTCTCCGGTTGCTGCGGTGGGAGGCATCTTTCTGACCGTGGGAATGGCGTTTGTTTATTTTGCCATGATCGGCCGGTTAGCTTATGCGATTGGTCAAGAAATCAGTGAACCACCTGCTGCCAAAACAAGCGACGAAGCAAAGTAGTTTGACGCCGATGCCCGCTAGTAGTGAATGCGAAACGATTCGATCCGCTTAAGAGTTTGAGTAAATCAACAGCGGCGTGCCAATCAACAGCGGCGTGCCAGTCAAATCTCGTTCGTCAGTTAAAACCCACACCCACCCCGAGTGCGATTATTTTCTGATGCCAAAGATGGCCCCCTACCCTGATGGCGATACGGAACCGGTGGCGACCGAGTTGCCCCGTGCGTCGGTGCCGATTGGCAGGTTGTGGGGGCGTCGGTTGGCATTGTCGTATTGGGTTTTGTTTGCCACCGCTGCAATCGCCGGTGTGATCTCGATCGTCGGCAGCGGACCCGCAAACCGTGACCTTGCGATCGCGTCGCTGTTGGGCTTGGTGGTTTGGATCGTGGGCTGGTTCATCCAAGCCGTCATCTATGCGGGGTTTGCGGTTCGCCGCGACGTCGTACTCTCGTTTAGTTTGGTCGGCATCGGATGGCATCAGGGAGCGATGACTGCCAAGCGAACCCTGGCGGCGGCAATCGCGACACTTGCATCGCTGGTGGTGGTCGGAGCCGGTTTGATTGCGATCGCAAAGTCGACCGACACCGCGGCCACCGTGGCGGACGGAGGACTCTTCGCGATTCCAGGGCTTGGGATGACACCGGCCGATTCGATGCTGCACTTCTCGGGTTGGCTCTTCTGGCTGCAAGCGGTCGGGCAGCTCTACCCGCTGCGGATGACGCTTGGACGTCATTTGATTGCATCCGTCATTGTCACGGTCGGTCCCAAGTTGACTCCTTCGGTCGCCGCCATCTTGTTGCACCGCATGTTGCTGGGGATCGGTATTCTGATGGTCGGCGTTGCGATCGCGACGATGCGGTTCGATAACCCACTGGTTGTGCCTCGGTGGCCATTGTTCGTGTTGCTAGCATTTGCATTGATACGAACGGCGAGTGTGGCAAGATCGCGACAGTTGGTTGATTCGCTGTGGGAGCGGCGTAGCGAGCAGGAAGCCGACGAAGAGATGCTACCGCCCGATCGGCTGAGCGAGCGTTTGTGGGGTTGGTATGCCCGTCGACGAGCGCGGCGAGCGTTGCAGCGTGAGCATGACGAAGCGGTTGACGCCACCAAACTTGACCAAATCCTCGAGCGATTGCACGAGCAGGGGCCTGATTCGCTGAGCCACGAGGACCGGGTCATTTTGAAGCGGGTCAGCGAATCGCTCAAGAAACACCGCAATTCCTAGAACCTCTGCTCGCCAGCGGTGAACGGGGTTTTGCTGGAACCCGTTTTCTTTGTAAGCTGTAAAAAACGAACAATAAAACGCGTAAATACGCTCTTGATAGAACAACGGGATAGGATGCTCTTATGATTGTTGCTGCTTCGACTGAATGTTGGCCCGAGATGGAATTGCGCGAAGCAATCGAAGTGCTTCAAGATTTGGAGTTCACTGCGGTCGAGATCGCGCTGCACGAATCCGGGAAAATCAAACCCAGCGATCTGGTGACCGACGTCGAACGGGCGGCGCAGATTCTGCGAAGCTCGCACCGTATGGACATCTCGGGATACAGTGTCCAACTCGCGACGACCGGCGATCAGCACTACGCCGATTTCAAAGAGATCTGCCGCATCGCCAAAGCGACCAAGGTGGTCAATATCACGGTTCCATCGGCCGAGCTTGGTACGCCGTTCAATGAAGAAGTCGAGCATCTGCAAAAGCTCGTCAAGGTTGCCGAAACCGAAGGAGCGCGTGTGGCGGTTCGCTGCCAATTGGGATGTCTGAGTGAAGACCCCGATACGTTGATGGTGTTGTGCAACAATGTCGACGGACTTGGCGTGACCTTTGATCCGAGCGTCTATATTGCGGGCAAAGCAAACACCAAGAACTTGGACAAGATTCTGAAGTTTGTTTGCAATGTCCATCTCCGCGATACACGGCCGGACGCATTCCAAGTCAGCGTCGGACAAGGCGAAGTCGATTACGGAAAGTTGGTTACCCAATTGGAACGTGAAAAATACGATCGCGCGTTGACAGTGCACATGTCGCCGATCGAAGGGCTCGATCATCGTGTGGAACTGCGAAAGCTACGCCGATTGCTGGAAACGTTGATCTAGTCACTTGACTTCTCGTAGCGAAAGTCGCCAAGACTTTCGGTCTCATCGAGCTGCCGTTCTTGACGCCACTGACACATTCGAGAATCGTTCCAAGCGGTTTGGTTTTCAGTATGTCATCACGTCGCGGCGAACGTTTGTTTTGTTTTGCCCGGTCATCACAGCCCGAACGTGTAAGTTTCGAAGTTGCGATTTTGTATAGAGGGGCAACGCCCAATGCCATCTACGTTGGCAAACACTGGAGATGCTCAAGTAGTGGGATTCGCCAGAATTCCCATCTTTGCTGTTGAAACACCAGGAACTCTGGCGAGTCCCACTACCAAAGTAGATGGCATTGGGCTCGCGCCGTGCCGCTACCAAAGTAGATGGCATTGAACGCTAGCCCGGACGCCAGTCCGAGGTTGGGGAAAACGAAGCAAGCCAAGTCGCAACGCGACGATAGCAAAACGACCGACAACCACAATGTGTAGCAGCCAATGCTGGTATGTTAGTAACTGCGTGGGGCCCACCCATGGCGCTCGTTCCCGCGATCTGCGGTTGCATGTTTTGCAGCAGTTGTCTCCTCATTTTGAACGCATTCATTTGCATGACAAAATCAACGCCACCCGCATGGAAGCAGCAAAACTCCTACCCTCAACCAAGCAGCTTCGCGGTGAAGAGTGGCACTGCCTCATGCTGCCGCGACGCGCTGTGCTATGTGAGTCGGCTGGGTTGCCTACTGAGTATGCTGATCGGGTGTTGCATCGCGTCGAATTTTGCCTCTGCAGCAGAACGCCCGAACGTGGTTATGATTCTGGCGGACGATCAGTCTTATCGTGATTTCGGCTTCATGGGCAACTCGCTCGTGCACACGCCGCATCTGGATCGACTTGCTGCGAGTTCTGCATGTTACGTGAATGGTTATGTTCCCATGAGCGTTTGTCGGCCATCGTTGGCGACGCTGCTGACCGGTCTTTATCCCCATCAGCATGGCATTCACTTCAATCACCCACCTCCGGGGCTGCGTGCAATGAGAGAGATGTCGGCGGCGCAGTACCAGGCGACGCGGGCAACCAGCGACTACTTGATCGAACGCGTGCCGACGCTGCCTCGAATCCTTTCTCGGCACGGTTACGCATGTTTGCAAACGGGCAAGCACTGGGAGGGCGATTACCATACAGCCGGGTTCACTGATGGCATGACGCTCGGTCGCCCCGCCGATCGGCTCGGTCCGATCACAGG
This sequence comes from Rhodopirellula maiorica SM1, assembly GCF_000346295.1. Classification (GTDB taxonomy): domain Bacteria; phylum Planctomycetota; class Planctomycetia; order Pirellulales; family Pirellulaceae; genus Novipirellula; species Novipirellula maiorica. Next base: position 25,214 of record NZ_ANOG01000697.1, on the reverse strand, counting down.
CACTCGCCAGCAATCCGGCGGCGAATGGGTTGCTCACGGTAACGGCGATGTCGGCTTGTCCATCGGTCGCGAAACGATGCAACCGATTTATGACTTCGTCGACGAGCATGCCGGAAAGCAACCTTTTTTCGTTTGGTACGCACCGTTCCTGCCTCACTCTCCCTACGATGCAGCGGATCGGTTTCGGCGGTTGTACGATGGCAAGGATGTACCGGAGCATCTATTGCCCTACTATGCCGAAATCGCGAGATTCGATGAAACCGTCGGAGCCCTGCTGAGCCATTTACGGAGTAAGGATTTGCTGGAAAGCACGCTTGTGGTGTTTGTTTCGGACAACGGACTGCGTCCACACCCGCAGCGGCATGAACAGCAGAATGCGAGGTCCAAGCTCTCGCAGTACGAAGACGGTCTGCGAACCCCCATTCTGATTCGCTGGGATGGTCATGTTCCGCCGGGCGAGTATCAACCGCTCGTTCAAACCGTCGACCTCGTTCCGACTGTGTTGTCGGCGGTGGGGCTGTCGGCCGAGGTGACGCCACGGATGCGTGGTCTGGACTTGATGCCAACCGCAATCGCCGGAGAACCGCCGCCCGAACGTCCTGCTTTCGGTGCCATTTACCCCAATGACGCAGTCACGCTGGGGCAGCCCTCGCGACACGTCCGCGGACGCTGGGTACGAGCGGGCGATTTTAAGTTGGTGGTTCCCGGACCGGCGACGCCCGCGTTGCCGCTGGCTCTATATGATCTCGCCAGCGACCCCGAGGAACGATCGAACCTGGCCGCCGATTCCGCTCAGGCGGAACGCATCGCAGCACTCCATCTTTTGTTGGACCAATGGTGGCCCGCCACAGACGACGCCGATGTCACACAACCTCAGTAGCTCCTCCTACGTATTGAAGTAAACTTAGCCTCGTCCACTACCGGATGTGCCACTTAGATACTTACGTTTGTGCCGTTCGCCTCACGACGTTTTGTTGGAGCCTTATTTGTTTGCCACGAGATCACGACCGCTTCGGCTTGTTCGCATCACGCTGTCGCTGGCAGTCATCATCGGCGTGGCGGGATCGATTGGATATAGCCGACAACTGGCTCAGCTACGCCGAACGTATGCAAAATTGCGAACGCAGGCCGGGGAATTGGAGGTCGACGATCCAACGAAAGTAGCCATCTGTCCGATGCCTTTTTTGGACGACGATATACCGCCGGGAGTGGATCAAGCGTATGTGTGGCGATACCGCGTCCACATCCCCGCGGACTATGGACCGGCTTTTCGAACTCAGCGTGGGTTAGTGACCGCAGACTCGCCGCAGGGCCGTGGTAGTTCGGGCGGAAGCTGGGGAGGTTCTAACATGGAATCCGAAGAGCTGCTCATGACGATGGCGCTGATCCACAGCGACGGGAAATGGAGGTTTTGTCGCAGTTCCGGCGGCAGTTCCAGCGCAGGAGTTTTGCCCGACGATTTCAAGATCGAATCTATCGATGATTTGGTCATCGATGTCCCCGTGCCCGCCGACGTTGGCACTCGCGTTTTTGACACTGACGAGGCGATTTGTTTGATTCGGATTCGTGAAAAGAATCTCGCCAAGAAACGAAATGGCAAAACGGAAGAAAACTTGTATCGAGGCTTCGTCGTTTACATGCATAGCAACGAGTACAAAGACGCGTTTGAAGCATGGGCAAAAGGGGCGGCCGATTCGATGCAGGAGGCTCGGCCATGAATCAATTCAATCGTTCGGCATCGACGCCGCCACCACCGGCATCGCAAAACGAGGCGATGCCGACCGCTGGAAACCTGCCTGCAAAACACCGTTGGACGCGGTTTGGGCTACTCGAGTTGCTATTGCTCACCACCGTGGTCGCCGCATGGTTGCCGATCCTGTTCGCTCGCAGACACATTCCGCTGCTCGAGTCCAAGATTACATCGCTGCGAGCGGCGACGACCCAATTGGTCATCCTCGATGACCAGCAACTGAATATTCGTTCATTGCCCGGCATTTGGCACGATATCAACAGTTGGCGCTATAACGTACCTGAGGACGCTCGCTTGGAATTGAGGTTCGCGACCGAGTCGATTCACAAGGCTAGTTTTCCAGCGGAATACCAGGCGGTTGCATTGCCCACAGGCCAGCATGTTATTCATCTCAAGTGCATCGAAGACGTGTCAGGGCATCATAGCAAGGTTTTTATCGATGACGATCTCGTGTTGCAGCAGCATCATCCTAAGGATTGGGTCAAGTCCTACGGCAGTTCGAGCACGGGGGATGTTGCAACGGAATCCACCGCACACCCACTGGACGAACCGCTAAAGCTAAAGGTGCAGCGGTACTCGCTTAAACATCCGCTGAAAAAATATGGATCGGTTGATATTCCGGACGAATACGACAGCAAGGGGAATTGTCTTTGGATCTCGCCTGCAGATCAGACGCCACCGCCTTCGCCCGTGTTTTACACGCCACAAGAACGACATGGCTATGAGGGAACGGGGGGGCGCCAGGGGATCAAGGTCTTGCGTGCTCACCGCACCAATCTGGTCGGATTGATTGGCATCGTTCCATCGCTGAGTTCGACTTACGGAGACGAGCGACGCGGATATCCGTATTGTCCGCTGGGCATCTCGGTCCGCCCTATCCTCGCCAGCGAAGGGGCCGCCGCTGAAATCCCTGAAGCCCAAGCAAATCTTTCGGATGGAATTCCTGTTTCACTGCGGGAATCGATCGTCGCGCCCAAGCAATACGACGAAAGCTTTTCGCATGAATTGATTACCGAGAATGCGATTCAGCAGGATGGCAAGACGATGCGGATCTTTGCTCACTTCAAAGCATTCCCTTCGGGTGCCAAGCCGATCGTGGAAATCATCTTCGATGCGGCGCATCCGGATCGGGTTGGTTTTCTGCCTCACTCGGCCCCCGACAGTCCCGCGATGAAAGCATGCCAATTGGTCACGCGTTTTGATGCGAAATTCCATTGGCGTGAAATCGAGATGGTTCCCGATCCGCAGAGCGTTACAGACACGTCGAGCAAGCCTTTGCGTCAGCCGCTTTCAGCGTTCTATCCCGATATCGATTTTGCGAAACTTGCCGGCGGCAGCGGATCGGTCAACGAACCGTTTGGCTGGCGAGAGATATCGGTGACGCGGTTACCGCAAGTCGCCGTGCCAGGAAGTCAACGCAAAATGACGCGATTGAATCTGACCACGGATGTTGCCGACGCAACGAAATTAAACTATCCGCTGGGACTGAGTCGAAATTGGCAATACGAAGGCATTCCGAATCGCCAAGTCTGGTGGCTGCCTACTGCCGATGAGAGCGATGAGAGCGATGAAAACGGAATCACGGTCGAGATACAGGGTGGTGCCGAATTCCCGCAAACCATGCTCGCCATTCCTGGCGGTCCCGTGATTCAGAATGTTCGTATCACCGTGCCGATGCCAGCGAAAGAACCGGTATGGCTAGAGATTGCCGCTGAGTCGGAAGCCAATTAGGCAGCCGAAACCGAAACTCTCAGCGAGTTTCGCTACGAAAGAATGCGTCACAGCGTTGGCGGTTTTGCCGCTAGTCACCGTTCCGTCACTCAACGAACCGCCCCTTCAGAAACGGCGCACCGGAACCGGGGCTAGCTGCTTGTTGATTTAAGCGAAATGCAAATCACATTGGTGAGCCGAGTGCCGTAAGGCACCGGGAATGCGTGGAACCCGGTCGCTGACGCGCGAGCGGCTCACTAAAACAACAAGCCGCTAGCGCCCAAACGGTTGATGGGATTTCACCAATGATTCCTGCGTTCGATCAGTTTGCGGTGCGCTGTAGTTTCAGGCGGTAGCGGCCTGGTTCGGGAGCCGGAACGCTGGAAATATTGAGCGAGTCATTTTTGCCGGCGCGAGTTGCATAAATCCGCTCTTGCTCGGTTGTTAGGTCGCCGACCGTCTGAGTACTTCGGCTGGTGACACCTTTACCGAGCTGGAATGTTTGAATTCGCAGCGGACGCTCGGCACCGGAACCTCGCTTGGGCGCGGGCGTAAGCAGGAGCCACGTTTGCCGGTCCTTGCGTTCACCGAGATAGATGATCGCTTGCCCGTCATCGCTGAGCATCAATTCCAATTCGCCAGGACTCGTTAACTTGTTCAATCCGAGTGACGTGATCGTCGCATCCGAGATCTGCTTGGGCAGCTCTTCCATCCCCAACTCTTCGGCCAGCTTCTTCATTGACGTGTTGGCAGATTGCTGGGCGGTGATGCGTTGCAGCGCCGTTGCCTTCAGCAGTGCCTGTATCGCTGCCTCGGGGTCGGACGTTTTGTGAAGACGCGCCAGCTGTAGCCATGTGTCGGGATGGGTTGGATGATGCTTCTCGAAGAACTGGCCAATCTGTTCTGGGTAGCGATACCATCGCTGTTGAAACATCAACAACGTGGACTCACTCGCGTCCGACTGGATCAATTGCTTGATCGCTTCGGCGAACGATTTTTCGCTCATGCTGCGACGGTAGACAACGAACACGCTCGGTTGCTTCTGTTCATCGACGAGTGAAGCTCCTAAGCCATCGTTCTCGCTAAAAACGGTCACGACCTCGTTGCCGTGGGTTGCCCGCAAGTAATCATTCTGTGAATTATTATCGGAGACGTCCCAGCCCAATTTTCTCAACGATTCGATCACCGTGGCGATGGTGTCTTGCGTTGATCCCCCGTTCGTCACTTGCCAAACCGCCTCGGTCGGCGACATGAACAAATGCCCGTCGACTCTCTTTTCAGCCTTCAGGACTTCGACGAAATCAAATGCCGGCGGCGGTACATAGGTGGGATAGAACGCATCGGGAATGTTGCCTGGCACGGAGTGTTTTTCGGCCATGTCGTCCAACAGTTTTCCGAACCGCTTGACGATCTCTTTGGCAATATCCCGGCTGACCGCTTGATAGCGGGCGCCCGACGTTTCGAATCCTGTTTGGGTCGCGTGATATTCGATCTTCATTTGCGATCGAAAACTCACCTGAGGCGGTGTGGTATTGGTGCTGTAGTGATGGCTCGATCCTCGATACTGGTTTCCAAGCGTCACCACCAACTCGCCATCATAGGTCTTGTGTCCCGGCAGCCCCTGTTCTTTCCACGATTTCATATTGAGTGTGACAAAGACTTCGGGTAGAGGTCCGCCATCCGCGAGTCGTTCGCCAGCGGGCACGTAATGCAGCGTGTCAAAACGTTCTTGGTCGCGAAGCGTTTCGAAAACATCGAGCCCGACTCGTTCCATCAACAGATGGGTGCCTTCGTTATAGATCGCGAGCGAGCGTGCAAAGAAACGAGCGCCATTGGAACTGCTGGACGTAGAAACCGTGGATACGTTGTGGGAGGCTTCGAGCGTGACTGCGTTTGCCGACAACGCAGCTTGGTCTGAAACCTCGCCAACCTGGCGGTAGCCATTGTCTGAGGCGTCATCCGCAGTGACGCTGAGCACTCCGCGTGCGACACGCGGCGAAGGGATAAAGGTTGCATAGAAAGCGAATACGGCAACGAAAAATATCACGCCCGCCAAAATTTTCAGTACGCCTGAACGTCGTACTTTTGAGGCCGCCGAACTGGGGGGCGATGTAATGCGGGACGAATCACGATCGTCGTTGGGAGTGAAACTCATGGTTTCAGTTTAACGTGCCGCGGCTCGCAAGTGGAAAACGTCGGTACGATCGTCGATCGTGAGCCTGCAATTCATTGGGAACCCGGGGATGGCGATTGATCGATCGCTTACGTCACGCCACGCAGGCCTTCTTCGACTTGTGGCAGATCGTCGAGTGATTCGAGTTCAAAGAGCGTCAAAAATCGCTCGGTCGGGTAATAGTGCGGAACCGCGCGGCCGCCTTCCTCGGGGACTTTGCGTTCGATGCTGAGCAGTTGACGACGGACGAGTTGGCTTAGTAGCGGGCCACATTCACGGCCGCGCTGGTCTTGAACTTTTTGGGCCGAAATGCCGGGTTGGTAGACGACAAGCGCCAGGACTTCGATCGCAGCTTGGGCGAGTTTGGCCTCGCGGATTTTGCCCAAAAACGATCGCTTCACTTTCTCGACCTCTGGTGAGATCGTCATCCGATAGCCCTGGTCGTCGCGAATGATTCGCAGTGCTTGGTCGGCGTCGCGATACGACTGGTTTAGCTTCTCGATCAATTCGACCACTTCTTCGGGGGTGACCTCGCGCATCAGTGAAGCGAGTCGCTGTTCGGTAATCAGCTTGTTTTCGGGATGACCAATAAATAGGGCCCCTTCGATGATCGCCTCGGGCGTGACTAATTCGTCTTCTTCGGACTCGGCATCGTCATCAAACGCCGCTTCGAGCTCATCGCCTGAGGATGAGTTCGCGGCCTCGTCGTCCTCCTCGCTGGGAGCAAAGGCTTCGGGATCATGTTTGGCAGCGGCTCGAGCATAAGCCGCTCCGAGATCATCGAGTGACAGTTCTTCGGAATCATCACTCCAAGACTCCTCAGCCGACTGCGCGTCGTCGTCATCGGGCAGCTGCGTACGGTTGTCGCTGCTGTTGACCACGTCGCTGCCCGTCACCACGTCGCTGTTTTGCGTGACTTCGCTGTTTTGCGGCACGTCGCTGTCGGAATCGCTATTTCCTTGGTCGTTGTCCGGTGGTTCGGGCTGCATCGGAGCGTTCTCTTCGCTCGGCTGTTCGACATCCTTGTTGGGGTCAACCATCTTGTTTCCTATTGCAAACCTTTTTTGAAGTATTCTTGTTTCAAGCAAATGAACTCATGCTGCGGGAAGATCAAACCGCGATAGTCTCGGTCATTCCGGTTCGATCGCTGGTGTCTTTATCCGGCACGGTTTCCGACGCAACCCGCGATTCGCCGGTGCGTTGCACGAAGATCCATAAGACGATGGTGACAAACAAGATCGTGACGATTGCCAAGGCTCCTTCGGTCAGCAGTACCGAACGCATCTGGCCGACCGGTGCCATGACTTTTGAAAGTCGGTATTGAACCAGCACCAATAGATCAGTGGTCTCTTTGGGGATCTCGCTGCCCGGCGGATATTCAAGACTTTCGGGATCGGGCAATTCCACTCGCTGCATTGCGACGATCCAGTCGCCTGCGTACGGTTTGCCGTCGACACAGTTGGAAACGGGGTCGTGATAATCGACATCGCCGCCTTCCATAATACGGTCGATCAATTTGGCGTCGACTTGGAATTTTTCACCCGCCAGTGTTTCGCCTGCTTCACGCCGCTGGTCCATCAAAGGGTGTTGCAGCACGGTGCCTCGCATCGGTCCCTCGCGTGCTTCGATCAGCACCGCGATCTGATTCGCTCCCTGTTCACTTTGCAGCAATTGGAAATCACCTAGATTGATTGTGGCCACGAACACCGCATCAGGACGAGTGTGGTCGTCGGTGAAATAAATCGGCGTGCTCACCGCGATTTTCCAAAGCCCTGTCGCCGTACTTTGAAACGCAGCAGACAAGTGAGCTCGTTCGAGCGGGGCAATGGTCTCGGGTGGCGTTTCAGGGCTCAGATCGTTACGTCCGCCGTGGAAATAGCCACGAAACGCAAAGTTGCGTCCCGCACTGTTTTGCGATCGCGGGATGGCTTCGTCGTAGACGATCCCGATGATCGTTCCCATTGCATCGGTGATGAACATCGTGGCAAACCGCGGCCGGCGTGACGAGGGAGATGGATCATCGTACCGCTGCAACCGTTCACGCAGCCAACGGTCAATTTCGAGCCGAGGTTCCGCGTCAAGGATCGACTCGCGAGCGGCGATTTTCTCGGCCTGGCTGCTTCGCGAGGATCCAATGATCTCGCGTGCCGTTTTCATCTCGGGGTGGTTGAATGATTCTTGCAGCAGTTGGCGAAGTTCCTGACCACGGGTTTCAGTCCGTGCGGCTTGAAAGTAGCGTTCGATCTCGCTTTCGAGCGTACGCGCGGCAAACTTAGCCGCCAATTGATTGCTGCCAAACGCTTCTTGGCGAAGCGCCTTGATCGTGCTCTGGCTGGCATGCTCGACACTGCGAGCGGCAAAGATTCCCGTTGCTAGCAAAACCAGCAGCGGGCCGACGATACCCAGCAGCATTAGCGGGCGACGCGTGTGCACACGGTCGCGACGATTCAGGTCCTGCAGAATCTGCTGGACATTCTCGTAGCGATCAGCCGGATTCGGAGCGAGACAGCGGTTTACGATCCGGGCTAACATGCGGTCCACACCACGGACTAAAAAGTGGTCGTTGGGAGGATCGCTTTTTTGGATGGCTTCGCGATACCGCTCGAGTCGTTTGGGCAGCGATCCGGCGGTATCGATTTCGCCCACGATAGTTTCGTCACGATACGGCGGTGTGCCCGTCAGCAACCGATACAAAATGGCACCCGCGGCGTACACATCCCACTGTGCGTCGGGGCTGGAGTTCAGATCGGCTTGCTCAGGAGCCATGTAAAACAGCGTTCCCAGCGCCGGAGTCTGGTCATGCGACATCCGGCTTTGCCCAAAATCGGCCAAACGGGGCTCGTTGTCGTCACTAAGCAAAACGTTGGCGGGTTTCAGGTCACAGTGCAGCACCCCTTTGCCGTGGCAATGGTTCAGCCCCACCACGATTTTGCGGAACATGTCGACCGCTTCGGTTACCGGCATTTGGTGGTTATGTTCAAGGAAGTCTTCGAGCGATCCGCCGGTGACCAATTCCATCACATAATAGGGTGGAACCGCATCCCAACCGACCTCCAGCACTTGCACGACGTGGCGATCCGCGGAAAGTTGGACCAGATTTTTGACTTCGCGACTAAGCAGCGACCAATTGACACCCCCGCGGTGCAGATAAAATTTCACTGCCACACTGCGTCCGGTGTTCAAATCGAGTCCGACCCAAACTTGGCCAAACGCACCGGCGCCTAGGAATTGCTGCAGCCGATAGCCAGGCACTTCCGCGGGGGGCGTGGTGGCCTCTAGCGACAGTTTTTGGCTTGCCGATTGGCCGCCTGCCGTCTGGTACTCCGTTCGATCCATGTTCACCCGTGTTTACCAACCAATGACATTCAATGACCCAAGACGATGATGGCTAACTTAGACGACGTTATTGTACCGGAGAATGTTCGTATGACTGCCGCCCAAACGTGGTGCCGCCGCAAGAACATACCAATCACTCGGACGCGAAAAAATTTCTTCATAAACCTGCGTCTTTTCACAAGTTCAAGAGCCCCCGCGTTGCCGCCGATCATTTCAGCGGCGCTTAGCGTGTTTGTCGCCTTGATGTCAATGTCCATTGCCGACGGACAGTCGCCTGAATCGATTGAAAACACCACATCCCCTGCCCCCTCGGCTACTCCCCCTGCCCCCTCGGATGCTCCGCTGGACGGGCGTGAGGGCCGAGAACTTTTATTGCGAAATTTTCGCCCCCGAAGCCAGCTTCGCGTCCCGTCGCATCCTCGCACCCACGCCGCGTTTCCCGTGGTCGATGTGCACACCCACTTCTATTACAAGTTGCGGGGAAATTCGCAGGCGATCGACGACTTTGTCAAACTGATGGATCGCAACCAGATCGCCGTGTGTGTGTCGTTGGACGGCAAGCTGGGTAGCCAGCTCGATGCACACATCAAAGAACTTTGGACCGATTATCGCGATCGCTTTGTGATTTATGCCAACATCGATTGGCAAGGCGACGGGGCTGCCGATGATCCGGCTAGTTGGGATTGCCACCGTCGTGGTTTCGCCGAGCGGACCAGTGAAAAGCTGCGTGACGCGGTGAGCAAAGGCGTCAGTGGTCTGAAACTATTTAAACGATTCGGTCTCGGCTACAAAAATCCGGACGGATCGCTGATCAAAATCGACGATCCTCGCTGGGATCCGATTTGGCAGACGTGCGGCGAGTTAGGGATCCCCGTGATCATTCACACCGCCGATCCCGCCGCCTTTTTTGATCCCATCGACGAAACGAATGAACGCTGGGAAGAACTCAGTCGTCACCCCAATTGGAGCTTTCATGGCGATGAGTTCCCGTCGCGTGATTCGCTGCTCGCCGATCGCAATCGTGTGATCGCACGACATCCAAAAACGCAGTTCATCGGTGCTCATATGGCGAACAACGCCGAAGACTTGGCGTCCGTCGCGGAGTGGTTGGACACCTATCCCAATCTTTGGGTCGAGCCTGCGTCGCGGATCAACGAACTAGGACGTCAACCGTATACGTCACGCGACTTTATGATTCGTTATGCCGATCGGATCCTGTTTGGGACCGATGGCCCATGGCCCGAAGCCAGGCTCCGCTACTATTGGCGGTTCTTTGAGACGCGTGACGAAAACTTTCCGTACAGTGAAAAAGTGCCTCCCCCGCAAGGCATGTGGACGATTGATGGAATTGATCTGCCGGACGACGTGCTCAAGAAAATTTATCATGAAAACGCGGCGAAACTGATTCCTGGCGTCGCAGAACGACTCGCAGCATTTCGGCGTGATCCACCCGCAACCTATCCCCGCCCCCCGGCAACGTCCAAACGAAAAGTATCGCAGTGAATAAGAAAGCCTTAACCGCGTCGACCTCCACAGGCCCTTCGTTTGCAATGATGTGTTGCGCCTACGGTGCCGAAAAAGCGGTCAAAGAATCGATCGTTTCCGAAGGATGGCGACTGGCGTTTTCGCGGCCGGGATTTGTCACCGCCAAGCATGACGAAGCTCGCACGCCGCCCAAAGGGATCTTTATCCGCACGTCGTCGGCTTCGCTGGGCCAAGCACGCGGAACCGATGGAGCGTCGCTGATCCAAACGCTCCGCGGATTGCTGGATGAGCGTTATCCCGCCGAGTTCCGTTTTGACCAATTGCATCTGTGGCCCAAAGATCGTGCCCCGATCGGTCGCTTCGATTTTGAGCCGGAAATCGATGAAGTCTCGCGAGCGATTGCAGAGGAGATCTACGCAAAGATCGGCGCGGATTGGATTCGCTCGGATGCTGCCAATCGTGTCGCCCAGCCCGGCGAAAAGATTCTCGATATCGTGCTGCTTGAACCCTCGCATTGGTTCATCGGCACGCATGAAGCCGAAACGTGGCCAACGCGATGGCCCGGAGGAATCCAGCCCATCGATTTGGCCGAGGAACCGGTTTCGCGTGCCTATTACAAAGCGGCCGAAGCGATCCAGTGGAGTGGGTTTGAGATGCAGCGAGGCGATCTTGCCGTCGAGATCGGGTCGGCTCCCGGTGGCGCCTGCGGCCGGCTACTGGAACTAGGGATGGATGTGATCGGGATCGATCCAGCCGAAATGGACCCGCGAATTGCCGAACATCCGCGTTTTCGCCACATTGTCGCCCGCGCCGATGATCTGCCTCGCCGCGAGTTCCGCGGCGCGAAATGGATGCTGGTCGATTCCAGCGTCACACCGAACCAAACGCTGGCAACCGTTGCCAATATTGTTACTAATCGCAACAGCAATTTTCGAGGTCTATTGATCACGTTAAAGCTAGGGGATTACGACGCTGCCGAGCGAATCGAATCGTGGCGAAGAAAGGTTGAATCGTGGGGGGCGACCGACATTCAAATTCGCCAACTGGCTCGCAATCGCTGCGAAGTCTGTTTTGCAGTGCGGTTGCCGGGACGACGTTCGTCATGATCAAACGAAAACCTCCCGCTGCGATACTTGTTTCGCAGCGGGAGGTTGATTCAACAGTGGGTTTCAATTGAGTGGGGGCTTCAATTGAGCGGGGGCTTACGAGCCGAGCTCGACATCAATCTTCGCTTCGTTCGCGGCTTCACGCAGTTTCATCAGCGCTCGTACTTCGAGTTGGCGAATGCGTTCTTTCGTCACTCCCATCTCGTCACCGACCTCTTTTAGCGTGAGCGGTTCGTTGCCACGTCCGAGGCCAAAGCGAGCTGTAATGATTTTCTGTTCGCGTTCGTCCAAGCGGTCCAAGATTTTCGACAGCTCGCGTTGCCGTGAACGCTGTACGGTTTCTTCGGCATAGGGGTCGAGCCGATCGTCCTGACGCGACAAGAACAATTCTTCGGTCGTCGTGCGGAATCGATCGCGATGCTTGAACTCGCTCGGAATCGTACGAGCAAAGTTTTTCATGATGGCCCATGAAGCGTAGGTGCTAAATTTGTTGCCACGTGAGTAGTCAAATTTTTCCACCGCACGAATCAATGACATATTGCCATCGCTGATCAAGGCGAAAAAGTCATCGCTGCTGGCAACGTGACGCTTGGCGATCGAGACGACCAAACGCAGGTTGCTCTGCACGATCTTGTTCTTCACTTTGACCGCTTCTTCGTACAGCGAATCGATTTGGTCCATGACTGCGGTACGCGATGCACCGGCCGTTTCGAGGCTGTCTCGCAATCGGCTCGCCTTGTGCTTCAAGTAATTCATCTTGCGGAACAAGTGGTATTCTTGTTCGCGATTCAATAGCGGCACGTCGTACAACGCGGCCAAGTAGCTTGGCAATCCGCTGGGCACACGGACTTTGCGTGGCGGCGTGGTGGCTTCGGGAAGCGGCGCCAAAATTTCGGCTTCGCGAGCTTCGAGAATCCGTGCCGGTGCGTCGAAGTCTTCGTTGTACATGTAGTCCAACGGCAACTCCATCACGTGCTGCATCCGCATGTCCAACAAGATCCGCTGGATACTTGAACGCGTACGTTTGAAACGTTTGCACAATTGGGACACCGATGCACCTTGGGTCGCCAATTTGAAAATGGCGCGTTTGTCGTCGTCGGTCAACGTCGCACGATGGTTGGGGAAAATCGCCAGCGACTGGTGATCGGCATCAAAGTTCTTCAGCGTGTAGCGAATTGTTTCCGGGCTGCGATTCATCTGCTCGGACAATTGCCGAGTGACATCGGACAAACTCGCTCCGCCTTCGACCAATTGACGGGCGCGTTCAACCATCTCGCTCTTTTCATCATCGCTGAGCTGGCTGAAACGTTCGCCGCGACGGATTTTTTCGCGGTTATTGGCAATAAAGGCTTCCACGCTGCTGTGCAGAAAACCGACACGTTTTCGTCCACCGAATAGCAGCCGGCGGCTGACCAAACCGGCATCTCGCCAACGGCTGATCGTTTTGGTGGAAACGCTGAACAAACGACTCAGGTCGTCGACGGTGTGGACCGGTTCACTGAACTCGTTCACTGCCACGTCGGCCGAATCACTGAGGTCTTCGATCAGCAAATGTAGATCGTGCTTCAGATCCACCGCCTCGACGTTATGTCGACTTGGCTTTTCGGGACGATAATTCGTGATGCGGAAACAGAGGTAATCAAACGAGTACGGCCGATTCGGCTCGATCTCGCTGCAGAGCTTTTCTGCAAGAGCAGCTTGCTCGACCTTTTTTGCCTTGGGGGCAAATCGAGTCAGCTGATCTCGGAGTTCCTGAATTTTTGCGTCGCGATATTCTTCGTGCATCGCCATTCCCTTCCCAGTGCTATGGTACGTGGTGTCGATTGAATTCCCTGCGACCCCGGCGGATCGCTCGACTTCGTACCGGTGTTGCCCGGGTATCACCCTATCCGTAGGGCAAGATACTGTTTGCTTCGCTGCCGAAAAACGCAGTTGGAAAGAAAGTTTCCAACCCGCACTTCACTTTGCGAAACCACCAACGACTCCTTGCCATTGGCATTCACTCATAGTACGCGAAAAACGCACACTACGTTTCCACTTCTGACCAATTAAATCCGGCGGATGTTCACTTTTTTCTAAGGATTTGGCAATTTCACGCAAAATCCGCTTTGGATGTGCCTTCGCACTCGAAACGACCTACCGGCTAACTGACCAACGGAGATGTATAGGAAATTTGGGGCCAAAGTGAGCTGATTCAGACAAAAATCTTTCGAAAAATTAGCGAAACATGTTCGCCTGCAAGGCTTTAGCGTTCCTCCAGCAGAATACCCGTTCTGGGGATCTGTCCGCCAATAGTCCAGTTCGATTGTAAAATTTTCGAAATGTTTGCAAGTTTAGTCCCGCCGATGGCTATCTCGTCTCATTACGAGACCGCAGGCTTCATAGGATCGACCGCCTAATGCTACAGAGGGGTGTGTCCGTTGTCGACCCTGCTCTGCGGATTGTAGTTATTGCTGCTTGCGGATGGCTGTCATCTTTTCTTCTCGCGGCGTGGCACGATTGAGCGAGTCTTTTCTCAGCCGCATCTTTCTCAGCCGCATTGCGCCGTTTCTGTGGATTGTGCCGGTTTTTTCTTAGCTGTCCCCCTCAGGATGGTCGATCAAACAAAGGCAAGGTGGGCGCTACGCAGCGCGGATTTCGGAACCGCCACTCGCCATGGTAGCAATGGTTTTCGAAGATCGTATTAACTCTGGATACTGAAATAGGTTGGATATGTCACGCCAAATTCTTTCGAACGCCCTGACCCGCGAAAACACCGCAAGTCGGCGAAAGTTCTTAGGAATGGCCTCGGTTTTGATCGCAGGCACCGCGGTTTCAGCCAGTTCGGTCTCGGTCGCAATGGCCCAGGCTGAAGAACCGTCGTCGAGCCAGGTCGAAAAGGAAGTCAGCGAGCCGGTGACGCTTGCGGTCCGTGCCGATTCGCAATTGTTCCGCGTTCGCATGGAGCTGGATGTTGAAGGGAATGTCAACGTTCCCGCCAACTCGTTGGTGTCGCGAAAGAAAGCGATGGTGGTACCGCTCAAAAGCGAAGCGGTTTTTGACTACGAAGAACGTTATCGATTGCCCAGCGACGCAGAGGTCGGTTCCTTTGTCACGGCGACCGAGCGTTTCTATCACGAAGCCGCCAGCATCAATGAGCTGAATGGTCTGAAACGTCATTCGAAATTGCGCTCGGCCGTGGCACATATGATGTTGCGACGGGACACGTTGCCAGAGGTCTTATACTCGACGACGAAATCGCTGACGAACGACGAACTCGGTTTGTTGCGTGTTCCGGTTTCAAGCGTCGCTGTGGACGGGATGCTGCCAAACGATGCGGTCGTCGTGGGCGACCAATACGTGATCGATTCCGAATTGATGCGTTATCTGTTGAACCTGACGTCGGTCGAACAGAGCGAAGTCAAGGCTGAAGTGGTCTCTGTCACCTCGGCCGATGCCCGCATTCAAATTCGCGGCAACGTCGACGGCAGCGTCGAAGGCGTCCCGACGAAAATTCGTGTGGTGGGCAAGATGACGTTCGACCGCAAAGCGGGCGTCACCACTTGGTTTGCGATGGCGGTGCACGAGACCCGCGAAATCGGCATTGCGGTTCCTGGATTTGACGTAGCGGCGACGATCAAGATGGTTCGGCAACCGCTTACAAAACCGATCAAGATGCCTGTCAGGCCGCCGGCGATGGACGTCACCGCGGCGGTGGATCCCACTCATTTATTGGTGGAATTGCAGAGCGACCAAGTGGGGATTTCCACTCGGATGGATCGACGTTGGCGGATGATGACCGATTCTCGCGGAGTGGCGATGATGCGAATGATCGAGAACGATCGCAGCATCGCACAGTGCGATTTTCGTCGCCTTTCAAAACTCGAGGAAGGCAAACAGTGGACGATCGAAGCGTTGCAGGAAGACGTCAAAAAGACGTTGGGTGAGCAGTTAGTGCAGCTGGAACTTGCCAATGAAACGGTCAATGACGAGGGGCTTGGCGTGTTGACGGTGATCGCTCGTGGCGCGGTTCAAGAGGTGCCCATCCGCTGGATTATTCAGCATTTTTCCGACGATTCGGGCCGTCGTGTGCTCGCGACGTTTACGATGGAAGGGGATTCCGTCGACGATTTTGCCGGCTCGCATGTACAATTGAGCGAGACACTGCGGTTCCGTGATCCCAGTGTCGCCGCGGAAGAGCATGTTGAAATCGCAACCCGCTCGAAGATCCAAACCGATCGCGATGACGACTCGCCGGTTTCCTCGGCAAGCGACGTGCGGTAATCGTCGTCCAAATTGCCAGATTTGAAATCTCATAGCCGTAATAATTCCTCACCACACCGATGGTATGAATATGTTTTCTCGTCGAGCCATTTTATCCTCCGGGCTTTGTCTCGCCTTTTTTAGCAATACGTTCGCACAAGAGGCGACCAACGAAGCGGGGGATGCTGTGAAAGATCCCTCTTCGACCGAGCAGACCAAGTTCGCTCCGGGCGTGGTGACTGTGATCCCGCCCGCGCCGGATCCTGTGGAAACGTTTGACGGACCGTTGACGCTACAGACCTTGCTGGACGGGCATCCCGAGATCCTGTGGGGTGGCGATTCGCACCCCGAAGGGACACCCCACTTTGATCCACGCAGCCGAATGTTGGCCGAAATGGCTCAGCAGGTGTTCTTGCGACGTGAGATTTATTGTTTCGAATTCGCCTTCAAACCCCTTCGCCAAATCCTGATCGATGTGCCGCGTGCCGATGGGCGACTGCAACGAAAATTGGTCTGGTATATGGTCTTTCGCGTCCGCTATCTCGGTGGCGATTTGCGTCCTGCCGCAGACGAAATTGGCGGCAAGGATGTTTACGAGCGGATTGAATCGGTCAGCTACGAATCACGCCGCGTCTTTCCCATGTTGGTGTTGAACAACCGGATTACCGGAAAGCGTTATCTCGATCGAATTTTGCCAACCGCGAAAGAGAAGATTGCGATTCGCGAACAAATCACCGCTCCGCTGTACAACACGGTCGAAATTTCACGCGTCGATGTACCGCGAACCAGCGATCCCGCAGCACCGGGCGTATGGGGCGTGGCGACGTGGGAGGATGTTGATCCGAAGCTGGACTTCTTTTCCGTCGACGTTTTCGGTTTGACCAACGCGTTCCAGCAGGATGGCGAAGGTTCGGATGCGCCGTATCGCAAGAAGGCACTACAGTTGAACTTCTATCGCCCTGGCGACGCCATCGCTCAGAACCTCGACACCATTCGGTTTGGCGTTCCTGCTTACGAGAAAGCGAAGGAACAGAAGTACGTGTTAGAGCACTACGGGCTGGACGAGCGACTCGACTATCGCTGGATTTTCAGATAGGATGCGTTTTAGCTGCATGATCGACTAAAAGCGTGTTTCACCCCCTGCGAAAGTCCGTCGACTTTCTCGGCAGAATCCCGAAGCACGCTTGGCTTTCGAACGCGGCGCGTTGCCACCATCCAACCGCGGCTGGCCCTCATTTTACTAGGGTCAGCCGTTTTCTGTTCTGTAAGAATCCCCAACATGTTCGTTGATCGCGTTCGAATCGAGCTTCACGCCGGCAAAGGTGGTGATGGCTGTATGAGTTTCCGCCGAGAGAAATTCGTTCCACGCGGTGGCCCTGACGGAGGCGACGGGGGGGACGGCGCCAGTTTGATTCTGGAAGCCCGCGACGGTGTGAACTCGCTGGCGGCGTTTGCAAACCGGCGGATGTATCGAGCCACCAAAGGGCAACCGGGACAAGGCTCGATGCGAAACGGCCGTCGAGGCCAAGATCAAACATTGTTTGTTCCTCCGGGAACGACCGTGATCGATGCCGAAAACGGATTTGTCATCAAGGACTTGGCCGAGCCGGGCGAAAGTTTCGTCGTCGCTCGAGGCGGCAAAGGGGGACGCGGCAATGCGTCCTTCAAATCGAGCACCAACCGCGCTCCGTACGAAAAAACGATGGGCGAATTGGGCGAGTCTCGTGATGTGATTCTCGAACTCAAATCGATCGCCGACGTCGGACTGGTCGGGATGCCAAATGCCGGCAAAAGCACGCTGCTGAGCCGTATCACAAGCGCCCGTCCCGAGATCGCCGATTACCCGTTCACCACCAAACACCCCAATCTTGGCATCGTCGAGATCGGAATTGAACGATCGTTTGTGTTGGCCGATATTCCAGGATTGATCGAAGGGGCGAGCGAAGGCATCGGACTCGGTCACGAATTTCTGCGTCACGTTGAACGAGCGGGGTTGTTAGTCCATCTTGTTGAACCCTCGCCCACCGATGGCACCGAACCGCTGCACAACTATCAAGCGATCCGCGCCGAGTTGGCTCAGTACGATGCGTCGCTCGGGGAGCGTGAAGAGATCGTGGTGGTCAGCAAATCGGAAATGGAAGGTGCCGAAGAATTACGCCAAACGCTTGCCGAAGTGACTGGCAAACATGTCCACATGATTAGTGCACTCAACGGCGAGGGGCTTGAGGAGCTGAAAAACGAGATCATGGCTCGAGTGCAAAAACGACGCGAAGCCGCTTTGGCTGCCAAGTCGAAGAAGACCGATCGTGTTAGCGAATCGACGGCGGACCAGCCTGAAAAGCCTCGCCGACGCTTGCCACCTCACCTGGCAGGACCGACGGCATTGATGTCCGACGATAACCAAGCGACCGACTTTGACCTCGAGGCATCGCAGGAAAAAGCCAAGTCAGAGTCGGAGGATGCGACGTGAAGCGGCCGGCCGGCGTGATCGCGGTCGATGTGGGTAACACGGCAGTGAAATTATCGCTCTGCAGCAATGATTTGGCTGTGGAAACAGAGGCTGCGGACGCAGCAAACCCTGATTGGATTCACCGCTCCTTTGCACTGGATCGATCGCAATGGTGCGAATCGATTGTCGATTGGGTACGCGAACAGACTCGCAGTGAAGCGGTGAGTGAAGCATGGCAGTGGCGAATCGCTAGCGTCAATCAGCGTGCTTCGGATCCGCTGTGCAAACAAATCGAGCGGTCGTTTCCCGAGTCCACGCGACGTCTGATCTCGTACCGTGATGTGCCGATGCCGATTGACGTCGAATCACCGGCCCAATTGGGAATCGATCGATTACTCAGCGCCTTTGCGGCACACAATCGCTACACCGCTCCGTTGATCGTGATCGACGCGGGAAGTGCCGTGACCGTCGATCTGGTCAACGCCGCGGGCGCGTTTGCCGGCGGAGCAATCTTGCCCGGATTAACCCTGCAGACCAACGCATTGACGATGGGGACTGCGGCACTGCCAATGATCGATTGGCAGAATTCGGACGTCGTCTCGATTCCAGGACGCAATACCGTCGGCGCGATCCGGCTCGGGGTGTTGACGAGTGTCACCGCGTCGATCGACCGCTTGATCGCCTATTATTCCCAGCGTCTCGATTCCCAGCGTCTCCATTCCCAGCGTTCCAGTGAAACGACGCAGCCGCCCGTCGTGATCCTCTGTGGTGGCGATGCTGCGGTGATCTCGCCTCATATTCAAAGCAAGCACGTCACCCATACGCACTTGGTTTGCCAAGGACTGCTGGATCTCACTTAGCAATGTCGCCCGACGTCTCGGGACGTCGGTAAAGAAAGTGGGATCGGTTTCCAGTCTGTCATGCATCATCGACAGGTTAGAAGCCGATCCCACATGGTGCCCCCAATCGACTTTTAGCTAACGCCGACGTCGATGGTCACCGCTGGAGTCATCGCTGTCCCACATCACTCGGTTTCGCCCGCGACGTTGGCCGGCGCGTCGTGCATGGGCCTGCATCGCACCGCCAGCCGCATGAGCCATCGCGTTGATTAATACTTGCGACATCGGATGTGTTGCCGCTTGGGTGATCTTTTCGGCTGCGGTCGGCCCCCAGCGTTGAGCCGACCGGATGCGTTCCCACAAACCGTTCACATCACTCACGTCGCGGGCCCGGTACAAATCGTCCAATACATCGAGTGTGCCGACGAACTGCGATCGAGACGAATCGAATTGTAACGCGCGAAACCGCTGGATGACTTGCCCCAACGCATCCATCATCGCTTGCATGTGAACCAAGCTATCTCGCCGTGTTTCGACCGTTTTTTCTAACTCATCGATCTCCAATTCGACGCCCGCTAATCGGGCAACGATTTGGTCGTCGGTTAGTTCAGGAGTTTCTTTGGCTCGCTCTCGCAGTTCTCGGCTGTCGGTCTTTTCTAGCATGCCGCGGAAAATAGAAATGGCTTCGCGATAGTACGGCCCTCGGCTGTCATCAAGCTCCGTCAATTCACGTTCGATTGCATGCGTGCTCTCGGTCACTTCGTTGAGAACCTGTAATTTCGATTCTCGCTTTGCTTCGAGATGTTGTCGTTCTGAAAATTTGGCCTGTAACCCAAGCTTCCTGGCAACTTCGTCGCGATGACGTTCGAGTTCATTCATTACGGTGTCAAACGCTTGGCGGTCCGCGGCAATGATCTCACGCATTTTCTCGGGCGTCTGTTTCAGAAACTCGTAGCTCTTTCTCGCTTGTTGGTAGTTGATGAACTTGGCTAACCATCGATCCGCACGTCGAGTGAACCCACGCTTGGTATATTGCTCGGTACCGAAACGCTCGTCGTACAGATAGCGGAACAGTGCACTGCTGTCATAAGCGGGCAATTTGCGAGCAGCGTCCTGATCGATCTCTTGCAAATTGGCTTCCGCGCGTTCGAGCGCTGCTTCGGCCACGGCCGCACGATCCGAAAGCCGGACAAATTCGTCCGACTCTCGCAGCCGTTGTTCGACTTGATCGGCAATTTCTTGCTCGGCTTCTCTCGCCGCATCCAATTCGACATTGATTGTCATCAACTCGGCTTCACGTTGCTCGCGGTTTTGATTGGCGTGGGCCAGCGAATCACGCACACGGCGGCGATGATCTTCTTTTCGCATCAACACATCAGCGACACTCGAACGAACCTCGCTCCATGTTTCGCGGATCGCGTCGAGACTCAGTTCAGGCAAATAGTGCTCGGCCAATTCGACCAATGCATCGCCACGATGATCTTCGAGGTTTTCGCGTTCCCCTTTGGACGAAGAAATTCGCTGCCGTTCTTGTTCAAGCCGCGTTTGCGCATTGGCATACGCTTCAATCAATTGGCGATGAACCACGGGACCGGAAATGGGCATTGCAGGGAAACCTTGTAGCGAAGCAGATCCAACCGACACAAACGCGAAAATATTGACAATCTCAAGCGAACAAATACCACAGCAAACCGCTGGCGGCGGCAAGCGTGCCCGCACCGTACAGAATGCGATCTCGCCACACCCAACAATGGGCAATAAAACTTTTCAGTCCCGGCTCAGGGTCTTCATACGTGTGCAGCGTCGACATGTATTGATCGATTGCTGCATCGATTTCGGCTTCGGTGACGTTGTCGCCCGACAGCTGAGCGGCACGCATTAATTTTTTGCGAAGGTTTGTCCGTACGTCATCGTGACGGAACATCTCTTCGGCGGTTTCACGCTGGTCCCGCATCTCGCGAGCGACGTCCATCACACGCAATGTTTCTTCGAGCGTCAGGTTTTGGCCAGGCAATTCGATCGCAGACATTGAATGCGGACGTGTTCGTCGCGGAGCCTGTTGCTGTGCGTTGGCGTTGGGCATTACACGTGGGGTCTGACAAACGGGGAAACGGGGGGAAATGCAAAAGCGGACGTGGCATGTCGCTTTGTTATTCTATGCAATCGTTCCTTTTTTCCGAGTGTGTTGGATGCAAGTAGTCGGCAAAAACACTTAGTTTCCGCAGAAATGCGGTAGCACGATGCGATTGCGGAACTGCGACCGGAATCGTTTTAGGCAAGAAAAACAGGCGGCCGGGGCGCGCGGTTCGAAGCCGCTCTGGCACCCCCTTGTATGATTGCCATGCGGGCTTGTTGCCCCTAATCTAATGAGTGCAATCACTGATCACACCGGCAACTCATTGCCAATCAATCGTGGAGAATTACGGCATGTCCGATCAAGCGCAAGCGTCCGCACCCGAACCCCAAAAGAGTGAGACTCGCTCGGCCGCCGAAGTCGCGAGGGAGCGTGATTCGAAATCGATGCGCGAGTACCTCGATCGTGCGCTCGGTGTGCTGCAGAAATTTGGCGGCGCTAGTGCAAACGAAGCACCGCAAGAACTGATTTCGCTGCTCGAAGATGTTCGCCACTTGGACGAAGGCAAAGTGATTGCAATCGCCGAGGTGATCAAACACATGAGTGCGTTTAACTCGCTGGTACGCGAAAATGTCGAAAGCATTCAAATCGGCAATCGTTACATGGAAATCACTCAAATGTTCGACTCGGTTCGCGAGGACAGCAAGCGGCTGATCGGACAACTTGACGACGGCAAAATCAGCGGCACCGAAAAAGTTTCCAACTGGTGGATGAAGCTCCGCCGTGGCACACCAAGTGATCGCTTTGAAAAAATCGTCGAGATCTATGGCGACGTGGCCAAGGACACCAAGGAAGCTCTGAAGACCGAAGAGCTGATCATGGACGCCTATATCGATTTCCGTTTCGCACTGAAGGAAGCCGAAATCCTGGCTCGTGAATTGTTGGATATGCAGGTTCCGATTCTCGAGGCGGCAAAGGCCGATTTGGCGACGACCCAAGAGACATTGGACAACTACGCCGGTGACGACGAAGGGGGCAAGAGCAAAGCCGAACTCGCTCGCGATGAAGCGCGTCACCGTTTTGAAAAAGAGGACGAAACCTACCAACTGCTCAAAGACATCGCCGAAAATTTGGAGATCGGCTACGACGTCGGTGAAACGTTGATCACCAAGCTAAAACAAACGCACGATGTGAAGGAACGCGTTTATCGCCGCTCGGTCACGTTCTTTACCACCAACGAACATGTCTTCACCATCCTGGGCACGGTCTACACCAGCCAACACGGATTGCACGAAGTCACGCAGGCAACCGAGGCGATGAAGGCCGGAGTCAACAAGGGACTCGAGGACGTTGCCACACTCGGCCGCGAACTCGAACGGGCTGCATTGAAGGCCGGTTACGGCAGCACAATCGATCCAGAATCAGTCCAGAAATTGGTGGACTCGATCAGCGGATTTCAAGTCGAATCGTTAGAGATGATTGCCGAGCTGCGACGCGAAAGCGAAGAGAGCACCAAGGCGATTCGCAAGAGTGTCGAAGAGGGCAAGAAAAAGTATCAGGAAACACTCGCTCGCCACGCCCGCGGTGAATTGGGCAAACGCTAATCGCCCAATCTCCCGTAGCGAAAGTCGCCAAGACTTCCGGCATCTTGCGGTGACGAACTTTCCATCACGTTCGCATCATGCCGGATCGGCGTCGCTATCGCGACTTGATCCGGCCTACTCAATGCCCGCCGAAACTCTTGGCGAGTTTCGCTACGGGAATCAATGGGGATCAGCTGTGAAGAATACTTCAGCCGCTAATCCTGGGTGCTGAATCGGTGCACGGTCACTTCGTTTAGCGTTTGCCCTGGCCGCAGCAGCGTGCTGGGGAACGATGGATGATTGGGGGCATCCGGGTAATGCTGAGTCTCTAGACAAAATGCATCGTGGCCGCCCGCGCCGGCGGAATGTTCGTTGCCGGGCAGATGATTGGCGCTATACAGCTGCATGCCCGGCTGAGTGGTTTCGATTTCCAGCACTCGTCCCGATTTTGGATCGACCACTTTCGCCGCTTTTCGTAGCGTTCCGGCTTCGCCACGAACGACGTAGCAATGGTCATAGCCTTTGGTTGCAGGAAGTTTTTCGACGCGGTCGCCAATCGCGGTAGGCTTGCGGAAATCGAGCACACTGCCGTCCAGGCTGTTAATTTTTCCAGTCGGGATCAAATCGTCGTCGACGTCCAACGCCTCATCCGCTTCGATCGTGACGATGTGGTCCAGTGCCGTCCCGCTGCCGGTGCCGCCAAGATTCCAGTAGCTGTGGTTGGTCAAATTGACGTGGGTGGGGGCGTCAGTGGTCGCGGAAAACGCGATTCGCAATTCGTTTTGGTCGTTCCAGCTGTAATCGACGGTGGCGTTGACGGTGCCGGGAAAGCCTTCTTGCCCATCGGGGCTGGTCAAGTGAAAGCGGACGCCCACGGCATCACCGTTCTGGTAGCTTTCGCCCTGCCAAAATTGGTAGGTAAAGTTCTTGTTGCCACCGTGGAGGGTGTGTTTTCCATGGTTCAGGGTGACTTGGTAATCTTGGCCATCGATCGTAAACTTTCCATTTCCGATGCGGTTGCAGAAACGGCCGACGGTGCTGCCAAAATAGGGATGTCCCGACAAATAGGGCTCGAGCTCTGAAAAGGCCCAGTTCACGTTTCCGACGTTGCCCTTCGAATCCGGCACATTGACGTCCAACAACGTGGCTCCCCAATTCATTACCGAAACTGAATTGCCATGCGAATTGGTCAACGTAAAACGAGTGACTTCGTCGCCGGCAGGCGTTGTTCCGAATCGGCTTGTTTCAATTTTCATGGTCGGCGGAGCTTTGGCTATCGTGAAGGAGGGAACAAGAATGGCCAGCAAGAAGGCACTGATTTTGATGTCTGAATTTAACATGACGCCTCTTTTTTGAGTATGTGCCACCACCGATTCGGTCATGCACGGGGCAAAGTCCAGCAATCACCAATATTATGACTACCACATTTCAAACACGACCGCTCACGATTGGTAACGTCTCGATTGGATTTCCGGTCGTTCAAGCCGCGTTGTCGGGATACAGCGATTTACCGATGCGGGTGATCGCTCGTCGGCACGGGGCCAGCTATACCGTTTGCGAGGTGATGCTGGATCAATTTTTGGTCGCGCTGAGCAAACGCCAAAAAACGAAACACTTTCTCGAAATTGATCCTGATGAACCGCCGGTCGGTGGCCAGTTGATGGGAGCCGAGCCAGAGCAATTCTCTGCTGGCGCGATGAAATTGGTCGAAGCTGGGTTTGATATCATCGATGTCAACTTCGGCTGTCCCGTCAAAAAGGTGCTCGGGCGTTGCCGTGGCGGTTTCCATTTGTCGCAGCCTGCGGTGGCGATCGAGATTCTGCGGCGAACTCGTGATATCGTTCCCGATCACATTCCCGTCACCGTGAAAATGCGACGCGGAATGGACGATACCGCTGAATCGCGTGACGCATTTTTTGAGATTCTCGATGGTGCGATGGATGCTGGACTTGCCGCGGCGACGGTTCACGGACGCACGGTCAAACAGCGGTACATCGGCCCGAGTCGCTGGGAATTCCTGACCGACGTGAAACAGCATGTTGGCGACCGCTTGAGAATCCTCGGTAGCGGCGATTTGTTTTCCGCGGCCGATTGTTTGCGAATGCTCGAGCAGACCGGAATCGATGGGGTCACCGTCGCGCGAGGTGCGATCGGCAATCCATGGATCTTTTCTCAGGCTCGGGCACTCGCTAGCGGTGACCCATTGCCTCCGCCACCGACGCTGCACGAACAAGCACGCGTGATTCAAGAGCATGTCGATCTTTGCGAGCGAACGTATACGCCCGAGCGAGCGTTAATTTTGATGCGAAAGCACTGTATCAAATACTCGCAAAGCCATCCCAATCACGAAGCGGTGCGTCAAGATTTAGCCCGTGTGCGAGAGCGGGCTGCGTTCGACGCCGCGCTCGAGCGTCATTACGGCACCGATGGCCCCGGTCGCTATGTTCCCGACGATTATCATCGCAAG
>NZ_ANOG01000696.1 GCF_000346295.1 Rhodopirellula maiorica SM1 | reverse complement strand
GGAAACATTCTTCGTCGCACCAGTCTGGACGAATTGCCACAGCTCTTCAACGTCATCGCGGGTACGATGTCCTTGGTAGGGCCACGACCTCATGCCTCGGCTCACAACGAACAATACCGCAGCCGAATTCGCGGATACATGCTTCGCCACAAAGTGAAACCGGGCATCACCGGATTGGCACAAGTCAACGGTTGTCGTGGCGAGACCGATACGATCGACAAGATGGAACGGCGGATCGATTGGGACCACCGCTACATCCGCAACTGGTCACTGTGGTTGGACATCAAGATCCTATTCAAGACGCTACGAGTGGCCTGGAGCCAACCCGAAGCGTACTGATCCCACCAACGCGTCAATCCAAAACGCGTCAATCCAACTCGAGCGGTTCGTCCAACTCAGAGAGTTCCTGTTGATCCCCCGCGCCTTGCTCGCGAAGTTTTTTCGCGGCGCGGCGGACTTTGCGTTCGCGTTTCTTCAGCGTTTCGACTCGCTGCTTCAACTTTTCTTTGTCCTCGGCAAGCTTTTCCTCTCGCCGCCGCAGATCGGTGTCATCGACCACGCTGTCGGTATGAGGTTCTTCATCAGTGGAAATCTCCACGTCAGTGCTGGACGGTTCAGAAGCAGGACGCAACAGTAACCACTTGGGTTCTACGAAGATGCAATTCGCGGCGATCATCATCAAACCAAATGTTGCCATTCCCAGCGAGGTGGCAATCCCACCATGCACCAAGATGGCAATCGCAATGACCACGGGGCGACTAAGGCGGGGCCACACCAACGCACAATAAAATACTTCCCAAAATAGCGTCAGGTGCGTCAGTGCCGAGAAAACGCGGGGGTAGCTGCCGATCCAGGTCATGTTCATGGATTGGTATTCGTAGTTGGCAACCGCGAACCAGATCGCAGTCCCGTCCCACCACAGTTCGCCGCGTGCCTTGGCCAGACCGCCAAACAGATAGATCACGCAGAGGTGCAATTGCAACAATCGCGTTCCCACATTGGCCGCCACGCTAGGCCGATTTTCGGGCAACAGCCACGCAAATTTGCGACTCGATTGGCGGCGTTCGGAAAAACGCTCGCGTAACCATGCATCGACGCTGAAACAACTGCCACTGGGCGTCAACATCAAATACATCGCCGTGTAGGTGACAATTTGATCCAGCCCAAACAGCGATCCCGTCAAACGGTGGATGTACATGATTTGCAAAAACCAAGCTGCCGGCGCGGTGACCCGCGTCATAAACCCGATCGCAAATGCCGCCGTAATCGTTAGCGTCGCGGCGTGGTGCAGCCACAACAGCAACGGGTTACTCAGGTGCCAAAGATAGCTACGCCCCATATCCGACGGACCAAACGCACCATCGTGTAATTGTGCGATGGTTGTATTGTTGATCCAGGCATGATCGCCGAGAAAATCGCTGAGCTGCATCGCCAGCACGAGATGCGAATAGAACAGCATGCCGCCCGTTACGATTCGCAACACCGCCAGCACCTGCGAGTACCGCGGCGTGAACCAAAAACGATCCCACGCAGCAACAAACTGCAACAACCATGCTTTGAAAAGCCCGATCACTGATGGTCCGCTCATTCC
>NZ_ANOG01000695.1 GCF_000346295.1 Rhodopirellula maiorica SM1 | reverse complement strand
CGATCGGCCGCCATGGGTTTTCATGAACAATTCGATTGCCGCTTCCTTTTGCGTCTCGCTGCCGAAGATTTTTGCCACGATGCATTCCATCTCGCCGCGATAACCTTGATCAAGTAGGTCGGCGCACCAAGCGGTCATCGCGTCACAGGCGACGATCAAACCAGCAAGCCGCCCGATGCGGCGCCGAACCAATTCGCGACGATCAATCGATTGACCATACGTTTGGCGGTACGCGCCCCAAGGCAACATTTCAGCGAGCATCCAACGCATCGCTCCGGCAGCATTGGCACACAGCGACACGCGGCCCAGATTCAAACCGTGATAGGCAATCGTCAATCCATCACCGCGTGAAGGCACAAGCAAGTTTTCCTTGGGCACACGGAAATCCCGAAAAATCAAGCCGTTGTTGTTCGCGCGACGCAGTGCGTAGATGCCGTAGCGTTTCAGTTGGAAATGCTCGTTCTCTTGGTCCGGCAAATCGACGACCAATACGCTTGGTTTGCCATCGATCATACAGACCAAACCGATGGTGCGACCGGGGATCGCGTTGGTAATAAACAGCTTCTCGCCATTGACGACGTAATCGTCGCCGTCCAAGACTGCGGTCGTACGCAGTGCGGTCAAATCGCTACCCGCCCCCGGTTCGGTTAACGCAAACGCGGACAAACGCCGACCATCGGCCAATTGGGGTAGAAACCGCTGCTTCTGGTCGTCGGTTCCAAATGACCGCACCGGATCGACGGCACCAATGCAGCCGTGAACCGAGGCCAGTCCCGCTACCGTCGGGTCGATTGTCGCCATTTGCGTGATCATTTCCGCGAACTGACGCATCGTGGCACCCGAACCGCCGAACTCGGGCGAAACCAGTAACCCCCAATAGCCGACCGTTCCCAATTCGGCCAACACTTTGGTTGTGATCTTTCCTTTTTCGTCCAGCAGGGTGCCGCCATCGCGATGTTTGCGAACAATTTCCAGCGATTGTTCCACGACACGCGACACCGACTCGTTCTGTGACATCGCCTCGACCTCGAACAATTCCGTTGGCACCAATTTGTCCCAAACCGCGCGATGCACCGGGCTGTTGGTCGTTTTGTATTGAGCCGCAAACAAATCCTCGACTTGATCGTCCGCCGTATCAATCAATCCGGTTCGCTTGGACTCGTCCACCGACGCGCCGCCTAAACGAAGCGCCACCTCCGCGAACGATTCCTTGCCTGCTTTGCCAGGATCGGATTTCGCTAGCA
>NZ_ANOG01000694.1 GCF_000346295.1 Rhodopirellula maiorica SM1 | reverse complement strand
CCATCGGCATTCGCGGCGAAGTGCTGACACTCGATCCAAGGGTTTCCAAGCAACAACACGGCGTCGGTGTGGTTATCGGTTTCGTCATTGCCGACCGTCCGGCCGATCATGGTGCCACCGTTGGCGAACACGTCGCAAAGCGCTTGGTTTTCACGGATGATGCAACCGTGTGCATCTTTGATGTAGACGCAATCGGTGAAACGGTTCAGATCCGGCTCGGAACCTGATGCGTTGGAACCTGGTGCGTTTTCAGCCCACTGCAACAACGCATTGACGACTTGAGTCTTCGACAACTCAAACGTGCGAGAATGAATATGGTGAGCTTTGTCGATGCGATTTGATATGTCCACGGAACGAAACATCATTCGGAAGGCCACGCGATTTCTGTGTGTTCATCTTTCGAGACAAGCCGCCACTCGTCTCGCAGCGTCGACTTATTAATATCCCCCACATAACGGGGTGGCGTCTAGATGGTAATTCGATTCTGTGCAATGAAATGCCGAGATCGGCTGCATGTACAAAACGTTACGTAGGCGTTGACACGGCGTTCTTGCGTCGAAACGGGTTGCATCGCCGACCAACTTTTTTGCTGAGTTTTTTTCCGGCTTACGTATTCATGCGACGAATGCTTCGTAGATACGAAGGTTTGGTTAATTTGAAACGCGATTTTGCGGTTCGTTCGGGGAAGGCGCAAAAAAAGCGTAGGCTTCCGAATGGCTGTGTCCAATGAGTCTCGTCAAACGATTGAGTCGTCATTGAGATTCTGCATCCATCAAGAATGGATCTCGCCCGACTCCGCTTGATCACGGCGCACGACTGGCTGAATCGCTGCCCGGCGGAGCCTGATGCAATGGTTAAGACGTGGCGATGCATCATGTTGGGATGAATCAGCACGACCGGTATGATGAGACTTTGGCGACGGAATTCAATGTCGTTGACGCTTTTATCCGATCTCTAGTTTTGTTCAAGGAGGAGTACAGTCCACGAGCTGGCCCGTTTCTTGACTTGATTTGATTTGAGGAAGGATTCCTCAATACGAAACATTACCTTCCAAACCATCCATCCACTTCGAGGGCACCATGCTCGTCCTTTCCAGACACCGCGACGAAAGCATCATGATCGGCGACGATGTTGTTGTTACCATCGTTGATATTCGAGGAGACAAAGTCCGCTTAGGGATCGAAGCTCCGCAGTCGATTCCTGTTCACCGGCAAGAGGTTTACGATGCGATCCAGCGTGAGAATCGCAAATCATCGCAAACCGCGCCGGGGGCGACCAAAGACGTTCGCCCACAACGAGGCGATTGAATCGCTGCGATGTAGCTGCCCCTGAACAGGATGAATCACTGCAGTGGCAAGTTCCGATGGTAGCGGTTTTAACGCTGCTGCTTGCATCGGTGTCATGCAGTTCCTGTTTGACCAACGCCCTGTGATCGGGGCGAATCGGATTGAATGCGTATCGGCGATGTCGCGTTTGCGAAAGATCGGATGGGCTTGAGCAATCACAAGCGATACCAAACCGCGCGATCAAATTTGTTGCGGTTCCAAACCACGGCTTAGACAAAGCGACATGATGTCGGTTTGGGCAGGTGGGGTGGCGAAGAACGAATTCAATAGACAACACGAAAGCCCTGGAAGACGTCCCCGCGTCGACCAGGGCTTTTTTCGTTTCTGCGTTCTCTGTAGCGGTTGTAGCGATTAGGTTCCCACGATTAGTGGGATTTTGTGTCTTGACGGAAAAGCTTGATCAAGTTTCCCAGTCGGTATGCGTTTCGTAACCCATCTTTTCGGCAGACAAGAGTGCCTTCATGGGGTAGGAATCGAAGGTCGGTTCCAAAAAACGAGGCAGTCCTAATGTCTGCCGGTCCTTTTTAGCGGCCGGATCCACCATCGTGTATGCGATTGGCCGCAACATCAGAGGATTAAAAGAACTATGACCAGAATCAATACCAACGTTTCGTCACTTGTTGCTCAGAACCGACTGCAAAGCAGTAACAATGACTTGCAAACTTCCTTGACACGTTTGAGCACCGGTTTGCGAATCAACAGCGGGGCGGATGACCCAGCGGGTTTGATCGCGAGTGAAGCATTGCGATCGGAAATCACCGGTCTGAACAAAGCAATCAGCAATACCAGCCGTGCCAACCAAATTATCAGTACCGCCGATAGTGCATTGGGGCAGGTCAGCAACCTGCTTAACGACGTGCGTGGATTGGTGGTCGAAGCAGCGAATACCGGAGCGTTGAGCAGCGAGGAAATCGCGGCGAACCAACTGCAAATCGACAGCTCGCTTGAAGCGATCAACCGTATCGCTCAAACCACGACCTTCCAAGGCCGTAAATTGCTCGACGGCAGCTTGGGCTTCCAAACCACGGCCGGCACCAATTTTTCCAAGGTCAAAGATCTTCAGGTTGACCAAGCCAGCTTGGGTAGCGCCGGAAAGGTTTCGGTGGATGTCACCGTCAGCAAAGCGGCCGAGCAAGCGTCGGTCGACGTTGCGAATATTCCTGCGGGCATCGAAGCCACGGCAGCAACCGGCGACATCACTTTCACCAGCCAAACGGCAGCGGTTGCATCGACGCTGGATTTCACACTCGGAGGCGAAGACTTCACGCTGACCGCGGACACCGCTGGTGCGGCCGGTGACGATTTGAGCATCACCGTCGTGGCATCGGGTGGAACGGGAACTTCGCCGGTGGTCTCGAAGTCGGGCGATGACTACACAATCACGCTGGCAAGTGATTCGACCGCCACGGCGGACGATATCGCTACAGCGTTTAATACGTTTGTTGATGCCAACGATGATGACGCAACCTTGACCACCACCGGCGGAACAACCAATGTCGGTGCGGCGACGTTGACGCAAACGAGTTTGGCAGGAGGTGCCGATGCAGGTACCGCAGAAACCGCCACTCTAAATATTACCGCTGATGTCGCAGGCACCGCCAGCAACATTGCCAGCATTAGCTATGTAGAAGATTCTGGCACAACGACTCCGACGGCATCGTTTGACTCCGACACCGGAGCCCTGACGATCACTGTCAACGACGCCACCAATGTGACGCTGTCGTCTGTGGTTGATGCGATCGCGGCAGGCACGGACTTCACCGCCGAAATCGAAACCGGAGGTGATTTCACGACGTTTGATCCGACGATCACCACCGCCGCAAGTGCCAACTTGGTCGATGGTGTCGATCTGGGTGGCGGCTTGGCCGAAGCTGCCGTATTTGAGCTGCAAGGAAGTAACGGATCGGAAGTATTTAACGTCAGCAAGAACACCACGATCGACGATTTGGTCAGCCAAATCAACTTGGTTTCCGACGCGACAGGTGTTAAAGCGACTGCCAGCGGAACAACGCTCAGTTTGACCTCGACTGATTACGGTAGCGATGCTGTCGTCGATTTGCGAGTGATCAACGAAGCGGCAACGGGCACCTTGACCGCTGCGGTCGGAGCCGGCAAACGGGATACCGGGGCCGATATCCAAGCCAAGGTCAACGGTATCGAAGCCAATGGTAAAGGCAACAGCCTGAACATCAATACTTCGACACTTGACCTTTCGCTGACTGTCGAAGAAGGATCGAGTGATAACATCAGTTTCGATATCACCGGCGGTGGTGCCAAATTCCAACTCGGATCCGATGTCGTTGGCAACCAACAAGCTCGGATCGGTATCAACAGCGTCAACAGCGCACGCTTGGGTGGAACCAGCGGTAAGTTGTTCGAATTGAGTTCGGGTGGATCGGCATCGCTAGCGAACGATCCATCGAAGGCGGCTGAAATTGTTGGGCAAGCGATTGAGCAAGTGACCGGTATCCGAGGTCGACTTGGTGCGTTTCAATCGACAACGCTTGACAGCAACTTGGTCAGCTTGAATGAAACGCTTTCGAATTTGCAAGAAGCAGAAAGCTCGATCCGTGACGCCGACTTTGCTCAAGAGTCAGCAAATCTGACACGGGCACAAATCTTGGTCCAATCCGGCACCAACGTGTTGTCGCTGGCCAACCAGAATCCTCAAAACGTTCTCTCGTTGCTTCGATAATTTCGAAGTCACGTCGGAAGAGACGATTTTAATAGTAGCGACAGGCCGCTCGAGAATATTCTCGAGCGGCCTGTTTTCGTTTGCGCCCGCAGCTCCCATTCCCAACCTATTGCGAGTCGAAACTCCCCAAGTGAACCGGTTTCGCCCAAGCAGAGGGGGGCAGGTCGTAAGTGTTATGGGGTTTCTAACTTGGCAAAGTCCAATCCATTTTGCCTAATCGGATCATGAAACTGCGATATCTAGTCAATCTGTAACGACTATGCCTGATATCGGACCATCTTCGAGTCGACCGATTCAGTTTTGTTGACAATATCCGCAGACTCTCTAGCGTCACATCCGATCTTCACACTGTCGGCAAAAGTGTCGATCCGAGGTTTGAGTCGCTCCGACTCCGTAGCCTTTCCAGGAACACCGGTTCACTTCGGCCGGATTCGTACCTTCACGTTTTCGATTTGCCGCAGGAATAATTAAGACCATGACAAGAATCAATACAAACGTTCCCTCGCTCGTCGCTCAGAACCGATTGCAATCGAGCAACAATGACTTGCAAACCGCGTTGACGCGTTTGAGCACCGGTTTGCGAATCAACAGTGGATCGGATGACCCGGCAGGCTTGATCGCGAGTGAAGCATTGCGATCAGAAATCACCAGTCTTGGCAAGGCGGTTAGCAACACGCAGCGTGCGAGCCAAATCATCAGCACCGCCGATAGTGCGTTGGGACAAGTCAGCAATTTGCTGAACGATGTCCGCGGTTTGGTGGTCGAAGCGGCGAACACCGGTGCCCTGAGCAACGAAGAAATCGCGGCGAACCAACTGCAAATCGACAGCTCCTTAGAAGCAATCAACCGAATCGCACAAACGACGACGTTCCAGGGGCGTAAGCTGCTCGATGGTGGTTTGGACTTCTTGACCAAAGCAGGCACGAACTTTAGCAAAATCAGCAACCTGCAAATCGACCAAGCGAATCTTGGTCCCAATGGTTCGCTGAACGTTTCGGTTTCGGTTACCGCCGCTGCGGAACAAGCCACCGTCTCGATCGCCAATATTCCTGATGCCACTGCCGCATCGAAATCAGCGGGTTCGCTTGATCTGACCCGTACCGTTGCTCCTGCGAGTGCGGCAGGATCGCTTGAATTTACGCAAGCCAATGCTCGAACCGATGCAACATCGGGCACGATCACGTTGCCAAATGCAGGGGACTTCACGTTTGCCGCCAAAGCCGGCGGAGCGTTTGAGGGAGCCGCTGGCGAAGGTTTGGACATCATTGTGCAGACCGTTGGTTCGGGAACGCTATCGTCGATCGACAGCTCCACCCCAGGTGAAGTGACCATCACGCTGGAAGAAGGCAAAACGCTAGCTGCCATTGCGGCAGAATTGTCCAGCGACACTGATTTTGATTTCTCGAGTGTTGCCGCCGTGAACGTCGACAATACCGATGTCGTCGCCAGTGGAAATGAGTCGCTGACCGGCGGTGCAGACGCATCGACCAGCACCGCAACGATCGACATTACCGCCGATGCAGACGGGGTGGCTGGAAACGTCGGGTTGGTATTTACCAAGACCAACGGAGCGACCACGAGTGCTAGCATCAATGTCGATGGTGATATCGAGGTGGTCGTTGATGACAACGGCACGACTACGCTCGAAGAAATTCGAGCCGCGATTGACGGAATCAGCGGCTACAGTGCTACGACCACCAATACCGATACGCCACCCGTTGGCGATTACGACAACACGACTGCAGCTCCGACCGCGACCGATTTGACCGGGGGTGTGGACGCAGCGACGTTGACTTCAGCGATCTCGTTGACCGCAGCGACCAACGGGGCAACCGCCAACGGTGCAACAATCACGTTCAGCAAAGTGGACGGAACCACCACTCCGACCGCCGTGGTCGATGGAAGTGGAAATATCACCATCACCGTGGACGACGATACCGATGTCGCTGTGTCCGATATTGTCGATGCGATCAACGCCGAAGGGACGTATGAAGCCGAAGCCGATGCGGGCGATACTTTGACGACCTTCAACGGCAGCACCGACACCGACAGCACCACGGCATTTGCCGGTGGTGGTTTGGCGACCGGTGGATTGGCCGAGGACGTCGTCTTCGAATTGCTCGGTAAAACCGGCTCGGAAGTCTTCAACGTCAGTGCCGGAACCGGGATCGACGACCTCGTCACGCAGATCAACTTGGTCAAAGATGCGACCGGTGTCACCGCGACCAAAGACGGGACCTCGCTTGTGTTGACCTCCAGCGAATATGGATCCGACGCGGTGGTCGACCTGCGTGTCATCCAAGAAAACGCCGGTGGAACTTTCGATACTGCGATCGGTGCCGGAGCTCGTGATACAGGGGCCGATATCCAAGCCAAGATCAACGGAGTCGATGCGAACGGCAAAGGTAACGAGCTGTCGATCAACACCTCGACCTTGGACGTCGCGATTACCGTCGAAGCGGGCTCGAGCGACAGCGTCGACTTCACCATCACCGGCGGTGGGGCTCTGTTCCAACTCGGTTCGGACGTGGTCAGCAACCAGCAAGCTCGGATTGGAATTGGCAGCGTCGGCTCGGCTCGACTCGGCGGAACCTCGGGAAAACTGTTTCAACTCGGCAGTGGCGAGGCTGCGGCTTTGAACACCGATCCTAACAAAGCCGCTCAAATTGTGACCGAGGCGATCGACCAAGTGACCAGCATCCGCGGTCGTTTGGGTGCGTTCCAATCGACGACACTTGAAAGCAACTTGGTCAGCTTGAATGAAACCATGGCCAATTTGCAAGAGGCGGAAAGTTCGATTCGAGACGCGGACTTTGCCCAAGAGTCGGCGAATCTGACACGGGCTCAGATCTTGGTCCAATCGGGCACCAACGTGCTGTCGCTTGCCAACCAGAACCCTCAGAACGTCCTATCGCTTCTACGATAAGACCTCATTGTTCCTGTTTGACTGGCATACGGCCGGTCGAGAGAGATCTCGGCCGGCTATATGTCATTCTCGCAGAATCCCTCGAATCGTCACAGAGTGCCGTCAATAGCGGATCTTTTTCTGGACGAATGGGCTGGTAATAGTCGATTGTGAGGTAGGGAATAGTGGAGAGTCTTGCGCAGATCCAACCGTGGACGGGGTGCGTGCTGCTCGCCCGGTGCTTCATTTGGCACTTCTCGACCCTACAAGACGCAGCTTGCGAATGATCGCAATGCCGCACTCCTATTACTAGCGTTGCAAAACAGTCATGGGGCGAATTCAATCATCCGTCGGTCTTGTCACCGGAACCGATATTGTCGGTACGGTAGATCAATTGATTGCAATCAGTGCCCAGCCGCGTGATCGTCTGATCGCCAGCACCGAATTGCTTGCTAATAAACAAGCGGCAATCGCCGAGTTGACGGCGTCGGTGATTGGTGTCCAGCTGGCCGGAAATCGGCTATCGAGTTCATCGCTCTTCAAAAGTAAAACGTCGACCTCATCCAACAGCGATGCGTTATCGGTCAAGAGCGGAAGTGCGGCCCAAGTGGGTACCCATGTGGTGCGTACGCTGCAAACTGCGTCGACTCACAAAACCACCTCATTACAACGATTTGAAGCCACCGATACCGCGTTGGGGTTTACCGGCCAACTTAATATTGACCACGGCGAAAATCTGATCGACGATTCGGTTGCGCTTTCGAGTCTGAACAATGGCCGTGGTGTTGAACCCGGTGTCGTGCGGATTACCGACCGCTCAGGAAAATCCGCAGAAATCGATTTTTCCAGTGCGCGAGACATGGACGATGTGATCTCGCTGATCAATGATGCGGACATCAATGTCCGTGCGACAACGTCGGGCAATTCGCTTCAATTAATCGACAATACCGGCTCGACCGATAGCAATTTGATCGTCGAACAGCTCGGTGATGCGGAAACCGCAGCAGACCTCGGCATTTGGGGTGTCGATGTTGCTAGCAGCACCGTGACGGGGCTTGAGCTGGACCTTCCCGATGGCACGGAATCGGTTCGCGGTGCCGCACTAAGTGAATTGGCCGGTGGCAGCGGCGTTGGACCGCTAACCAATCTCGATATCACGCTTTCGGACGGTTCTTCGGCCAGCATCGACTTGT
>NZ_ANOG01000693.1 GCF_000346295.1 Rhodopirellula maiorica SM1 | reverse complement strand
ACAATGGTATCACGCCTACTAAAGAAGAGGTCATCCAAGCCACCGTCGACTTCTTCGTAAAACACAAAAACTGAATCCAAAGAGAAAGCATCGTTAAGCGTGGGCCGAATCAATCTATGTGGACGAATTGCCGACCAGTGCGGGTTTATGTTTGGAGTTCGTTTTGCAGTAGCGAACTGAAAGGGTAACAAGTTTGGAGCGACTTAACGCAACTTAAAGGCATGCCATAGCCCCTTGCGTGTGTTTCCGGGTAACCATGAGGTCATAAAATGTCGACCCAAATTGCAACTTCCGTGGGATAGGCATCTTGCCTGTCATCCACGAACCACTTTAAAAGCCGACGTTTGGATTTTCCCAGAGGTCGGCTTTTTTCGTTTCCATCCCGTTATTTCGCAACCACTTGCGTCATCGCCCGTCGCCGGCGTTTCTCTGTCGTCTGAGAACTGTCAGATAACCCAGCGCGACTCCGTCGGCCCCTCCCCTTTCGATCGAGTTGAGTAGAACGGCGCCGGACTCCGGAAAACATCGGGGTTGAAAGGGGCTCGACCGATATGCCTCTCGTCGTGGTGGTCGCTTGCCTTTGAACGGTCCAGCGAGAGATTTGGGCGTTGCGTGGTGGCGGGCGGGTAGAATGAGAGTTTTTCTGCGGATTCGTGTTAACGATTCCCGTTCGCATTCGGCATACAGTCGTCTCTAAGTTGTTTTGCATCGGTTGTGCGTATGGACGAAAGTCAGAAACGAGAAGAATTCACTCACCGCTGGTTGGAGGCCGAGCCTTCCATATCCGCTTACGTGTTCGCGTCCATTGCTGGGTTTCACGATGCCGAAGACGTCGTGCAGCGGATCGCTCAGGAACTGGCACGTCGGTTTGACGAGTATGACTCGGGTCGGCCCTTCGTCGGCTGGGCACTATGGATTGCCAAATCTCGGGTGATTGATTTCTACCGCACTCAAGGACAATCAAGGATTGTTTTTTCCGATGAATTGCTCAGTCAACTCGCTGATACGATCGTGAGCCAATCTGACGGTCGTAGCCAACGACGCGAGGCACTCGAAGTCTGTTTGAATGAACTGCCGCCAAGGTCTCGACGACTGCTCGATTTGCAATACGTCGAAGGAAGGTCCGCTGCCGAAATAGCTCAGGAAACAGGATCCACCAGCGGATCGGTTCGAGTCCTGCTATCGCGCGTCCGAACGGCACTCGCCAGTTGCATTGACCGACGACTTGCCTTGGAGAATCGGTAATGACCGTCGACGATGAACTGATCGATCGCATGCTTTCGGGAGAGCCGTCCGACGAAGAGGCTGCAGCATTTCAGCAGTGGGTGAAGACCCCCG
Organism: Rhodopirellula maiorica SM1; assembly: GCF_000346295.1. Lineage (GTDB taxonomy): Bacteria > Planctomycetota > Planctomycetia > Pirellulales > Pirellulaceae > Novipirellula > Novipirellula maiorica. Next base: position 7,875 of record NZ_ANOG01000693.1, on the reverse strand, counting down.
CCAACCTTCAGCGGTTTGCGCTTCGCGCTGAGCTTCATGCGGAGTTGCGGCACTCGCTGCGGCGGCGGCACATCCAGGCGAGGGCGTTGGAGGCCAACCGCGTTGCTTCGGCGATTGCTCCTGCCTGGACACCGCAGCAAGACCAGACGCCGGTGTTTCGATCGCCAAAGCGGTTGCTGGCGATGGCGACCGGGCTGGTGACAGCGGCTTGCCTGCTGGTTGCTTTCCTGTGGCCCCACCGCAGCGTCCCTCCAGCCCCAGGCGACCGCGTGACAGCATCGGTTGTTCGCAATGTGAGTGGGGTGCTGACGAAAGCGGGACAGAAATGGGACGATCCGCAACTGCCCGCGGGCGATTATCAGCTGCAGGCTGGATTGCTGAATCTGCGATTCGGCGGCGGAGTCATGGTGTATGTGGAGGCTCCAGCCCGCTTCGATGCGGTGAGTGACCGGCGAGTCATGCTTTACAGCGGGCGTCTATCAGCCACGGTTCCTCCCGAGGGCATCGGGTTTACAGTGGAAACCCCCGAGGCGGAAGTCATTGATTTTGGCACAGAATTCTCCATCGATGTTGAGGGCGGCGCGAGCGAGGTTCATGTGTTTGATGGGCTCGTGCGCGTGAATCCGGGGACATCGAATCAGCGTGACGCTTCCAAGTCGGTTGATCTTCACGCGTCGGAGGCCGTCCGGATTACAGGCGGGGCGCCCAACCCCGTGGGCATCTCCGTCGAAACCAACCGATTCATTCGCAACTTCGATGAACTGAGGTTGAACTACGCTCGCGCAATCAAGCGGTTGTCGCCTGTGGCCTACTACCGAATGCCAATTCGCGACCGCGGGCTAGTGTCGGAACCGCCCACATACTCCGGCGTCGTTTTAACTGGTGAAGGCAAACGCCCACCCCATGCCAAAGGTGTCTTTGCCGGCGGCTCTCTGAGAGTCGGAATCGACTCCATCGGTCGTGGAGGACGCGTCGATTCACCGCCGTCATTGAGCACAGGACAGTTTTCATTGACGGTGTTCGTTTATCTCGAAGTTCATTCGCAAAATGGAGTGGTCGCCACGAACTTTGATGGCGAGCGAGGAAACTTTGGCTTGTCGCTCGACGAGAACGCAGTGCTGCAGGCAACAATCCGGACCAGCAATGTACCCGCCGTAGTGGACGACGTAACGAGTCCCGTTTTTGGGGGAGTCGTGGCTGGTTCAGGACTCGTGACCTCGTCCACTACGGGCGGCTCGGTCCTGCCGCAAAAGACGTGGCGGCATATCGTCGTGACCGCGGATGGCCGGCAATTGCAGCTCTACGAAGACGGGAAACTCATCTCCTCCAAACTCTGTTCAGCAGTCGCAGCCAGCGAGTTCGATACGCTTTGGTTCGGAACCGACGCCAGTGCGAAGCAGCTGTGGGGCGGCCGGATCGATGAACTGGCATTGTTCGATCGAGCACTCAATGAAGAAGAAATTGCGGCGCTCTATCGCACGGCTCAAGAGGAGCTTGCCAGATCCCAATGACAACAACAGCAACCTTCCCACATAGGGAAATCAGTGTCGAGTCTGTAGCCTGACTCTCCGAGTCGGGGTTCTGCATGCCCGACTCGGAGAGTCAGGCTACTTGATAGCCGCAGTCACGCATCCTGCTCGGTCATTCCAAACAAAGTAAACTTATGGACATACCAACGCGTTTCCTTCTCAGTATCGTTCTAGTCCTCGCAAGCTCTTCCGGCCATCTATTCGCGGACAACACGCGGGCCAACGTCGTGTTCCTGGCGGTCGACGACATGAACGATTTCGTCGGCTGTCTCGAGTCACGCCCGGGTGCGATCACACCCAACATTGATCGGCTTGCCGCTCGTGGTGTGTGCTTTACGAATGGTCACACCGCCGGCGTGTTTTGTGCGCCCAGTCGGGCGGCAATCTTTTCCGGCCAGTACGCTTCGACAACCGGATGCTACAACACTCCGAATTACTTTGTGCATCATCCAGAGATTGAATCGCTGCAAATGAGCTTTGCCAAAGCGGGTTATTCGACGCTGGGGGCTGGCAAGCTGTTTCATCATCCCGCTGGAGCGATCGACCAACGTGGTTGGACAAAGTTCTTTCTGCGAAATCAGTTCCAGCGTGAAGGCGGTTGGGCCCTGGAATCGTGGAGCAGCGACACGCCGGTGCCACAGCCCTTTCCGGCCAGCGTCTACAACCAAGGCAAACAGATCACCGGCGGACTGTTCCTGGAATGGGGAGCGATTCCGAACGACCAGGAAGAGCAAATGGCAGACACCATCCGAGCCAACTGGGCCGCGGAACAACTGGGGCAAAAACACGACAAGCCGTTTTTTCTGGCCTGCGGCTTCTACGCTCCTCATTACCCCAACTACTGTCCACAAAAATATTTTGATTTGTACGATCGAGACGCCATCGAAACTCCAGCGTTCAAAGATGATGACCTGGACGACCTGCCGGGCAAGATTCGTAAGCAACGCCAGAATCGCAAGAAGCAGCACTACGACAAACTGGTTTCGATGGGTGCTTGGAAAGACGCTCTGCACGGATACCTGGCGTGCACCAGCTACGCCGACGCGATGGTCGGGCGAATTCTCAGTGCGCTCGAAGAAAGCCCCTATGTCGACAATACCATCGTGGTGTTGTGGAGCGATCACGGTTACCACCTCGGCGAGAAAGGCCAGTGGGGCAAACACACGTTGTGGGAACGAACCTCCAACGTTCCGTTTGTGTGGGCCGGCCCTGGCGTGGCAAAAGGTGTTCGAACCGACGTGACGGTCAGCCTGATCGACATCTATCCGACCTTGGTTGAAAAATGCAACTTGCCGGCACCACGTCAGAAACTGGAAGGCGTTTCGCTGGCATCGACACTGAAGCAACCCTCCGAAGCAACTGACAGAACGGTGTATCTGCCCTCCATCAACCCCGGGGAATACGCGGTGATGAATCGCGACTGGCGTTACATCCATTACGACGACAAGAACCGAGAGCTGTACAACATCAAAGAAGATCCGCACGAGTGGAACAACCTGGCGTCCGACCCACAGTACGCAGACGTCATCACCACGCTGCGTGCTTCAGCACCAACTGAATTTGCTGATCCGGAACCCAAGCTGAACGAGCGGCGTGATCTCGTCGTCGAAGGCGAAACCTTCCGCTGGCAGAAAGGCAAAGGCAACTACGTTCCCCATCCAAAATATTTGCCTTACACCGCCCCCGAAGTGAAGCAAAAGCAATCGAAGCAGTGACATGCAAACCGTGGACGAGGTAACGAGTCGTCCGGTCAATCAATCCGTAATGGACGAGGTCACGAGTCCTGAACGATTGACGAGTCCTGTTCACGGGGACTCGTGACCTCGTCCACTACTGGGATTGCCGGACTCGTTACCTCGTCCACTACGGATGACAGGAACAGTCCTGCGGGCCGTCGACGATTCTGCGATGCGGAACCGATGCAAGTACAGCCGAAGAGAGATTGAGCAACAAATGAAATCCATATTTTTCGCAGTGACTATCTTTTGCATGACCGTCACGCTATCGCATGTCCAGGCAACGGAACCGCGGCCGCCGAACATCGTTTTCATGTTCGCGGATGATCTTGGATACGGCGACCTCGGCTGCTACGGGCATCCTTATGCAAAGACGCCCGCACTCGATCAACTTGCTAACGAAGGAACGCGGTTCACACAGTTTTATGTGACGGGCGTAACCTGTAACCCCAGCCGCACGGGACTGATGACAGGACTGTTTCCGGCTCGCTTCTCGAAGTATGCAGCCGATTTTGGTTTTGGCGAGCGTGTGACGATCACCGAACTACTGAAGAAACGCGGCTACCAAACAGGCCACTTCGGCAAATGGCATATTGGCCCGGATGATGCGGACGGTACCTATGGCATCGACACAGTGAGAGTGATTGGCAAGAGTCGCGACGTGATCGCTGGTAACACCGGGCGAGATGACGACGTGTACGCGGCCGCAATCGACTTCATTCGCAAAAACAAGGACGAGTCGTTCTACGTCAACGTTTGGGGACACGCGACGCATTTCCCCGTCAACACAGCCAAGGGGCTTGCCGCGGAATTCAACGATGTCACTGTCAAACGGAACGACTTCTCACCAACAATGCAGCACAAGTTCGACGAGTGCAAAAAAATCGGCGGCGATCTCGACGATTCGATGCGGCAGTACCTCAGCGATGTCTATCAGATCGACCGCAACGTCGATCGTCTGCTAGAGACGCTTGAGGAACTTGAGTTGCGCGACAACACCATCGTCGTCTTCTCTAGCGATCACGGCCCGGCACCGGTGGTTCTAGGAAAGCAGGGCGCCAGAAAATACTCGAACAACATGCTCGGTTATGCGGGCCAGTTTCGTGGCGGCAAACACGATCAGTACGAAGGCGGTACGCGGGTTCCGTTTATCATCCGCTGGCCCGACAAGGTCGAAGCCGGACGAGTCGATACGCAAAACGTCTGCTCGTTCATCGACTGGATGCCGACGCTGTGTGCCATTGCCGGAGTCGAGCAACGACCGAAGGAGTTCGACGGCGAAGACATCTCCGACATCTGGTTCGGCACCGATCGCGAGCGAATAAAGCCACTGTTCTGGAAGACCAGCTCCACTGGCAGCACGCCTGCCATCCGAGACGGGAAATGGAAACTGCATCTGCCCCGAAAACAACGCGGCGAACCGGAACTCTACGACCTCTCGATCGACCCCAGCGAAAGCAATAACGTCGCCTCGGAACATCCTGAGATCGTGAAACAGTTGTCCGCCAAAGTCGCAGCCTGGGTCGCCACGCTGCCAACGCAGTACACCAAGACCAAAGACAAACAAGATTAAGCCAAAACAAAAGCAATGAACCCTATCATGAAAACTATTAGATTCATTTTTGCGGTTTTCGTCGTTACTGCGGTCTGTGCGGGCACGCCAGTAATGCTGATTGCCGCTGAAAAGCCGAACATCGTGCTGCTGTTCATCGACGACTGGGCTTGGAATGGGTCGCCGGTGGCAATGGACGATTCGTTGGCCAACTCGCGGATGCCCGTCCTACAAATGCCCAACATTGAGCGTCTGGCCCGCGAAGGCATGAAGTTTCGCAGCGCCTATGCATCGCCGCAGTGTTCGCCGTCGCGGGTATGCGTGCAGACCGGGCAATCTTCGCCTCGCAACGGCTTTACGGTCTATATGAACGCGCGTGGGCAGGAGTACTACGACGAGAGCAACCAGTACGCCGGCTTTCCCGTCGTGTCTTGCGTTTCGGACATGACCATCGACGCCGATGCAGTGACGATCCCCGAAGCACTGAAACCACTCGGTTACGTCAGTGCTCACATCGGCAAATGGCACATGCGCGGCGATCCCGGGGACGAGGGTTACGCGGAGCACGACGGCGACACGGACAATAAGCCTGGCAATACGTTGCCCGACGATGCCAAACAGCGTCTGCCGGAAGACCTGACCGATCCCAAGCTGATGTTCAGCGTCACAGAAAAGGCGCTCGGCTTCCTGACAGAGCAGGCCAAAGCCGGCCAGCCGTTCTATCTGCAAATCTCACACTACGCGATGCACGAAGGCCGCGAGTGCCTGCCGGCAACGCGTAAGAAATTCGTTCGGCACCCGCTCGTGCAGGCCTACTACCGGAAGATCGGGAAGACGGCCGAGACCATAAAACGCAAGGAAGATCCTGCCATCTGGCTCGGCATGGCCGATGACCTCGACGGACGCATCGGAGCGGTACTTGACCGTATCCGCGAACTAGGAATCGAGAACAACACCTTTGTCGTGCTGGTATCGGATAACGGTTACCGACACAAAGAACTCCAGCTAACGAAGGGACTCAAGCAGCCGCATCACGGTGCCAAGTGGTGGGTTTGGCAAGGCGGGATTCGAGTGCCGATGATCGTCAGAGGCCCCGGAATCGCCGCTGGCAGCACGTTCACTGGCAACGTCGTCAACTATGACTTCCTGCCGACGTTTGTCGATTGGGCCGGAGGCGATTCGCGGCAACTCGAAGGGATCGACGGTGTCAGTCTGGCAAAATACGTCGCGGGTGAGAAACCGGACGATGTGTTTCTGAACCGCAACCTTTACTTCCACTACCCCCACTATCGCTCCAGTATGCCGCACTCGGCCGTCGTCTCTGGCCAGCGAAAACTATTGCACTTCTATGATCAGCCCGATGTACCAATGTTGTTCGATTTGTCGGTCGACATGGGGGAAGTCCACAACATCGCCGAACAGGAACCGGAAACGCACCGGCGACTTTTCATTGACATGATGACCTATTTTGAAAAGGTCGGTGCAAGAATCCCCAAGGTCAACCCCGACTTCGACGCATCCGCTTACCAGCAGGACAAGGATTATCCAAGACGCAAACTCTGGGGAGCGTTCACCGACAGCAGGCCACTGGAAGATGACGAATCAACATCGAAGTCGAATTGAGGCGACCGACAAATAAGTCTATACCCGCCGCAGTGGACGAGGTTACGTATCCCTGTAGCGAAAACCGTGGCGAGGACTCGTAACCTCGTCCACTACAGCTAAATTTTCTCCTGCCTCTCGCCTAACGGAACCCCAAGACCTATGTACCGGACCCTTTTTACAATTTCAGTCCTTTGCCTGGCGGCCACGCATTCGTTCGCTCAATCAGAGCCACGGAAGCCGAATGTCATTGTCATTCTGGCGGACGACCTTGGGTACGGTGATCTGTCGTGCTACGGCGCCGAAGACATTGCCACACCGAACATTGACCGCATGGCAACTGAGGGAATGAAGTTAAACAGCTTCTATGTTTCTCCGGTCTGTTCGCCGACGCGAGTTGCTCTGATGACCGGCAGTCATTCGACTCGCGTTGGCATCGGCGGTGTGATGTTTCCTCGGAACGACCACGGACTGAACCCTGACGAGATCACGCTGCCGGAGTTGCTGAAAGGTCAGGGTTATGCGACAGCCATCATCGGCAAGTGGCATCTCGGCAACGAGGACATGTTCCAGCCGCTCAATCACGGGTTTGACACCTGGTACGGAACGCCGTCGTCCAACAGCCAGTTCTATTACCCAGCAATCAAAAAGTGCGCGGCGGACTGCGTGTTTCGCGAAGGTTACACACGGGAAGGCATCCTCAAGAGAGAAACGGCGGCATGTCCGCTGGTTCGCGACAATGTCGTGATCGAAGTTCCCGCGGACCAGACGCAGTTCACTCAGCGGTACACACGCGAGACCATCGGCTTCATCACCCAGAATAAAGACAGGCCGTTCTTCGTGTACCTGGCGCATAACATGCCGCACATCCCGCTGCATGCATCCGAGAAGTTTGTCGGCAGCAGCAAACGAGGCATCTACGGCGACACGATCCAGGAACTCGACTGGAGTACCGGCGAGATTCTGCTGTCACTGAAAGAACTGGGGCTCGACAAAAACACGCTGGTCGTCTTCACGTCGGACAATGGCCCGAACACCGGAAAAGGTGGCAGCGCCGGCCCGCTGAAAGGCGGCAAAGGTTCGACGTTGGAGGGAGGCGTGCGTGTCCCGTTCGTTGCTCGCTGGCCAGGCAGCATTCCTGCGGGCACTGAAACTGACGAAGCTATCACCGTCATGGATTTGCTGCCAACACTGACCAAACTCGCCGGCGGCGACGTTCCAAGCGACCGCATGATCGACGGAAAAGACATCTGGCCGCTGCTCTCCGGAACCCCAGATGCCAAGTCACCCCACGAAGCCATTTACTACCTGCGAGGCCGCGGTGTTGATGGAATCCGTGTCGGCGATTGGAAGTACCGTACTGCGACCGAGAAGCCACCGAACGACAAGAAATCGAAGCGACAGGTCTCAAGCGACAAAACGTCGAAGAAAATCATCGTGGAGACGCTCTACAATC
>NZ_ANOG01000692.1 GCF_000346295.1 Rhodopirellula maiorica SM1 | reverse complement strand
CCGACAACTTCCCCGCGTCACTTCTCCAGCGCAATGACAGGCTGGAAGCCTATCTCACAAAAGTCTTGGCGACTTTCGCTACGGAGAGGCGGACCTGCGAATACGCTGGCATCCACAATTCACGGGATGTTTGTACGGCTAACCCGCCTGCACAAACGCGGGGACCAACAAGGACATGACGATCCACGTGATTGAAAAGAATGCCACCAGAAAAGCAGTTCCGTAGGCTATGTTCACAACCAATCGTCGACGCTGCGTTTTTTGTTGTTGAATTGACACAAGCCGATCGGTAATCTTTGTCGCGAGCTCGTCATCGTCCTCAACCGGCAACCGAACTTGATCATCTTCAACACGTTCATCCTGAACCTGTTCAACTGCAACGGGTTTTACGCTTGAGTCGACACAAGAGGCTGTGTACGGTTCCGCACGACTCTCTTTCATGCTTAACAACATTGATTCTCCGGCTTCCTCACGCCGCCCCACCGGCTCATCCCCCAAACCGATCCCTCCGTCATCCTCAACCTCGCAAATAGCAGGTTGTTGTATCTGAAGGTTTCCAATCGCCACTGGGTCGCCGCCTGGAACAAGTCGCGTTATCCAGTCTTTTGGAGACTGCCCTTCAGCGCACTTCAAATCGATCAGCCAAACCGAATCATCCACCGTGACGATCGCATGATCGAAGGGGGACAACCGAAGACCGTGCACGCGAAACGTACTGGGGTGTCGACTGCCAAGGATCGTCACTCTGCGACGTAGCCTCTTCGTCCGAGTTTGACCATCCATACTCAGCACCACATTTGGATAGCGCTTCTGTCGTTCGCTGCCCCCAAAATTGCCCCCGTCGAGGAACGAATCCGATGATACTCTTCCGTCGTGGTCGAAGCGATTCGCTGCTGCCGATGCAGCTACAACAGAAGACGACCTCTGCGGTTGACCGTTACCCGCATGGCTGAACGTAAACGCAGTCCTCCCGATCAACAATTCGTCCTCGAGCGAGAGCACGCCCCACTGTGGAAAGGAAATAGCACAGAGCGGCCAAACCTCAATCCCATCGACAAACGAGCATGCCAAATAAACGATCGGGGGAACGCGAGCTTCCTGTACTGACAAC
>NZ_ANOG01000691.1 GCF_000346295.1 Rhodopirellula maiorica SM1 | reverse complement strand
GTCCGGCGATGCCTAGCCGACCGGCGGTGATTTGTTCGGTCGACGGTCGGCCACGAATCTTGCGAATGGCCACGAATGGAACATGGTTTCCGGATTGGTGTCGATCCGTGAGATTTGTGGCTTGTTCCCCCGCTGCGGCCTGTCGGCAACCTGCTTAGCAAACACTGTTGCCGAGAGTCCCCCTCTGCTCATCTTCCTACCTCCATTTTTCTACCCATTTGCTCGGTCGGAGTTGGCAGGAAAATGGTGGCAGGAAAATTCCAATCGTGGCTAAGCTGTGGAACGGGTGCTGCGCGGTCGATTGTTGCTCAGCCCCTCTTCGGCCGATGTTTAAGTTCTGCGGACCGAGGCTGATTGGATCGTCGTCCGCACCTCAGACCCAGCGTAAGAACCATGTGTGCATGTGAGTGGCGGCAACGTCTGTTCGTGAAGCAACGTCGTGGATCGCCACCGCGTGAATACCACCGTTCCGGCATGGAACAAGTTGCTCTTTCGAAAGATCTTCCCCACTGCATTACCGGCAAAAATATGGAGGGCAAAAAGATGGGGGGCAGGTTAGAATTT
>NZ_ANOG01000690.1 GCF_000346295.1 Rhodopirellula maiorica SM1 | reverse complement strand
CGGCATCGAGATCGGGCGAGTTCCTGACTCCAATCCGCCGCAATGACTTGGTCCAGTATGACCTCGTCGCTGCGTTTTGCGATCGCGTCATGAAGTCCCGCCAACCGTTGAATCGAGGCCCCGTCTGATACAACCCCGTTCAAGCCGATGACGTGCACCTTGCCATCGGCGGCGCGGCGATGTGGTGAACGCAGCGCTTCGTCGATCAATGCGTTTGCGAGCTGGAAACCGGCGTCAAAGTCATTGGGTAACAGTTCGGCAAGCCAATACTTTAATTTCGTTCGTGGCTGCCCCAGCTCCTCGCTCTGCTCACGCTGCAGGCCCGCATTGATAAGCACCGCCGGAACATGTCGCCGGTCGGCGATTCGTAAAAATCGAGGCCCGCCTCGTTTAAAACTTTGAAATACAACCGCATCGGGTTTGTCCTCGCGCCCACAAACTTCACGAATTTGTGACACCATTCGATTGCGACTGTTGCCGGCGAAATAGACCTCTAATTGGATCCCCAAATCGTCGGAGACCTCGCCCATAAACTCGACAAACGGCCCCCAAAACGCATCCTCCTGATCTCGCGGCGTAAACACCGCCACGTGAAATTTGAGTTCACGGGCATTCGGTTCTTGGCCACAGGCGATTCCCGATGGAACCTGAATGACAACGGCGAAAACCAGCAGTATCAAACATCCATACCCGGCACGGAACGAATTAGATGTCGCCGTCCGATCAGGTGAACGCATGTTGATAAATCGGTGCAGAGAACGCATTGCAAAACTCGCTAGCCGATGCGGGTAAGGCAACCGCGGATGTGACGTCACAAGCCCCATCGGATGCCGGACTCCTACGACGTGTCGCTTCGCTCATTGTATCAGTCCCGCAAGCGAACATACGCCTTGGTCCCCAAAATCCAACAAATTACAACCGACGACCATCGTAGAAGACAACACATTCGCAATTCAGCTCTGACGCAGTCGCTTCGCAAATCCGAAGTCATCGCTGTCTGATCCAGCGATTGCGATCTAAGGATGTTGGGCGTTGGATTTCTCGCAGTCTCACAGCGTGGGTGGACCGTCTAAGCGGTGTTCTCGCGATAGTCCAAAGGTCGCATCCCCGTCAATCGATTGAACGTTCGATAGAACGTTGACAGTTCTTCAAACCCACTTTGAAATGCGATCGATGTCACCTTGCTCTCGGTATTACGCAGTAGCGTCTTGGCGTGATCGATGCGTCGTTCGTTTAGATAGGCAAGCCAGGTCTTTCCCGTCTTGTCGCGAAAATCATTGGTGAATTTCCTTCGTGACATGTTACAAGCGTTGGCGGCTGCATCGACCGTCAATTGTTCAAAGAAATTGAACTCCAACCACAGCAGATACTCATCAATCGCATCGCTGGGCTGACGTTCGTCAAGATCACTACTAGGTGCACTCTGCGCTGCAGCGAGTTGCCCACCGGATGCCAAGGCAAGCTGGGCAAAGATTTCGATCGCAGCGGCGATTGCCGACAAGGTCGAAGCCGAACTTGGTTGTGAAGCGAGATACAGCAATCGGCGGAACCGTCGCTCAATGTTCAACAACGACATCCGCTGACGCGGAAGTTTGCCAATCGGAATCATCGTTTCGATCTCGGCACATGGCGTGATTTTGTGGGGGTCGATGGCCATCCCATACAGCGAAATTGGATGCCGTGGCGAATCAACAATCCGGTGTTTCAATCCCGCAGGGATCAAAATGCAATCGCCGGCGACACAATCGGGCGAAGCAGCCTCTCCCGTTGCCCCATCGACTGCGGCTGCCCAATTTGCAGCCACCTCGCCTGCTCCCTCGCGAATGTACAGCAGCTTGGGAAAACGATGCTCCGTCTCGGCCATCGAGAATGATTCGTCATGCAGGCTTTCAAACACCCAAAGTCCCGAATTCGACATCGTTTCCGGTACTGGAATGCTGCGGCGTTGGGTGGAATCTACGGTCATCGAAAGCATTCTCGGCAGTGGCCACGGCAGGACAAACGCCCAAATCGATCAGGCTATACATCAGATGATTGCAGGGAATACCCAAATTGCAAGTCGATTATGCGCAAATGGCCAAGCCGCTAAATCGAAACGCTGCAATAATTCCAAACTCGAACTTCACCCCACAGTCACTCACACCGTTTTTTGATCAAGGTTCATTGATGCCACAGCTGACCAGTCTAAAAGTCGACGAAATTCCTGCCATCCGCCCACGCCGCTCGATCAGTGGTATGTCCGCCATTTTGTTGCCGCTGCTCTCAGGCACCGAAATCGATTGGGAGGGCTTTCGCGGACACGTCGTGCGTACTGCGGACGCAGGATTAGTTCCCGCCGTCAACATGGACACCGGCTACGCCAACCTGATCACCGAAACGCAGCGAGAACAGGTGCTTGCCGAGACGCAATCCTTGATGGATGGACAACCGTACGTGGCAGGCGTCTTCGTCAAAGACGATCCCGGATCGGCATTTGATTTCGACGCTTACCGAAACGGATTGGACCAAATCGTGAAATACGGTGGGACGCCGATCATTTTTCAGTCGTATGGTTTGACGGAACAAGCGGACGACGAAATCGTCGAAGCCTACTCAAAGATCGGTTCACACGCAGGTGACTTCCTCGGTTTCGAGCTGGGGACGATGTTTGCGCCCTTTGGAAAGATCTATAGCCTCGACGTTTATAAGGGGCTGATGGGAATCGAGACCTGCCACGGAGCGAAGCACTCGTCGCTGAGTCGCGAGCTTGAGTGGCAGCGACTTCAGCTTCGTGACGAAACGCGGCCTGATTTCAAAGTGTTGACCGGGAATGACTTGGCGATCGACATGGTGATGTACGGAAGCGACTACCTGCTCGGACTGAGCACGTTTGCCCCCGAAGCGTTCGCCCGTCGTGACGCGATGTGGGCTGCGGGGGACGCAGAGTTTTACGAGCTGAACGACATCCTTCAATACCTTGGTTTCCTCGCGTTTCGCGATCCGGTGCCTGCATACAAGCACAACGCCGCTCAATTCCTGCACGCCCGGGGATGGATCCAGACTCCGCTGACGTATCCCGGCAGCCCGGAACGGCCGGAATCAGATGTCGCGATCCTGCAAAACATCCTCGAACGCATTTCCTGAATGTCCTCTTCGCCGCTGCCTTCACCGTCGCGTCTACCGACTCACGCAGCCCATTTTATTGCGTAAACTCCCAAAACAGATCCCCGTATAACAGCAAGGCTTATCCATGACAACACTTACCATCGCCATGCACGGTGTCACCGGTCGCATGGGAACGAACCAACACTACATCCGATCGATCCTGGCGATCATGCGTCAAGGCGGCGTGGTCACCGAGGATGGGCAAACCATCAAGATCAAACCGGTGCTGCTGGGGCGTAACGAATCCAAGTTGCGTCAATTGGCGGAAACCGTAGCGACCGCGGAAATCGGTCATCCCGTTGACTGGTCAACCGACGTCGACGCAGTGATTGCCGACGCGGGGACGGATATCGTCTTTGATTCCTCTAGCACGCAAATGCGTGCTTCGATCGTACGCCAAGCGATTGAGCACGGCAAAGCCGTCTATTGTGAGAAACCGATCGCGATCGATGCCAAAGAAGCGTTCCAATTGGCCAAAGAGTGCGAGTCGGCGGGGGTGAAGAACGGCGTCGTACAAGACAAGCTATGGTTGCCGGGGGTGCGAAAATTGAGAATGCTTCGCGACCAAGGTTTCTTTGGCGACATCCTCAGCGTGCGAGGTGAATTCGGTTACTGGGTATTCGCCGGGGAGGAACCCAATCAAACGGTCCAGCGTCCGTCCTGGAATTACCGCCGCGAGGATGGCGGTGGGATGATGATCGATATGTTTTGCCACTGGCAATACTTGATCAACGATCTATTTGGTCCGGTCAAACAAGTGCTTGCCCACGCCGTTACCGATCTTCCCGAGCGTATTGACGAAACGGGAAAACCGTACAAGTGCACCGCCGACGATTCGGCTTATGCATTGTTTTTGCTGGAAAATGGTTTGACTTGCCAATTCAATAGCTCCTGGGCTACTCGCGTCCGACGCGACGACTTGTTGACCGTCCAAGTCGATGGCACGAAAGGGTCCGCCGTCGCAGGGCTTCGTGAATGTTGGACGCAAAGTCTCGCTTCGACACCGCGACCGATCTGGAATCCCGATATTCCGCAGCCGATCAACTTTTACGAAGGCTGGCAAAAATTGCCCGATGCGACGCAGTACGATAATGCGTTCAAAATTCAGTGGGAATTGTTTCTAAAGCATGTGGCGGCGGGTGCTGAGTTTCCTTGGTCGCTGCGTAGCGGTGCCGCAGGAGTCTTGTTGGCCAATGCCGGCGAGACCTCGTCAAGTCAACAGCGATGGGTCACGGTAAACGACAAGGAACATGCATGACCCCGACGCAATCACAACACGCTGCCCCCGATCGCAGCCGTTTAGCCGTCCACACAATGACGACGAAACCATTGTCAATCGCCGAAGCAGCAGATGCTTACTCGCGACGCGGCATTCCAGGGATCAGTGTATGGGTCGAAGCGTTGGAGGGAATGACAACGGCGAACGCCAAACAGATCGTTGACGATGCCGGGCTAAAGGTGCCTGCACTCGTCCGTGGCGGCTTTTTCTGTGCCTCAAGCGGTCCAGAGCGGCAAAAACGAGTGGACCACAACCGACAACTGATTCGGACGGCAGCAGAATTGGACGCAGAGATGCTAGTGCTGGTCGTTGGTGCCGAGCCCGGTGTCCCACTGGATCAGCAGCGCGGTTGGGTACGCGACGGCATCGAGCAACTTCTTGCCGATGCAGAATCGGCAAACGTCAAACTTGCCATTGAGCCACTGCATCCGATGT
>NZ_ANOG01000689.1 GCF_000346295.1 Rhodopirellula maiorica SM1 | reverse complement strand
AACCAATCATTTGAGAGAAAGTGTTCTTACCGTAGTGGACGAGGTTACGAGTCCCGTCGTGCAACTAAGACGCGGGGACTCGTGACCTCGTCCACTACTTTGAAAGTGTAAGCGTAGGACTCGCATCCTGGCGAGAACAGTTGGAACGCCGAAGTTCTTTTCGAACGTGTGCTTAATCAAATGCAGGGTCGGCGGAAGTTGTACCGGAGAAAATTGTGAGTGACATTGATTGGAACGACCGCTACTCGGATGACCAATTCATCTACGGCACGCAGCCGAATGCGTTTCTTGTTGAACATTCATCCATGCTTGTTGGGCCGGTACTGTCACTGGCCGAAGGAGAAGGACGGAACGCTGTGTTCTTGGCTTCGCTAGGCCTACAGATTCATGGTGTGGACGGATCTTCGGTTGGGTTGACGAAAGCAAGAACACTGGCCAAATCGCACGGCGTGGAAATCCAAACCGAAGTCGCCGATCTTGCGACCTATCAACCGGCAACAAATTGCTTTGGCGCCGTGGTATCCATCTCAGCCCATTTGCCTTCCAAAATCAGAAATCGGCTCTATCCGCTAGTTGAGCGATGTCTGCGGCCCGACGGGTTGTTGTTGCTGGAGGCGTATTCTGAAAATCAACTTCGCCGCATTACCGGTGGGCCAAAAGACGCAGACATGCTGATGACCGTTGCCAAGATTGAGCGTGAATTTCCAGGACTTGTCCCGATCATCTTGCATGAGATTGAACGCGAGGTCTACGAGGGGACACACCACACCGGCCTGGCATCGGTGGTGCAGTTCATCGGCCGAAAGCCGTCATAGTAAATCGAGTTTGACTTCGCGATGCCGACAATGCATTCACGATGATTACTCGAACACAATCCAACCGAACTCCAGGAACGTTGCCTCGTGTCCCCAGCAATGTATCGTGTTTTTGAACATCCGCACGGCGGCGGCAACCTAGACATTCCTTCCGCCAAAGCGACGTTAGAACAACTCGAAATTTTGCAGGCAACCAATCTTGTCTAGCTTAAGTACGAAAGAATCCGTCCGTACTATTCGGTACTCGCGGGACCGATACGACCGACGAAAGACTACATAAAAACCGAGACAAACGCGTGCATCTGGGCTGACAGCAACTAAAATTGGTACTGGTATCAGTCGATGGCCGATTGAATACGCCATGAACGATTACATTTTGATACGCCTCGCAATAAATGGCCGAATATCATGACGATGCTTCGTTGTTCCATGACGGGACTTCCGTTAAACGATCCAAGCCAAGGAATCTACGATGATGGCGAGTGGATCAGTTGGAACTGGATCAATCGACAGATCGACCAGCAGCATTTTAGGGACCAGTACCCTAATGCTGATCCAAAGTTAGCCGAATTGTTTGAGACATTGGTTCAGGATGCTGCGAGTCATTTTGCAATGACCGGTCGCTTCCTTCAAATCTGGGGGGAACTTGGCGAACTGTACGCGGAAGTGAAATACGGCATCAAGCGGCACAAGCCAAAGACGCCCGGGTCTGACGGCAAGCTGGGAAATGACTTCGTCGAAATCAAGACGATCTCGCCCGAAAAAAAGTCACAGTCAGTACGGGTCAAGCTTGCCGGCAACTTCAACAAGCTGCTGGTCGTGAAGATCACAAGAGACTTCGCGTTCGAGTCCAGAATGCTGGCTCGTAAAAAAATGCCCAAGAGCGAAGGCGCCCAAGTCAACGTCCAGTGGTCAAGCATTCCTAGCGAGCCGACCAACACAATTAGGTAAGATGAGTACTAGGCTCCGTCTGAAAGCCCCCCTCATCCTATCCTTCTCCTCCGCTATCCGCTGCGCACAGGAGTAGGGACGTGAAGGAGCGGTAGATCAGCATCGCCGAGGATTTGGTGATATGCTAAGGAGGGAGACGTTTGACTTGGAATAGCCAAGTTGACGCGTGCCCGCAACAGGCAATGCATGTCGCTTTTACTAGGCTCTTTCTGAAAAGCAGTTTCTCGCTTCGCGAGAGCGGCTTTTTCCCACAACTTTCGCGAAGCGAAAGGCGACTTTGAGCCGATTTCAGACAGAGCCTCGAACCCATGGCCGCAAGATGATTGAAAACGACCCGATACAGAATCAGTCACTCCTCGGTTGGGCAATTTCAGCTCTTGGACCGATCTACCTTATTTTGCTGCCACTCTCGGCACTGCTTGGCTTTATCTGCGTGGTGCTGCTGGTCCTTCGCGGCAAAGGCCCTATGGCAGCCGCTTCGATACTGCTGTTCGTTCATGCTCCATTAATGATCGGCATTTTCGCTGCCGTTCAAGGCTTGATAAGCTCGTACTCGATCATTGCGACGAGCGCGGCGACACCCAAACCGTCAGACGTTGCCGCTGGATTCTCGACAGCACTATTTGCCCCTGTGGTCGCTTTGCTGTTGATGATACCGTCGTACTCGGCGGCTGCGATTGGCACGTTTGTCCGCGCCGTTTTTGTTCGCGATGAGAGCACTGACGCTCCGTCGTCCATGTAGCACTTAACAACGTGTGCAACCAAGTCAAAGCGGTCACGTTTATTGGGCAAACCTGGTGATCTCAAATCCCCATTCACCCCCGCTGATTTTGTTTTCGGGACTCGCTGCGGACGCTAACGTATTCACGCCGCAGAAGGTTGCTTTTCCGCAGCTAGTGGTTCCGACATGGCCGAAACCTCAGCCGAACGACACACTTGATTCTTACTGCGATCGGCTTGCTGAGAATCTTCGTTCCCATGGTGACGCAATTATCGGAGGAGCATCATTCGGTGGCATTATTGCTCTTCATGTTGCACAACGTCATCGACCATTGGGTGTGATCCTTATTGGCAGTGTGCGATCGCCCGCCGAACTTTCTCGTATTGCGAAGCTATCCCGCCCGTTGAAACCACTTGTGCCGCTGATACCAGTTCGGCTGCTGCAATTTAGCTGTATCCCGCTTACGACTAAAATCGCGAGCCGAGTTAGTCGCCACCTCAGTGGTCTCGCCCGACAGTTCCGCGGTTCCGATCCAACCGTTTTCAAATGGTCGCTCGCGAGGATACTCGACTGGAATACATCGCCTGTTGTCGAGTGCCCTGTATTTCACATTCATGGTGATCGAGATCGCGTTTTGCCGATGCGCTACACTCAGCCAGACACTGTTGTTGCTGGTGGTGGGCACGTGATTTCGTTGACCCACCCAGCGGACGTCAACAAATTCATTCGGTCGGCAATTGCGAAAACGATGAGCGAATCACGTTAAGCAATGATCTCGTGGATCGGTTCGACATGTTCGACACCGACTAGTTTTTGCTCGAGACCGCCATAGAAATAGGACAAGTGGTTGGGGTCGAGTCCCATTTGATGCAGAATCGTGGCGTGCAGGTTCTTGACGTGCAGTGGATTCTCGACCGCTTGTGCCCCCAATTCGTCGGTGGTGCCGTGGCTGATCCCACCTTTGATTCCGCCGCCCGCCATGAACATCGTAAACCCGTAGGCGTTATGGTCGCGGCCTGATCCTTTGGCATATTCCGCGGTGGGTTGCCGGCCAAATTCACCACCCCACACCACCAACGTCTCATCGAGCATGCCACGTTGTTTCAAATCGGCCAACAGAGCTGCGACCGGTTTATCGGTCGCCCCGGCATGTTTGTTGTGGTTGTCCTCGAGGTCACCGTGGGCGTCCCAGTTGTGGTCGTTGTGGGCACCGCCGCTGTACAGTTGAATGAACCGCACCCCACGCTCGACCAACCGTCGAGCGATGATACAGCGTTTACCAAAATCACGCGTTTTCTCTTGATCAGCACCGTACATCGCAATCGTTTTCGCGTCTTCGCTACTTAGGTCCACCGCCTCGGGCGCAGCAGACTGCATCTTGTACGCCAATTCGTAGCTGGCAATTCGTGACGACAAGTCGCTATTGCTTTCGCGGGAAAGCAGATGCCGGTTGTTGGCTTTTTGGATCGAGTCGATCAATTGCCGCTGCACGCCGTCGGGTAAATCGCTGGGTGGGGCAAGATCCAAAATCGGCGCACCTTCGGCACGAAACACGTTGCCTTGGTATGTGGCCGGCATATAGCCGCTGCTCCAGTTTTTGGCGCCGCTGATCGGTCCACCACTGGGGTCAAGCATGACGACGAAACCGGGCAAGTTCTCGTTGACGCTGCCGAGTCCGTAGGTTAGCCAAGATCCCATCGCGGGGTTGCCCGACAGAATCCGACCACTGTTCATCATCAGCATCGCGGATCCATGGATCGGCGAATCCGCGGTCATCGAATGCAAAAACGCGATGTCATCGACATGGTTTGCGACGTTTGGAAACAGCGAGCTAACCCATTTTCCGCATTCGCCGTGCTGTTTGAAATTCCAGCGAGGTTCGACGATCCGGCCACCACTTTTGTGCCCACCGCGACCAAACGTTTTGACATCGACGGTTTTGCCATCCATGCCGATCATGTTCGGTTTGTAATCAAACGTATCGATATGGCTGGGGCCGCCATACATAAACAAAAAGATGACCGACTTGGCCTTCGGAGCAAAGTGAGGTGGTTTTGCGGCCAAGGGATTGACGAACGGCGTGTCGGATTCCGATGCCGTCGCACGATCAAAGAAACCATCGGCACCAAGCATCGACGCCATTGCCGCCGCCCCGAAGCCGCCACCGGTTTGCCACAAAAATTCGCGACGAGTGCGGCCGCAGAAGTTGTCTCGTTTGCTCATGTTCGGGATCTCAGTGATTTGGTGGGAAAGTCAATCAGCGTAAACGGTCAGTTTCAAGGCAAATGCATGTTTAATCAACAAACAGGAACTCGTTCCAATTCATCACCGTCAAGCAATACAAGCTGACCGCTCGCGGACGTGTGATTCCATCGCTGGACGTCAGTTTTTCGATCAACGCGACCCCGTCAGCAATCTCGGCATCCGTAGCGTCTCGAGCGAACGCAGCCATAATGGCACGACGTACCACTTCGTGATTTTCAATGTTCGCCGCATCAATCGAGTTAGCAAATTTAGCTGCTTGCTCGTGAATAAAGTCACTGTTTAACAGCGACAAAGCTTGACCGGGTTGCAGCGTGGCAAAACGAGCTTCGCAGGTCAGATCGGGATCAGGAAAATCGAACGCAGTCAACAACGGCGTCAACAAGGATCGTTTGACGTGAATGTAGATGCTGCGTCGATTGCGTTGATCTTCGGGCGAATCGCCCCAACCTTGACCGGGCCGCGATTGTCCGGCAAGCACTTCGGCTGACAATTTTTCATAAAAGCTAGGCCCATAAACACTCGGGTTCAGCGATCCGTTAACCGCTAGAATCGAATCACGAACCTCTTCGGCACTCAAGCGACGCGGGTCAAACCGCCAAAACAAGTCGTTCGCAGGATCGGTCGCCAAGGCATCATCACGACTCGCCGACGCCATTTGGTAGGCACGACTATTCATCATCATGCGATGCATGTCCTTAATTTTCCAGCCGCTGCGGATAAATGATTGCGCCAACCAATCGAGCAATTCAGGATGCGTCGGCGGCGTCCCAAGTTGGCCGAAATTGTTGCTGCTGCGAACGATGCCGCGACCGAAATGGAATTGCCAAATTCGATTCACCATCACACGAGCGGTCAGCCGGTTGTCATCGCTGGTGATCCAATCCGCCAGCATGCGGCGACGGCCGAGCGAGCGGTTGTCGAACGCATCGACGCGTGCCACTTCGCTGTTGGATTGAACCTCGGGAATCGCAGTTTCAAAGATCTCTGGAAACGACGGTTGGACTTCGTCACCAGGCGAATGAGGATTGCCGCGAAACATCACAAACGTCTTGCCTGGATTCGGCGTGTATTTCGCCAACCCCATCACCGAATTTCGTGGCGGCAATTGTTTCAGTTCGCGTTGGTTCTCTCGCAATCGTTTGCGAAGCGATTCGTACTTGCGCCACAGCTTGTCGCTGAGGTGATCTTTTAGTTTTTCCTTCAGAATCTTTTCGCGTTCGCGACGAGGCCCTTCGGTTGCACGTTGATCCGGAGCGGACATTTTGACGATTCCGGCTTGCTCGATTTCGTGCATCGCGGATTCGATTTCCTTGCGAGCAACATCATTTTCGTAGTAGCGGGCGTTCAGTTCTGAGGAGGTAACATCGATTTGGTTGTTCGCAAGCGCGTCGCCTCGAGTCGCGTAGCGAGTGACATCCTCAAAAAAACGACAACATGCTGTAGTAATCACTCTGCGGGATCGGATCGATTTTGTGATCATGACACCGAGCACAGTTGATCGTCAGCCCCAAGAACGCTTGACCCGTCGTGGTAATCAAGTCGTCCATCTCGTCGAATCGAGCTTGCACGGGATCGGCGGGCTCGTCGTCCCAGATCCCCAAGCGATAGTAGCCCGTTGCGGTTAGCGTTTCCGTGGTAACGGTATCCAGTTCGTCACCGGCAAGCTGCTCGCGAACAAATTGGTCGTACGGTTTATCATCGTTGAACGACTTGATGACGTAGTCGCGATACTTCCACGCATTTTGTTTCGGGTTGTCGCGTTCGAAGGAATTGGTTTCCGCGTAGCGAACCAGGTCCAACCAATGACGTCCCCAACGTTCGCCGTAATGAGGTGATTGAAGCAACTGGTCAACCAAATTGGCAAAGGCATCGGGTGCGTCGTCATTAATAAACGCATCGACCGCCGCCGGGGATGGCGGCAACCCGGTCAAATCGTAATAGGCACGTCGCACCAGCGTTCGCCGGTCCGCTGAGGCGTTCGGTTTCAGACCAGCGTCATCGAGGGATTTGTAGAGGAACGCGTCGATCGGGTTTTCATTCCACAGTGGATCGGCAACTTGCGGCGGTTCAGGGTTCCCCATTGGCTCGAACGCAAAATGTTTTCCCCACGCGGCCCCTTCGTCGATCCATCGTGTTAACAATTCCGCCTCGGCCGCCGTGACAGGGTCGCCTTCGGGTGGCATGCGTTCGAATTCATCGTCAGTGGTGATCCGCGCCACCAGCATGCTGGCGTCGATATCGCCGGGGACAATCGCGAACTCGCCCGACTCAGCTTCGGCAAACGCCGATTCCTGTTCGGCAAACGAAATGCCTCCTTCGGCTTTATCGGGGCCATGGCAAGCGAAACAACGCTTGGCCAAGATCGGTTGCACTTGCTTGGTAAAATCGACCGTTGCCGGAGGCGGCGTTTCTTGTGCGCCAGCCACCTCGGCCGCATCGGATCGCGTGACCAGCTCCCCGATCGCCCCGCACACACCGAAGCCCGTCACCAGAAGGGTCAGGCAAAAGCTAAGTGGATGGCGAACAGGCAGGAGTCTTTGTCGAATCATAATTTTAATCTTTTGCCGTCGCTGGAGGGATGGAAAGACGGTGCGTTGAATCGAGCAAGGTGGGAGATGCGGTCGTAAAGACACCCCGCTATTGTGACAGGAAACGGAACCGACGCCAAGTAGGAATCACGCATTGCGATTGAGATATATTGCCGCGAGACAACTTGCCGAATGCATATTCAAAAACCGCGGATTTCGTTGTTCTTATTGTTAGCTCGACCGCAGTTCTGCCAATCAGGAAGTCGAATCACGCTGACGCAAAGGAAGCTTCTTTCGCAAAACTTGCGTGATTCGAGTAGTCATGCGCTGGTTGGGGGACGAGGCTTTGGCGATTGTTTGCGGTGCGCCAAGGTGACGTACGGATGCGCAGTGCGATGAGCGGTGGGAGAGGTTGGTATGGGTGTGCGCGGAGAGGGACTCGTTGCCTCGTCCGATACGGGTGCGCGCGGACGGCGACTCTTTGGCTCGTTCGATGCCGTTTGGGATGAGCTCGCGCCGACTCGCAGATTACGAGTTTGACGGTGTGCGAGTGCAAGAGAAGGCTACTTAGGGAGCCATCGTGAGAGCGTCCATTCGACCTTTGATGGTCTTATGGATTGTTTCGAGCTGCTGCTCGAGTTGCTGGTTTTGGTTATACAGTCGAACCAATTCTTGGCGAGTTTGCTCAACTCGCCCGGCAATCTCGTCGTGGTACGCCTGGATTGCGATCTTTTCTTTTTCGGTTTGCTCGAAATCCTGTTCCAACTTCAGCTTGTCCGCTTGTGTCGACGTCAACATGGCCTCGGTCGCTCGGATCGCTTCCTGCAGCACCGATTTCTGGTAATCCGCTTCCTGGATTTGGGATTCGAGTGCCGTCAAACGAAGCCGGATGCGACGGAGCACGAAACGATAATCGTTTAGTGGCCGGATGTAATATTGATTGATCAGCTTCACGACGCCGAGATCAATCAATTCGTTGGCCGCTTCTTCCTTCAAAACAAGCTGATCGCCCACGTTGAACGAGACTTCGTCTTCTTCGCTACGCTGCAAACGACTGTCCAAGGCACGTCCGGTGCCATCGAAGAAGTCGCCATCGGTGGCCGCGGTGGTGCGTTGCCCGTCGACTTGAATCTTGTGTTTTTTAATGAATTCCACGCGAGTCCAACGGCTGAGCGGTGGATCATCAGGCGTGGCTTGGCTGCCATCACGCAGGTACGAATTCAACGTCTCTTGGCTCACTCCGGATTCAAACAAATCGGCAAGCAATTGGTCGTTGACGCGTCCGAACAAATGGTTTTCGTCGGGGGTGCTGCCTTCGGCGATGAAGATCTCGTGCCCATCGAGCGGCAACATCTCGTAGATCGACCATTGGCCCGCCTGCATGCTAGTGATCGCATCTTGCTGCATTTTTTCGAGCTTGCCGGTCGGTTGCAGAGTGACTTGATCCGGAGTGCTCGAGATCACTCGGAATTCCCCCAGATAGAAGCGAGGCAATTGCCAGTTCATATTGGGGACGGGTCGTTCGGCGAATCCGTAAACAATCAAGCCTTCGGGGACCAACGCTTCCGGAGCGGCGGGTGCTGCAGCGTCTGCGGCATCCGCTGCGGGTGCGGCCGCGTCATCGGGAAGGATCGCAGCGGGTTGTGTGTTAGCGAGGACGATCCCTTTGAGATCGCCGTTTTTAAGCTCCAAAGATCGCCAAACTCGACCTGCTTCGACCGAGATCACCGACAACTCGTGGTTCAACGCGACCACTCCCTTGCCAGCTTCGGGGTCGGTCAAACTGCCGAATTTGAGTGTTTGGTACTCTTCTTTTGCTTTTTCGGCTCGAACTTCGAGTTTTTCTTTGATCTGGTGCCATGCCGCACGGCTTTTCAGCGCACCGGCGGTGGGAAAGATAAACAGCACGGCCAACAGCATCGTGATGCTGACGGTGACCAGGTGATACCACCGCCACGTCGGTGCTGCCTTCCAAACAAGCACGAAGAAGCCAATCACGACAACGATCAGTAGGCCCAGAATAGCGTATTGCATGATCGTTTAAGCGAGAGGTTGAACAGGCATTAAGAGATGAAGAAGACGACCGCAGGGGTTCGGAGGCGGTTTGCGGTTGAGAATCACAAACGAAAATGCCTCCGTTGGATAATAAGTTGGGCAAGATGCGCCGTCAAGCTTTTCTCGTAATCTGCGGGAGATTCGCGTGACTGAGTGCTCCGATTCGAGGTATCCAGCCCTTTTGGCGGGTTCGCTCGACGATCTCGCCCCCCGCCGTCCTGGTCGTCAAAGTCGTTGCAACCGGTACCGCCGTCAATGCATTCGCCCGCCCCACCGGCATAACCAAACGATCCGGTGAAGACCGCACGTTGGTAGGCCGAATTCGTTAACTGTACTGACGGATGTGCGTTTTGTAGGCGTTGTCCCCAATAAATCAATTCTCTCACACCCGAATGCCCACGTGAGTAAATTTTATTCCCGATTGACGGTCGGCTTGACGATTACCGCGGAACGGTTTGCGGATCTCCGGTCCCTTTGTCGGCAAAGGGTGACTACGCCCGGTTGGGCGTTGCTCCTATGCACCGTGATGCTCAGCAGCGTGGGTTGTCATCGCCAGTACTATCGCAAGCAAGCCGATTGCGAAGTCAACATGCTGTTGGACGAGAAATCACAACACATTTCTCGCCCCCCAATACGGCGCTGCGAATCGATGTCGATCGACGCAGCCGGATGTTCAATCCGTTTGACCTGGATTTTCAACCGATTCCCACCGACGATCCCTCGTCGTACGAGTACATGCAGTGTGTCGATGGCCGACGCGGCTACCCAATGTGGGAGGCATCCGGGGTCACCAATACCGCCGAGAGTCCCGATTGGTGGCAATTTCTGCCGCTGGACGAAGACGGGATCTTAGTCCTCAACGCCGAAAACGCGGTTCGGATTGCGCTGCTGCATTCGCCTGAATACCAAGCCCAGCTCGAAGAACTGTATTTAGCGGCACTTGATGTCAGCAACCAGCGGTTCCAATTCGACACACAATTCTTTGGTGGCGCTCAGACCTTTTTGACGGCCGATGGTCGCCGTCGTAGCGGCAATAATGGCGAAAGCAGCACTCGATTCGAGGTCGGTACGTATAGCAGTGGCAGCCGCCCGCTTTCGCTGGAACGTCGTTTTGCCACCGGTGGCGAATTGATCGCGGGGGTTGCAAATAACATCGTCTGGGAACTGAGTGGTCCGAATTCGCAAAGTGCATCGACCATCTTTGATTTCACATTGCTACAGCCGCTGTTGCGTGGCGCCGGTCGTGACCAGGTGCTCGAAGGTTTGACATTTGCCGAACGAAACCTGCTTGCGAACGTTCGCGCGTTTGAACGTTATCGCCGCAGCTTTTTTCTAAATATCACGATTGGACGCGGAGTGGAGAGCCAAGTCAGCTCCGGCGGCCCCAACCTCGCAATCAACGGACAAGGCTTCGGTACCGGCGGGGGCAGTGCAAGCGGCTATCTGGGCTTGCTGCAAACTCAGCTGCAGATCCGCAACCTCGAAGAGAACATTGCCCGCCAATCGGAAAACCTGTTGATCCTCGAAGACACCTTGATCGAGCAATTGACGACAATCCCGGATGACGCAGAAACAATTATTCGTCAACGATTGCAAGTCGCGCAGGCACAATCGAGCTTGCTACGTTCGCAAAGCCAATTGGTGGCACAGCAAGCCGGCTACGAACGATCCGTTGACGCGTTTCTCCGCAACCTCGGTTTGCCGCCGTATATCTGTGCTCGACTCGAAGACCCCATCTTGCAACGATTTGAGTTGATCGACCGCGACCTACTCGGCCGCCGCGAACAACTGGCCTCGGTCCGGACCAACGTCGGACGATTGAATGTTTCGATCCTGGAACGCGCAACGTTCAAGGTGGACGAAGAGACTGGGTTGCCCGAGTCTCAAATCGAATGGAACGATGAACTGGCACAGTGGCTGTTGACATTGGGAGGCGAAATTCAACCGTTAGCGGAATTCAACCGAACATTGATCGAAGATGACTTGCCGCGAATCGCCGAGGATATCGAGCGATTTACCGAATCACTCGCAGAACGTCAAAATCAGAATCGTCAATTGAGCAGGATGTACCAAGAGCAGAAGACGCAAATCTGCTCGCTGCTGAATACATCCGAAATTGATGAGTCGCTGTTCGATATCGAAGGATTGGATTCGCTAAGCGGAATTTTGACAGACCAATACGATCGTCTTGGCGAGCGATTGAACTCGTATCAACAGCGGATTGAGCAGCTCGACGCATCGATCAAAAAATTGGCGACCCAAGGCCCCGAGGACACCGATCCACGAGTCGTGGCTCAGACGTTGCGAGATAAAATTATCCTCGTGTCGCAGGACTTGTTGTCCGAGCTAGCCGACGACGTGTTGACGTTGCAGTTGATCCAGGCACGTGCGAGGACCGAAAGTGTGTTGCTGCCTGAGGTTGAAATCGAACCAGAGACCGCGTTACAGATTGCTCGTGCCAATCGCCGCGATTGGGCCAATGCCCGTGCGGATTTGGTAGACCAATGGCGTTTGATCGAAGTCGTGGCCAACGATTTAGAAAGTTCGCTTGACGTGGTCTTTAACGGCGACGTGCAAAATGTCGGCAACAATCCGCTGGACCTGCGTTCATCGACGGGACGTTTGCGAGTGGGATTGCAATGGGATGCACCAATCACGCGATTGATCGAGCGGAACAATTACCGTGCGATCTTGATCGCCTATGAACAAGCCAAGCGAGAATACTACGGTTTCGAAGACGATGTATGGCAGCAACTGCGAGCTGAGATTCGTCAGCTTCAAGCCAACCGCTTGACCTTCGAACTCGGGCGACAAGCGGTCAGCATCGCCGCGTCGCAAATTGAATTGAACGCGGACATTCGAGCACTCAACGATGCTCGGGGTCGCAGCAGCGGTCCGACCGCCGCTCGCGATGCGATCAGTGCGTTGAATGACTTGCTGGACGCACAGAACGCGTTGCTGAACATCTTTGTCAACTACGAAGTGGTCCGCCGCAGCTTGGACTTTGATCTCGGTACGATGGAGTTGACCGCCGAAGGATTGTGGATCGATCCAGGCAAACTGGATCCCGATTATCTGTTGACGCTGTCGGGCACACGCGAATCAGGCATGATCGGCGGCTGCAACGATTGCTGTTTGCCATCGCGTCCTCAGCCGCGTGCACCGGACTACAGTTTGATGCAGCAGTTTGACGGCGGTGCCACGCTGGTCGAATAGTGATGGAGACACGAGCGACTTGATGTCAACCGCGTTGTCGATGCATTGTACTTTTACAACACATCGGCGACGCGTTGACCGATCGCTTGGTACAGATCGTCCGGCAGAGCTCCTTTTTGGGCCGCCGAGATATTTTCGGCCAGATGTTCTGGATTGCATGTTCCCACAATGGTGGTATGGCAATGCGGATGTGACAGCGTGTATCGCAGAATCAATTCAGCGCGTGACATTCCCTCGGGCAGCAGTTCATCCAACTTTGCCCGTTGCCAAACATCGTCCAACGCAGGCCGCTTGATTTCCGCATCCGGGCCACCGTGGGCAATCCCGCCTCGCAAGATAATTCCCGCGCCGTTGTTGGCCGCATGCGTGATCGCTTCATGATGCTCTGGAGCTAGCGCGGAATAGGGAACTTGAAAGGTGTCGAAAACGCCTAACTTCATTAACTTCGTCATCTCGGGTAATTTGGTCGAGATGCCGATGAACCGAATCAGCCCCTGCGAGCGAAAATCGACCAACTGGCGAATCAATCCTTCTCGTTCCAACGTTTCAGCGTCTCCGCCGTGGAATTGAAGCAGATCAAGATGCCCAGTCTGCAGTCGCGCCAAACTCAATTCCAAATTTCGTTGGATGACATCCTTGTTCCATTGATGATCGATTTCCAAATGGTCCTGGTGTTGTGTATAGACGCAACCACACTTGCTGGCCAAAAAGTACTCGGATCGCCGTGAACCAATGAAACGACCAATCCGTTGTTCGCTCACGCCGTAGTCGGGCGCGGTGTCGATAAAATTGATACCCGAATCGAGTACCAAATTCAGGAACGACTCGGCATCTTCGTCGCTGACATCACGAACACCCCATGTTTTCGGCCCGCGAAGTCCCATGCTGCCATAGCCAAGCTGAGTGACTTCGATGCCAGTACGTCCAAGTTTTCGAGTAGGCAAGTTCATTTTTAATCGTTGAAAAAAGTTCGGAATCGACAAACGACGATCGCACGGCTGGATTCCGCGGCATCTCGCTGCGACTATATTAAGGGTTCTCGTCTATACGACCTACCCTCGATCCTACCTGCGGAGTTTCCTCAATGCCTCGCATCGCATTGTTCGTTGCCCTATTGCAAGTCCTATTCCTTTTGATTTTCTGCCCGGCCATCGGATGGGCGACCGAACGACCGAATGTCTTGTTGATCTGCGTCGATGATCTGAAGCCCACGATCGGTTGTTTCGGAGATCCTGTTGCCGTTACACCCAATATCGACGCGTTGGCCGCGCGAGGTGTCCGCTTTGATTCTGCGTACTGCAACCAAGCCGTCTGCTCACCGAGTCGCAATTCGTTGATGACGGGGCTGCGACCGCAAACGATCGGCGTCTACGACCTGCCCACCCATTTTCGTTTGGCGACCGACGAGATGACCGCACAAGATCCACAACGCGGCGATGTGGTCACGCTTAGCCAGCACTTCAAAAACAACGGCTATCTCGCTCAGGGGCTTGGCAAAATCTATCACATCGGCCACGGCAACATCGACGACAAAGCATCGTGGAGCGTACCTTCATGGCGACCCAAAGGTCCTAGCTACGTGTTGGATGCCAACTTAAAAAACATCGTCCCTGATTCCAAAGGGCGAAAACGAGGGCCGGCAACCGAATCGGCTGATGTGTCCGACGAGACGTACGGTGATGGCAAAATCGCATTGGAAACGATCGAACGAATCGCTGAAGCGAAAAAGAATCCGCAACAGCCCTTCTTTATTGCCACGGGA
>NZ_ANOG01000688.1 GCF_000346295.1 Rhodopirellula maiorica SM1 | reverse complement strand
ATATTGCGGTTGTTCCGTGAAGAGTTTCCACGTGTACAAAATGTGAATGTGCGTCCGGTTTGGATTGTTGGCGAATTGCTCGAGTTCGGAGGCGATTTCAACAAGTACGTCACCGCGCGGAAGCTTCAGAAGGAAGAGGGGATTCTGTTCCGGCACTGTTTGCGAATGATTCTATTGTTGGATGAAATGGCCAATGTTCCTCCGCTTGAATCGACCGTCGAGACCTGGGAAGATCCGCTCGATGATCTTGCCGACTTGTTGACGGAATCGTGCCGCAAGATCGATCCGCAAAGCACCGACGAAATTCTCTCGGACAACAAGGAACCGGTGGACGACTTGGTCGGACTTGGACGACGCAATGCTTAACCGCGTCATCGATTTGCCTCTCACGCGACTACAGCAGATGCCACTGCATCGGCTCCGAATTTTATGGACTATCGATCGATTATGAACGGCGGGCGGAAAGATCCGTTGGCCGCGGCGATGCGAGGCGGACTGTGGGTCGCCAGCCGGGCGTATGCCGTTGGCATTTGGAAACGCAATCGCAGCTACGATTCCGGCCAAAACGTCCTGCGATGCGATGTGCCGGTAATTAGCGTCGGCAACTTGACCACTGGCGGAACCGGAAAGACGCCCGTCGTCTGTTTTTTGGCAAAATGGTTTCGTAGCAAGGGCATTCGTGTGGGCATCGTCAGCCGTGGATATGGCCGAGGCGATGCCGATGCCAACGACGAGGCACTCGAATTGTATGCTCGGCTTCCGGATGTGCCGCATGTGCAAGATCCCGATCGGGTGGCCGCAGCAGCGATCGCAGTCGACGAATTAGAAGTTCAATTAGTCTTGATGGACGACGGGTTCCAGCACCGCCGCTTGCATCGCGATCTCGATTTAGTGGTGATCGATGCGACCAATCCGTTTGGGTTTGGACATCTCTTGCCGCGAGGTTTATTGCGTGAACCGATCTCGAGCCTAACACGTGCCGACCTGGTCATCCTCAGCCGCTGTGATGCGGTCGATGAGGAACGTCTGGGCTGGATCGAACAGCAGATTCAAAACGTAAACGCGACGCTACCGATCGTGCGAAGCCAGCATGTACCGACGTCGCTGTTAGAGTATCCGAGTCAGGAGGTCCCGCTTTCGAAGCTGGAGGGATGTCGCATTGCGGTCGTTTCGGCGATCGGGAATCCCGACGCTTTCCAAGAAACGTTGACGAAGGGTGGCGCCGAAATCGTCGCATCCCGTGCGCTGCCCGATCACGATCCCTATTCACCCGAAACGGTCGAATCGCTGCGAACGTGGATTCGATCGATGGGCGATTCGATCTCGCGAGTCGTCTGCACTCACAAAGACCTCGTCAAACTTTGCACGGATTCGCTTGGTGGTGTTCCGGTGGCAGCGTTAGTTGTCGAGCTGCGTTTGAGTGAACGGCAAGATTCGGGATCATCCGATTCGGCTGAAGGCGCGTTGCAAGCTCTGCTCGGGCAAGTCGCCGAACAGGTCACAGTGGAAGAAGATTGTTAGCGGCTTGTTGTTTTATTGAGCCGCGACGCGTCAGCGGCCGGGTCCTACGCACTACCCGATGCCTTACGGCCCACGGCTCACGGTTGCGATTTGACTTTGGATTATTCAACAAGCCGCTTGCGCCAACGCAGCTAATAGACGGGAAGACTCCTCCACGGGCGGAGCTCCAAAAAAAACGTCTCTCCGCTGTGGAGAGACGTTTTCAAATTCTCGTATTCAGGTCGCGTTTCAGGAGCGAACTCCTGATGCGATGATTCCTTCGATTCTTACTCAGCAGCTGGTGTTTCAACAACAGCGGTTGTGTTGCTTGGAGTTTCAACTGCGGCAGTCGTGTTCGATCCACCTTCTACTTCTTCGGTATCGTCGATGTTGACCGTTGGCGGGGCAGGAGGCTTGCAACCGACAGCGACAACCATCAATGCAGCAGCAACCAAAAAGGTGGGGATCATCATTCGGAAAGTGGGCACGGAAAAAATCCTCGAACTAAGAAAGGGGTGGAATTGTTTTGCGGGAAAACAGATACGCAAAGGATTGGTTTCCCAAAACCCGAGAGCCGTCTGCGACCCTCGTTCTTACATAGTGGACTCAGTTTTCTTCAAATTTGAAGGGGGATGACCCCAATAATCCTTCAATTCCCTCTCAAAAATCAGTGACTTGGGACAGTTTTAACGGTGAGGCTGCATTCGTTCTGCCGCGAAATCCGATTTCTCAAAGGAGCCCTGGATGGGTTCGTCCCACCCGCCTAACCTCTGTAAATTGTGAAGTGATTTATGCGTATTTGTCACATCCTGCCGCTCTCGCTCGCTATGGCCGTTTTTCTCAGCGTTAGTGCTCGGCCTTCTACAGCTCAAGAACCTGAAGACATGATGTTTAGTGAACAAGTGTCGCTATTCGATTCTTTGG
>NZ_ANOG01000687.1 GCF_000346295.1 Rhodopirellula maiorica SM1 | reverse complement strand
TCTGCGACTTTCGCTACCGTGAACTCGCGTTTTCCTTATCGGGAAAAATGCTTCACAGCATTGGCCCAAACGGCTAACAAACCGAATGGCTGCTATCTACCTGCGAAAGACGAAATCGAGTTAAAGGAACTTGGCCGTAAGTGGACCAGCCCTCTTAAGAGGAATGAGTCCGTTTCGCGACCGCGTCCTCGCCCGCCTCACTGCGACGAATCAGCTGATCAAACGTTTTGACCAAATCTCGCAACGGAAAGATGCAAAAGGGATGCTCGCGACTTTTCAGCACCGCCAGCGAAGCTCGCTCTCGCATTACCGCCGCCAACTCAGCCTGTAATTCTGCACGCTTCTGGGCGAGTGACGCCGACAACTGCTCGTTGATCGAATCGAGCTGTTGATGCCAAGCCGGTTTCTCGCTCAGCGAAGGCACGTGATCCAACAGCTGACGCTTTTCGGCGATCAACGACGCATCCAGCTCTTCACCATCTGCCACTTTCTCGGGTTGAAAACGTGAGTCGCGAATCGCCCGCTTGAGCCGAGCAATCTCGGCATCCGTTTCACTTGGCGACGGGCCCGGCAATTGGACCGTTGCGGAAACTACCATAAAGTCCGGTGGCGTGATCCCAAAGAAACGCTCGGCAATCCGGTCACCCAATTGGTCGTACTTGCCGCCGCCAATCCCGTGTAGAAACAAATCACTGAGCACTAGCCGTGCATACATCGTCGTCAACAACGCACGCGGCCGTATCTTGAACTGGGGTCCGATCGCGTGGGACAACGCTTCGGCACCACCGGGTCCTTCCATCGTAATCCGGCACTCTTGGCCGTTGCGGTCGCTGATGATCATGGTTTTGCCGGTGACTTTGACCCATCCGGCTCGCCGCTGAGGCACCGCGTCACTGTAGATCCAAATCGGCGCCTCCAGCCAACCATCATCGTTATGCAAATTCGGCACGGGGTGCGAACTGCTGCGGATGCCGTGCGCTTTGCGATAGAAATCGGCTTCGGTGTTATACGCGTCCTGAAAACGCGAAAGATCCATCAGGATACGCAGCAGGAAATCGGCAAACATCCGCGTTCGGCACAACACGCCCAGCGGCAACTCGAGCGTTTGCAAGCCGATCTCACCCTCGAGTGCATGACGTGCTTGAGCCAGCGCACAACCAGCGATCCCACATCGCTCTACTGCACTACGTGCATGCACCCACAAACGATTGACCAATGGATCCGAAACGATTGGCATCACCGTTTTACGAACATCGTCATCAAACTGGTTGAACCGTTCGCGGTCGCTGATCACCGTCTGTTCGTACGGCACCCCGCCGCCGAAGCGATCGTAACGAACCGTGCTGTAGACATAGGCTCCCGTGTCACGATCGATCGTCGGCACTCGGATCGAACTACCCGATGCGGCGTCGTTGTCAATCACTAAATTGATCGCGAGAGCTTGATGCTGCTTGGCAAGATGAGAGAGCGTAAAGTTTTTGAACCAAACGCCAGGATGAAACAGTGACGGTTGGTGTCCTGCCATCAAAATCGGCCGGTCACGTCGACTCGCCATCCCCTCCACATCGCGGTACGTCGATGTGTAACGCACCGCATCACTGATCATCTGTTGCCGCGCGTCGCGGCGGAGTTCCTGCCACCACGAATCGTGTTGTGAAAGCAACTCGAGATTGCCGCGCAGCTGATCACCGACGTCTCCGATGTTCGGATCCGTAAACGATTCGCCATGCGATTTGGGAGCACGATAGTGCCGAAATTCCTGAAACGTTTTCAATCCGTCACCTAGCCAGCACTATGTCCGCAAATCGATTTCGCGCTGCTGAACGTCTTCCCTTCGGCCTGGACCACACGCATCGCGTCGTCAAGCACTTGGTTGTAGTAGTTCAGACGCGTTTCGGCATGATCAAGCGATCCACCAAACGAACGACTCAAATCCAAGTAAATCAAGGGAACCGGGATCTCGATCACTCGCAACCCCGCCGCCGCCGCCTCGACCCACAATTGCAGCGGCATCGCGTAACCGTTGTCGGTGATCCGCAGCTGGCGAATGCCCGAAGTACGATACGCCTTGAATCCGCAAAACGCGTCGGTCAAGTTAAATCCAAGTCGATGATTCAATTCGCCTGTGATCCGGCGATTGATAAACATCCGCTCCGCCGGTGGCTCGTCGTCGCCTTCGTACTGCTTCAAATAGCGGCTGCCCGAAACGATGTCCGCAGCGGCCGCCGCTTCAATGAACCGCGGAATCCGCTTGGGTTGATGCTGGCCGTCACAATCGAGCGTGACGACGCCGTCAAAACCGTGATCGATCGTGTAAGCAAACGCACTGCGAAGCGCCGCACCGTAGCCCTGGTTCTCCGGGTGGCGAACCACGTTCACGTCCGTTCGCCCACGCAATACCTCAGCCGTGCCGTCGCTCGAACCGTCATCCACCACCAACACGTCCGAGGCGTAGTGGCCGACCTGATCCAGGATTTCGCTAACCGTATCGACTTCGTTATAGACAGGAATGGCGACTAACCACCGTTCGCGTTTTGTCATAATTTTATGCTTCTTTCTTTGAATTCTCTTTGAAATGAGCGATTACGATGCTGCCCCGCCAAACTCCATTTTGTCGGCTGGCCAGCCGAAGGTGGGGTAAACGTACGCGTTCAGCAGGCGAACTCGCTTGAAGCCCAGTCGAGCAATTCCTGTTCCCGATGCTGGGCATTCTAGGCGTATTTAGATGACGGTCAATGTTTCTGGACTCGATAAAAGGCCAGAAATCGTTACCGGGACGCTGCGTGGAGGGCGGAAGATCGATACTAACCCGATTGGTAGCGGCACGGCGCGAGCCCAATGTCATCTACTTTGGCAACCATTGGGGGATGCTCAAGTAGTGGGATTCGCCAGAATTCCCATCTTTGCTGTTGAAACACCAGGAACTCTGGCGAGTCCCACTACCAAAGTAGATGGTATTGGGCGCGAGCCGTCCGGTTACAGCGAGTCCAACGTTCCAAAGAGACCGGGCGGCTCGCAAAAACGTTGGAAAAACAAACGAGGACTTCGGGACTGACTCAGCAAGCCACGATTTGGATCGGGTCCGATTCGAGCCGACTCGGCCAAATTGTCAGTTCCGCAAGACTCTCTGACAGTTGCTGGGCCAACCACTCCATCGCAAACCGCTCACTCCAGTAGTGGCCCAACAGCACCAAGCCGACCTGCAATGCCTCGGCTTCCAAGCAGGTGTGGAAGGTAGCCTCGCCCGTCACGAGCGCGTCACAGCCTTTGCGTTTTGCCGCTGCTAAAAAACTGCCACCGCTACCGCAAGCAAACGCAACCTGGCGAATTTGCTGGTCAGCGGGCCCCACGCGTCGAACATGAGTCGCACCAACCACATTGGCAGCCGAGACTGCAAGCTCGTCCAGTGCAATCGGTTGCTCGCACTTCCCAAAACGCCCACTGCCAAGGTTATCGACGGCATCTTGAGTAGACGGTTCCGGTGGGATCAACGCTTGCGTCTTCGCAACCCCAAGTTGGTCGGCCCACAATTGATTGATCCCGCTGGCGGCCGAGTCAAACGCTGTGTGGGCGCTATAGACCGCAACGCGTGCTTCGACCAGCCGTAGCAACATCGAACCGGCGATCGTGTCGGAGGTCAAACGAGAGAGCGGCTTGAAGGGCAGCGGATGATGGGCGATCAGCAGATCGACATCCTCATCGACCGCTTCTTGAACGACCGCGGGAGTGATTGTCAAACAGGTCATCACGCGAGAAACACCGAGCTTGCGATCGCCGACCAGCAGCCCAACGTTGTCCCAAGACTCGGCGAGTCGCAGCGGAGCGATTTCGGCAAGTCGCTGGCAGATTTGATCCACAGAGATTTTTGGCACGCTGACTCTCTCTTTCTCTTTCTGGCCTAAATCCGCATCTCGTTCACGCGAGCATCAAAGAGTCGCGATCGTTTCGTCGCCCATTCTTTTAGTCGGGCGGCTTGCGACCAATGTCATCTACTTTGGCACTAAACGGGTAGCGTCTGTAGCGGTGCGGCGCAAGCCGCCCGGTCTAGATCGAACGTTCTACTCGCCTCAACCGGACGGCTCGCGAGAACGTCCGGCTTAGGGTGACTCTAACAACTCGCATTCGTTCTTTTTTTAAGGCCGGAGGCTGGTACAATTCATGCCGGTGGTGTTAACCACCGGTTTGGAATGCAGCAAATCCAAGGCCGGAGGCCGACACATTTACTCAGTCATTGTGTCGGCCTCCGGCCTTTGCAGCTCATTCGCTACATCCCGTGGCCTTACGGCCACGGCAGAGGATGTATCGGCCTCTGGCCTAAGCCGGACGTTCTCCCGCGCCGTGCCGCTACCAAAGTAGATGGCATTGGACTTGCGGCGCACCGGTGGAAAAATAACCGTGGTACGATCGAGCGAAGCTTACTTCGGCGAGATCATACAGATCATACGTCGGCCATGTTGCTGCGGAGGCGTTTCGACTTTGCCGACTTCGCTCAACATATCCACGACCATCGCCATGACCTTACGGCCTTCTTCGATGTGAGCCATCTCGCGTCCGCGGAACAGAACACTGATTTGGACTTTGTCCTTGTGTTCAAGAAATTTTTCCGCTTGCCGGATTTTGGTACGGATGTCTTCATCGCCCGTTTTCGGTCGAAGACGAATTTCTTTGGTCTTCGTGCGTGCGTGGCTGTTGTGAAGTTTTTTGTTCTTGTCGTACTTGTACTTGCCGTAATCCATGATTCGGCAGACGGGAGGCCGCTCGTTCGGAGCGACTTCGACAAGGTCCAGGCCCGCATCGCGAGCACGTTCGAGGGCCTGCTCGGTCGGGATAATCCCTAGCTGCTCCCCCTCTTCGCTGACAACTCGAATCGGGCTGATTCGAATCTGATTGTTAATACGAATGGTATCGCGAGGATCCTGCTGAGTGCTTTTTCGTGCCAACGCCACTAATAAATTCTGCTCCGGCCGGAGGGCATTCCGGCTCAATTTGGAAGGAAAACCGCGATCAGGCCAGAGTCAACCAGCCACATTCGCAGTAGGGAAGGTGCTTCAAGGAAACAAAACCACTTCGTTTCACATGGACACCCACGCATCGAGACAATCGTGCGATCGGGCCGACACGAGCAGCAACACCCTGCATGAGGCATTTGCTGCATCTTCTTCGATTCGGTCCAATCATCCCTTTTTGGCAATGTAGACCGACGTCAAGCCCAAATCTCACTTCAAAAGTATCCATATCATCGGTGGTGAGCGTCAACAGTGAAACACGTGAAATCCCTATTTTGCCAAGGAACAGTCCGTCGGAGTGGGTTTGAAGGCCTGCGAAGCGAGCTGGCGGAGCGAAGTTGACGTGACTTTGGGGCATTAAAGCGATGCAGAACGAGAAAACCCCGATTTGCCCAGGCGATGCCGATTTGGCGAAGCGACGTTATGAGCAAGAAAAAAAAGAAGTGTGAAGATCTACTTGACGAATCGGCGTGATCGGCACAGACTACCGCAACGATTTTGGATGGCGTTTTTTGAGGACTGAGTTTGTTAAAGAACCGCGTCTCGGGAAACCGAAACTGAATCTCATGGCAGCGGACCGATCGCTGTCGAATTAAAAAAAATCGGGCAATTAGCTCAGTTGGTTAGAGCGCCACGTTGACATCGTGGAGGTCACAGATTCGAGTTCTGTATTGCCCACTCCGATAAAAGGCCGCAAAACCTAGTGTTTTGTGGCCTTTTTTCGTTTCCTCTCTGGCGCGGGCACCCGCCCCCCGACAACAAGCTCTGTCCCTAGCCGTCCTACCCGCCCCCCGACAACAAGATCTGTCCCTAGCCGTCCCTAGCCGTCCCTGTCCCTAGCCGTCCCTAGCCGTCCTAGCCGTCCTAGCCGTCCCCGTTTGTACGCTGTTGAAGCGTGTTTTCCGAGGTGCGACGCAGCAATCATCGAACCGGGCCCACACTGGATTCCGGCTTCGCGATGTTCGTTGCATCTTGTGCTCGTGAGCGGTTGACCGTCTCGAAGTGGCTAGGGCTATCGGCGACGGTCGCCGAGCCGCAGTTTTCAATTTTGCGATTGACAACGCGTGGCCGTAGCTTCGCATTCATCGATTTTTTGTGTCGAGTTATTTCACGACCCTCCATCGGCGTTTCGTTTCACGACAACGTCTCGAAGTGCCAAATACTCTTCGCCAAATGGAGTAATCTCTACGAATTCGGCTAAATTGAGTTCTCTGGGCTCGTGACCATTCTTAGGAATGTCATCGATCCCTTTACACCTAAAGTTGATGTAGCCAATGCTTTCAAGGTAGCTCAGCTCGCGACTCAAGCCAGTGCCAATAAAGTACGGTTTGAAATCGTGTGAGGCAATCTTTTTAAGGTTTCCAAGTGTGCGAGGCGATATCGACGTGATTATCAGATTGTCAATTCGCCGACGTGTAGCTTCGATTTCCTGATGCATCTTCCTCGTTTTTGCTTCCAGCTCACGGAATTCAAACTTCCAGCCACCGGGAAACTCAGCTGAGCCCATAATAGACGGAATCCAGGGGAGTATTGCAGCAATTAACAGCGCAATCGTAATGGAGTCGTCTGGTAACAGTGCCGGACTAATTTGACGCGTTAGTAACAATGCAACAGCCCCGCAGGTGACAACGTATCGAATTATGTGGTGTGACATATTGAGATTGCTAACTTGATGGCAGAGCACCCCGGATCAAGGGGTGGGGCAAGGAATAAAACGTAATTTCAGAATCGACTGCGACAGAGTCTCTCGTGCAGAAATAAGCCCAGCGTGGGCGTAGTCTTGTAGGATGTAGTCCCCATGCTTCACAAACGTGGCAAAACACGGGGAGGTGGTAATTCGAGGGAAGGAAACCTGCAAAAGTGGTCGTAGATATGATTAGCCGCAGAGAACCGTTTAGGTTCAGCAATTACTGAATCGGGCGGGCCTAAGCTCTAAAACAGTTGCCTGAGACAGTCCTGCGAAGATCCACCAAGTTACGTATAGAAACTTGATTCGAAGCCGACGACTCTAAGTGAGTGGGAATGTTACCACGAAACCGAACCGGAAGCTGTGAGTAGGTAGTTCGGGAGCTCAGCCAGGGGAAGATCACATTATTATTTGGGGAAACCCAGTTGGCGCAATTGGGGGAATGGCTTTCCAGAAAGCCAGGGCCTCGCATTCGAAAGTTATTCGGTGCCGACTGGAAGTCAGCAGAGAGAATAGTAGTTGACCCACGTGGTCAGCGAAGGCCCGAAGGGAACGAGCAAGTACGAATTTCGGTCAGCTCGCATGTTTGTCTCCTCGGAGGCAAGCCGCCGTATGGCGGTCACTCAATTGCTGCGTTGGCTGTTGTTCAATGGCTTGAGGCGTCGTGGCAACATGACGATTTAAAACTCGTGCTCAACCGCCGGATGCGGACCCGCGTGTCCGGTGGTGTGGGAGGGGTTCCGGAGCAATCCGGCCCCCTATCCCGATCGCTTGGTTATGTGGCTTTTGGCTTCTTTTCTCTTAGTTTGCTTTGTATCTGTGACGCATATCGTCCGGTGACCCTTTTGACCGTAACGGCGGCTTGATGAAAATACTCTTGGGGCACAGAGATTGTTTCACCGAGTGTGCCCCTTGCTGCCGAACCAGATTTCTGCAGATACGTTTCATTAATCGTGCCGTTGTTGTGAACGATTATGTCGCGGGTCGCCTTTAGTTCGATCCAACGATCCACGAACTCAGTATCCAGCTCAAAACCGGCGACCTTTTCAAGATACCTGAACTGCGAAAACGGTGACGCATAAAATACGCTCACGACTTGCTTGTACGCGATGTCACTGACAACATCGTCAATGGAGTTTGCGCCGACAATTGCAGCGACGTCGATCTTCGCAACATGATCGACTCCCTGCACACGCACTTGTAGGCGACGTGGATCTGCTACAAGGATTTTGTGCAGAATATCCGCCAAGAATGCTTCGCCCTTCGCGACGATGAAGACGAGCAACGCAGTCATTAAATCGCGACTAGCAGTCGACGAGAGAATTTCTGCTATCTGTGTCTCGGATCGCGTAATTTGTTTAGGACCGCCTCGGGATGGCACTGTGAAAGAGCCCTGCGCGAGAAGCTCAGTTTTATTTGTGGACGATGCAAACGCTCGGTCGGCGACTTGTGCCCAGATCATGGTGTTGTTGATCGAGCTGTGGCAGACGCTTCTTAATCTTCCAACGGTGAGCGCGAGTTGATCGTTCATGTTTTGCATCACTCATGCCACATAACGGTGCGGTTCAGCAAGCGGCGGGGAACGACTTAACCATTACGAAAACGGCGCCCACCGCCGCTCCATTGCAACCGAAGGTTCTTCGCTTTCCCCAACTCACACTCTCGGAATAAACGTAATATCATCACCGAAAGTATCGTCGTAAAAAAAGATGCGTCGGACAACACATTCAACCATCAACTCCGCCATCCCAAGATTGTACAATTCGTAGTCGACACGTCCAACCGCTGTCTTCCAAGTAGATAGGGGGCCATCTACGAGCCACAAAAAAGTCAGGCCTTGGTCATCACAGCCCCAAGGTAATACGCCTGGAAACTCTGGGTACGCTCTGTAGGCTTGTTCACCAAGTCGGTATTGTCGGCCATCACACGATGATTCCCAAACGACCTCGGTGCGTCGGTCGGGACAACGAGTAAGGTCCAATACGAAAATGGTGTAGCGTTCGTTTGTGAAGCATCCAGCACCAAAGACGTTCATGAACGCAAGGTAGTCGTCCGGCAGCTGAATTGGTGGCCCAAATCCCGAGTAGAGTATCGACGATTCTGGTTGCCAAGCGGCTGTATAGGGACAGAGCATTTGTTAGGGGGTCTCTGAACCTGCGGACAAAGCTACTTCGGGAGGATAAGGTTCCAGCGGGAAGAAAATGTTCTAGGACTCAAAACACGCAATCACGCGAGCATCCGTCTAAAGCAAGGCACCGTGAGCCGACGGAATTGGACAAGCTTATCTGGCCGCAGTGCGCTTCGCCAGCTGACTAGCACGCTCCGATGGCCAACGCCGGAACGTCGCCGATTTTGCGACGCTTGTTGCCAAGGCTCTCTTTCATCTGACCCCAAAAATTGCGAGCGTCAATCAATTACATCTTTCCCTTGCGGTGCATTCCATTGCGTTTGATCAGCACCCAGATATAGGTCGAGATACCGGTGTTTTAGAACAGTTGCTCGGAAACCCATATTTGAAAATGGCATTCTAGCGACTCGATGGCTACCGGATTTGGTATCGATCTAG
This sequence comes from Rhodopirellula maiorica SM1, assembly GCF_000346295.1. Lineage (GTDB taxonomy): Bacteria > Planctomycetota > Planctomycetia > Pirellulales > Pirellulaceae > Novipirellula > Novipirellula maiorica. The sequence goes on along the minus strand of NZ_ANOG01000687.1, from coordinate 11,267 downwards.
CAGCCTGTGGGCTTCTTCTAACAAATGAACGCGATCAGCCTCACCCATCGCCTGCCAAAGCTTTAGCAACTCTGCGGTGGATTCGTCTGTTTTTGGTGCGCATTTTGGTGCGCTCTTAAGAGGCGATGACGTTTCCTTTATAGGATTTGTCGCGTTTTTCGAGTTCTGTATTGCCCACTCCGATAAAAGGCCGCAAAACCTAGTGTTTTGCGGCCTTTTTTCGTTTCCCCTCCGTATCGGAGATACCCGCCCCCCGACAACAAGCTCCGACAAGAAGCTCTGTCCCTAGCCGTCACTTTTCGTCTCCCTTCCGCCTCCGACACTTGCCCCCCACAACAAGCTCTGTCCCTAGCCGTCACTCTTTTTCCGCAATGTACAATCGGCTGCGGTTTGCGAAGGCGATTCTTGAGTTGGGCAGCAACCCAAATGAGGCTTCGCGATCCGGATCGTCCCCTCTTAGCCAGGCATGCATAGCAGCTTGTGAGGATTTTGTGAAACTGTTGCTAGAACATGGCGCCGACCCAAATTTGGATCGAACACTTTTCTCAGCAAGTAGAAATAAGAGAAACGAAGGACTTGCGATTACCAAACTCTTGATCGAATATGGCGTCGATGTGAACGCAGTTTTTTTGATGTTTGAGGACCCAAACAACCGAAAAACAGCACTTGATTATTGCGGAGATCCAAAGATCTGTGATCTTCTAATGTCTCACGGCGCAAAGCGGGCGGCAGATCTATGAGCAAGCCACAATCTAGTTAGAGCTGACAACTTGCTCGTGAGGATGTGAGAACTTTTTTTCGCCATGCGTTTGGAGATCTCGACGACTTCGTCGTGGCCGATCTTGTCAAGGGCAGTCCAGACGTTGATATTCATATCGCGAAATCGAGCAATTGCAAAACGTTTTTCACGGTTGGTATGTCGCTGAAGCCGATGAACGTTCCTGTAGGCCTAGAAGCGTACAGATTGGCCGAATTGTATATCCAGCTCGCCGATACGTGGCCTACAGATCGACGTATAATTGACAACGAAGATTGGAATTGGCCTGTCCAATGGCTAAAAAACGTAGCCGCCTTCCCCACCGACAAGGTACCTGCCTTGGTGGCCCGTACGTGATATTAGCAAACGAGAGTAAGCAACATTATTTTTCCTCAAAGGCAAAATATACGGGAATGCTATTGCTCGAGGACGGCCATGCGAAATGCACTCACGGAGGAGTGGTACTTTATTGCATGATACCATCGTACTGGTCAGAGATTGAATTTGAACGAAAAAACGGCCTTCCGGCACTTGTGCGCAAATTTGACGCGGAGAATGCCTCAAAGACAGTAAACCTGTCTCGCGCTGCGGTAGTCTAGGCTCTGTCTGAAAACCTTAAACTGCAGAATTCCATGGAGGGATGATTCGCAGATAGCGACCGATCATCGATCGCTTCACCATTGCAAGAAAGTTTCGTGCGAGCTTTTCATTACGAGTGGCGACACGACGACACTCCTTCAGCCAACCAATGGTTTGTTCAATGATGCAGCGACGTTGGTAGGTTCTCGATTCAAACCAAAGCATCTCGAGCCTAGAAATCATTTTGCTAAACAATCATTCTGCCATCCCCATGGACGTGAGTCGCATTGCCCGACCGCGTTGGGGTTCGTATAAGGATCGCCAAATTCGCCCAGCGACGCCATGGAACTTGCGATGTAGAAGTTCTGAAAGTTTCGCTCCCTTCGCTTCCGCAAGTTGTCAATCGCAAGTCCCCTAAGCAGGCAATCCCTGTCGGCAATCGAAGTAAACAGGTGGTGTGCATCGGTTGGCACCACGCAACCGCGCCTCCGGCTACGGGTTAAACAATGCAGCCGAAGGAGCCTCAAAGAGCTCCTCACGCACAAACGGCTCCGCAGACGCGGGCGTTGTCCCAATGCCATCTACTTTGGCAACCACTGGAGATGCTCAAGTAGTGGGATTCGCCAGAATTCCCATGTTTGCTGTTGAAACACCAGGAACTCTGGCGAGTCCCACTACCAAAGTAGATGGCATTGGGCGTTGTCCGCCGGGGACGTGGCAATCGAAGCGATCAGGTTCCCGCGCGTCGGGCCCAACGCTGGACCGTTGGGTGTAGCTTGACGGCGTCGCCATTTTGCGGCTCGGCGTCGGCGAAGTGTTGACGCTGCAGCGCGTTGATATCGGCTCGCAATGCGGCTCGCTCGCTACTGGGCCAATCCCCGGATTGCGTCTGTTCGATCCGCCGCAGCAACAGCGTCGCAGCGGTCGGCGTGAGCGATTCGGGGATCGCGATCGACGTCGTGCTTGCCAAGGATTCTGGTTTGGCGTGTCGTAAACGCCAGACAATCAAGGCCACCAACAACAAGGCCGCCAAGCCGCCAGCTAGCCAAACGATCGCCGGGATGCCCTGCGAGTCAAATCGCAGCGTCTGGCTTTCAACCGGGACGAGGTCGTAGTCTTCGTAGGTGAACCGTTTGATCGATATCGGCGAGTCGGCCGCCACGTCGGCTTGGGCTTCGGCGGCGGTGTTCGCGGTGCCACCGGGCGTTTCGTCAGGCGTTTTTTTCGGGACGGTCAGCGAAACCAAGGTTTCGGCTCGGGCGTCACTGACGGCCGGGAAGATAAACCGATCCGGTTTGGCGGCTGCGACCGAGTGTTCCGGGATATACGTCACGCTCCACTTTCGCATTGTGCCCAAGCGAAACAGGCCATCGCTGTCCGGATCCAAGTTCGGCAGGCTTTTGGAGTATGCCATGTAGGGATTGCGATTGGTCGAGGTGACTTCCTCTTCGGGTTGAGCCCGGTGCGTCTGGCTGACGTCAAACGGATCGGCGACCAGTTGGGTTTCGTCCAGAACGTAGCCCGGCAGAGCGTTGGCCAAGTTGTCGAACAGTTGGTTGATTTCCGGCAGCACCCCGGTGGCCCGCGCGACGATTTCCAGCCGCACGTTTTGCTCGTCTTTTTTTTCCAGCATGGGTCGGGCGTCCAGCGTTTGTTCGATCACCAGATCGTCCAGCGGTCGCGGTGCGGGGTCGGCGGCCGCGTCGATCAATACCGTGTTGGACAACACCGGCAACACGATCGGTCCCGAGGCATCATTGAAATGCATGTCCATCTGCACCGCCGGCAGTCGGTCGACGCTGGGGTCGGCGGCTTGCAATACCAGATACGCCATCGGCTTTTCCTGCCATCCGCTCTGGCCTTCCAACCGGATTGGGACGGCGGGGTTCATCGGTTGAAAGAAATCGATGCCCAACAATTGGACGGTACCGCTGAAGGATTTTTCGATGCTTTTCTGCAAACGTTCCTGATAGTTAATCGTCTGCCATTGCCCGGCGTTGAACTGCGAGAAACTGTCCATCAGGTAACGGGCAAAACCGCCGGAGGAACGGTCGATCGAAGCGGTGTGTTGCAGCGTCAGGACCGCGCCAAAGGGCTCAGTGCCCACGCGGTCGCTGCCGTCGATGGTGAGCTGCAAATGAATTTCATCTTCGACCAGTTCGTGGTACAGATCCAACGTGCGGCGGATCGGGGCTCCGGCCGGATGGTCACCGACGACACGGGCGGCCGCTTGCAGCAACCGTGGTTTCACTTCCGGCTTGGTTTCGGATAAACCGGACATCACACCGCGAGCGAATTCGCCAATGTGGTAGTTTGAATGCTCCGGCGTCATTTTTAGAATGTCGTCGCGGATGCGGTCGATTTGGTCGGCGTTTTCCATGCCCTCGGTCATCAGATCTTCCAGCGTCAGCGCGCCCAGGTCGCTGGCCCCCAGTGCCAGGCTGAACCACACGTTGTAGATTTGCATGTCGGGGCGGACGCGACCATCGGCCAAGGCTTCACGGTACCGCGAAGCGGCGTCTTCGAAGGCGCTAAACACCAGTTTGCGGGCGGCATGATAGGCCGCCGCGTCTTGTTCTCGCTCGCCACGGAACTGCATGCGATCGAAGCTGAGGGCGGCTTTCAGGATGGCGTGTTGCCACGCGTCCTGTTCGTCCTGGCTGTTGTCGACGGCGGATTCGGCCAACGCGGTCGCCAGGTCATAACCGGTTTCGACGATCTTACGCAACTCAGATTCACTGCGTTCAAACCCCGCGTCCTCTTGCGCTTTGCGACTTCGCCAATCCCCGCTCAGCCCCTGCCGCATCGTCGACGCCAATTGTCCGGCGACCGAAGCATCGATTTGCTCGATCGGCCCAAGGATCCGCTGCACGGTGTCGCGTTCATAAGCCTGGGTGGGGCCATAACAGGCGCTCAGTGCCGTCACCACGCCCGGCAATTTGCGGCCGTCGATGCCGATGCCGTCAAGCACGTCGAGCAGTTCCGCCAGACGATCCAGGTTGCGTTGTTGCCAACCGCGAGTGACCGGCGTCGAAGGCCGAGACCGGCGGCTGAAGGCGTAGAACCAGACGTTGTTGTTTACTACAGGCTCTTGAGTCCGAGCCTGCATGCGATCGACCCACAAGTCCAAGAATTCGGTGGCCAATTCGGTGCTCATTGCCGGTTGGCGTTTGACTCCCTGAGCCAACAGCTCCAGGGCTAAATCGGTTTCGTCGGCGATCAAGGCCACGCCGATGAAGGCGTTGTAGGCGCGGCCGACCAGGCTGGGTTCGATCTGTTTGCGCCAAGCTTCGTCGGGCATCGAACGCAGCAGCAAGGCGGCGACTTCGGAGACCCCGTTCTTTTTGGCTTGTTCCTTGATCGCGTTTTCCGCTCGGGACAGCAGTCCGATGGTCAGCATCCGCAAGGGAATCGTCAGCTGGTCCAATTGCAGATGTTGCTGGGCTAGCAGCGTGTCGACCGCTTCTTTCATGGTCAGGATCGCCTGGGCGCGAACGGCTTCGGGCAATTTTTCGTCTTCCAATTTCAGTGCCTTCAAAGCCACCGCCTGCAGTCCCGCCGGAGCCAACGAGGGATGTTCGAACAAACTCCGCAACCAAGCCAGTCCGGGGCCTGGCGGCACGCGGGGCAGCAGGTCGACGGCGCTGCTGAGGCATTCCGATCGGAGGGCCGTATCGGCGCTGTCGAGCAGGGCGATTTCGCCGAACAGCGACCAGGCGTTTTCGAGCATCCGATCACTGGCGGCTCCCTTGGCTTCGGCGGCGCGGGCCATCAGATACTCGGCGTGGCCTTTCATCACCGCCGCGTTTTCGGCCTCGCGGGCCTCTTCCAGCGACGGCATGAATTCAAAGGCTTCGATGGGCAGGCCAGCGGCCAGCAACAACCGCATGGTGCGTTTGCGATGCGCCTCGGTTTCGGTGCCAAACCAAGTGGTGCCTTGACGGAAACGCTGGATCAACGGACGTGTGCTGGTTTTCTTCGCAGCGGCTTTGAGCAGCCCAGCCAATGCATCGATCTGCCACTCGGTCAGCTCCGCCGGAGCCGCTTCGGACAGCCCCAGTACGTCTTCGGGGATCAATTCGGAATCGGCATGGTTGGTGCCCGAGATCAACGCGGCGTACATGCCTTCGGCTTCGTTGCCGGCTCGCAGCACCAACAATGCTTTGACCGCATCCCATTCGGCAGCCATGGCGTGGCGATGGAACCACTGGATGATTTCCTGGTCAGGGGCGTCTTCGGCGGGCAGCGACTGCGATTCCATGCCGATCTGGCTGCGCGCTCCCAGAACCGCTTCGGGACGTCGTACAAAGTTCACCGTCCGCATCTGCCGCACCAATTGACGGCGGCGACCATTGGCGGTGCCGCTTCCGCTGCCATCTTGTAACCAGGGACTCAAGTCCAGCCCCAGGTCTTTGTAGTAGACGACCATGGCGCGGCGTTCGGTTTCGGGCAGCGTCTTTAACGTGTCTAAAATCGCTTGCGTGTCCGCATCGGGTTTGGGAGCGGCCGCTGGTTTCGTTGCTCCTCGTGCCGCAGGGGTTTGCGCCGCTGTGTTTTGTGCCGCTGCCTGTGCGGTGGACGCGAATGGGTCAGCGATGGCTTGCGCTGCAGAACGCAGCGTTTGGGTATTCTGAGCCGTGGCCGAGGGGGCGTGTGTGAACGCGAGGGCGGTCAGCATCGCGGCCAAGGCAAGTGCGTGAAGGCGTGCGTCCCACGCTCTGGCGAGCGTAGCTACGAAGGGTGCAGCTACGAAGCGCGTGGCTACGGTGGGCGGAGCGGTTCGCGTGGTGGTCATGGGATGGCTTGAGCGTTTTGTCATGATTGGCAACGGTTGGGTTGTTTTCCAAGCTCTAGCGAGCGTCGCTACGTTTTAGTTTTTTAGATCTTCTAATTACATTGTCTGAATGTTCTTCGCATCGGTTTGGATTTCGCTCGGGCAGCGAATCACCATCCGACGCCCCGTGGGCCAGGGATGCCCGCGCCGGCGGACGGTGGTCCGTCTTGCAGCGGGCCACGGCCGGGTTGTTTTCCACCGGGTTGATCCCCCGGTTCCCCATCGCCCGGCCGGCGGGCCAGCGGTGCGTTGCGGGGCAGCGGCAAGCCTTCCAGTTGATCGGAGACGCTTTGCTCCAGATTCAGGACCTGTTCCAGGTTCCGCTGCATGCGTTGGCTACGGTCAAGGTTTGTCGGGGCGTTACCCGCTGCCGATAAGTCATCGACTTGGTTCTCGGTGCGGCGCGAGCCGCCCGGTGGCAGCGGCGAAGAGGTTCGATTTTGACCAGACGGCTCACGCCGCGCAGCTACAGAAACCACCTGTTCGGCGTCAACGCCGATGGCATTGGCGGACAGGTAGCGGTAGTGTTGGCGGGCGGCGTTGGCGACCGGTCGCCACACTTCCGGCGGACGGCCTTCTTCCCGCAGCAGCCGGGCACCGACGTACTGCGCCGCGGCCAGCTCTTCACGAATCGCATCGATCGGCAAGGCATGGGAGTCGCGATCGCGATCCGAGCGGTTGCCGGCGGTGGAGGCCGGGTGCACTGCGGAGGCCGCTCGTTGGTGGGCTTCGGCGACACGCAGGTCCAACAGGGCTTGCAGTTGTTCGATGCCGTTAAAGACTTCCCCCGAGCGAACCATCGCGCGAGCTTCGGCCCAACGCAATGATTCGAGTAGTTGCCGATCGGACTGGGGCAGCTCTGCGTGATCGTGCTTCTGGTTGGCGACCGTTTCCACCTTCAACAATGTTTCGATGGCTTGGCCATACCGTTCGGCCGTCGCATGCCACAGCTCCGAAGCGTTGGCGTAGGCAGAGTTTTGTTTTTCGGTTGCGGTCAGCACGGCTTTCGCCAACGGATGTTCCACCTGCGTTTGCCAGTCCACGTCGGCGGCAAAGGCTGCGCGGCGTGCATCCAACAAATGCAGCTGAGCTTCGTAGGCGGCGGATTGGGCTTCGGTGGCGACACCCGCGCGGGCTTCGGCCTGGCGGATCATGGCGGCCGCTCGATCACGAGCCAGCCAGATTTGTCCCGGACCGTAATGGTAGGCCAACACAAATACCGGCAGCACGAGCCACAGCAACCAGAGGAGCGAACTTCGCATCAGGCAAGCTCTCCGGAAAGGGATTCATGCCGCGGGGCGCCCCACAAACTGAGGGCGGGCAACAGCAGCGCCAACAGACCGGCGCCCAATGCAACCGCCAGCACGGCCGCATCGCGCAAGCCCACGCCCTCGGCGACCCGCGGCTGGATGATCGACAGCCGGTTCAGCAGGTCGCTGGGCAGGTGCCGGGTATTGGCGTCGATGTAGGTGCCACGCAGTTGGCTGGCCAGGGTTCGCAGCGAGTCGGCGTCTTGTCGCGAAGCGTGGCCGGCGATGGTCGTCGCTTGTCCAGTCTGGCCCAGTCCGATCACCAGCGTATCGGAGATGGCTTTGGGGATCGCGCGGATCGGCGTGGTGTCGGTGCTGTCGCCGTCACTGACGACCAGCAACAGCGCCGAACCGTCGGGCCAGCGTCGCGCGTATTCGATCGCATCGGAGATACTGGACGACAATTGCGTGGGCCGGGTTCAAACGCGCTGAACACGGGCAGCCCATCAAACAGGTTTTGCACGACCGCCTTGTCAAAGGTCTCTTCGACGATCGGCACGGCTTTGGTGTACACGCCAAACACGGTGATCCGAGTGTTTTCGGCATCCAGTCGGTCCAGCACCGCTTGAATCACTTCCCCGCCGCGGACCATTCGTTGTTGATAATTGCCGGATTCGTCGCGTCGCGGTCCGGCGTCGTCCAGGAACATGCTGGGCGACGCGTCCAAGCAGACCAGCACATGCTTGGAAGCTTCCGGGGCCGGTTCGACTTCGGCCACTTGCGGCGGTTCGGTCAGCAGAATGGTCAGCCCCCAAGCCAGCATGCCCATCGTCAGGGTGCGAACGGCCGGCACACCCCGAGCCCAGGCGGCCGGGCGACCGCTGGGACCAAAGGCCAGCTTGGCAACCCGTCGCGTACGTCGGACTTGCCACCATTCGGCCAATGCCACAACGGCCACACAGGCGATCGCCACTAGGTTGGCTGTTAACAGAGGGCTACTTACCACGGCGTGTACCTCCACTTCAGCAGGCTCAACGCGTACAGCAGCAAGGCCACGGCACCGATCGCGGCGAAGGGTTCGAAGTAGTCGACCGGCAGCGATGCGTTGGCGACAAAACGAGCCGGTTGCATCTGGTCAATGTGGTTAAAAATTAAACGCAGGCCATCGGAATTAGTAGCCAGGAAGGCGTCGCCGCCGGTAGCCCGAGCGATGCTGGAGACCGCCGGCGGGATCGTATCGCTGCCGATATGGATGTGGTACATGGTGATCCCCGCATCGCTGAGCTGTCCCGAGATGCGATCGATCTGGTCTTGCCCGTTTAGGTCTCCACTGGCTCCGTCGGACACCAGGATCAATAACCGGTCGGTGGACGGCGGTGACGACAAACCACCACCCGCATCGGAGCTCCGCAAGGAGGCAGAACGAAATAGTTGTTCGGCGGCTCGTTGTTGACGCCATTGGTCGACCGATTGCGGACTGGTATCGGTGCCATCGAGCCGCGCGGCTTCGCGCTGCATGTTGTCGGCGCAGTAGCTGAGCGCCGATCCGATCATCGTGCCGCCCATGCCGCTGGGTTGGTTGCGGGGGTTGGCAAACGCCAGGGCATTGCGGAGCACTTGCAGGTCTTTGGTCAGCGGTACCCAACGCAGCGGCCAGGATCCGAACAGGGTCAACCCGATGGCGTCGCCCTCGCGTGCGTAAGTGAACGATTCGATGGCCGCTGATGCACTTTCGTAACGGTTCTGGTCGCCCATCCCCATGCCCATACTGCCCGATACGTCCATGCAGACGGTGATGTGGGTGGCCACGCGGTCCTGTTCGGGCACCCGCAGCACCTGGGGCCGGGCGATCAACACCACGGCTACCGCCAGCATCACCGCCGGCAACAACTCCACGCCGCGCAGCAATCCAGCCAACCACGGACGCGAGGCGTGGCTCTGGTAGTCAAAGGGCATTCGCAACCCCGCGCCGCGCCGCCGCACCGACCAGAAGCCTAGTGTGAGGGGCAATACCAACAGCAACAACCACTGAGGATGAACAAACGTCATGCCGTACCTCCCACCGCCGCACTGACCGGTTCGGAATGAGCGTCGACTGACTGGGCGTCGGCGATTTCAGCTTGCTCGGCGTGATAGGGTTCCAGCAGGGCGTCCATGGTGGCCGGGCTGAGAGCGGATGAGGATGGATTGTCGGCGTGAATCCAGGCTTCCAAGGCTCGCAGCAAACCGCCCGCTTCACGATGTCGTCGCAGCACCGGCAGCGCCTCGGCCAACGAATCGGGCAAACCCAAACGGCGTTGCCAAAACATGTACAGCAGAATTTCCAGTCGGCTTTGTTCTTCCACTGTCAGCTGTCCCTGGCTGGCCCGCTGGACCAACGGTCGCAAGCGATCGGACAGCGTCGGCGGCGGGGCGGTTGCGGGGACCGGCTGAGCTTGACGGGACCGCAGGCGGATGAAACTCCACACGATCGGCACCGCGGCCCACAAGCAGGCGAACCCAATCAAAGCCGCGCGATAACCGCCCTGGGCTCGCAGCAGCGGATCGTCGATCTCGTACAAACTGGTGCCGTGACCTGGTGGCAGGTCCGAGACGACCCGTACTTGCATCGCTGGCAAGGCTTGATCGTTGGTCAATAGCGAGCCGTCTCGCTGGACGACCCACTGCGACAAGTCGTACTGGCCGGCGACCGTTCCGAAGAACCACAGCGTGTAACGGTGAGCCGCGTTGTCTTGAGCAAGTCCGATGCGTTCCAGGCGGACCAGCACGGCGGCATCGGTGGATTGATCCGGCAGGGCGCGGAGCGAGCCGCTGGGGTGGGTGAACGTCAATTGAGCCGTCAGGCCACGTTTGACGGTCAGCAAGACAGTGTCTTGATCCGCCGTGGCGGCCGAGACAGGCAGGGCGATCCAGACCAGCAGCAACGCGAAGCAAACAACCGTTCGCAGCGGCGTTTTTTCCGGAGCAGATTTTAGCCGCGGAGCGGCGGCATGATGTAGCCATGGGCGCGAGCCCATGGAATCGGTGCAATAACACGCGGCAAAGTCCCAACGGGACGACATGAATTTCATCGCTGGCCTCGCATCCGCACCGCACGGGTGAGCAAAAATTGACGCAGCGGCGACAACAGCGGACCGTTGGTGACCAATTTCAGATAGCTGACATCGGCGCCGGCCAAATCGCGGGCCAGGGTACAGGTTTCCCGCCATCGTTGGTGTCCGCTCGCCAGAAACGCCTGCCCGCTTTCCGCTTCGCTGCCGCGAAAATAGCCGGCTCGCAAGGCCCCGGTTTCCGCCGGGTCCTGTAGGTGCAGCACCACCACATCGTGTTGGTGCCCCAGACGACGGAGCACGGCTAACGCTTCGGGATCATGCAAATCGCTGAACACAAACAACAAACTGCGGCGGGTCAAGCGAGCGGAAAGGGCCGTTAACCGCTCGCCCAATTCGGTTTCTTCGTCGACGTCGTGAGCTCGCAGCGGTTCCAGGTCTCGCCATAGGTCGTCGGGCGACAGGCTGGGGTTGCCACCGGAACGCGAGTGTTGATGACGGGTTCCGGCGCTTAACACGCTGACCGGGCTCAAGCGTCGCAAGCCGACCAGCCCGATCGCGGCGGCGGCCCAGACGGCCAGTCCGTGTTTGCTGAGCGTCGTTGAGGAGACGCTCATCGAAGCCGAGGTGTCGACGATCAGGTACATCGCCACCCGTTTAAGTGTTTCGTGCTGCTTGACGTACGCCACCGGCATCCGAGCGCTCAGCTTCCAATCGATCTGGCGAACCGGGTCGCCGGGTTCGTAGGGACGCGATTGGGCATATTCCAAACCCGAACCAACAAACAGTGAATCGTC
>NZ_ANOG01000686.1 GCF_000346295.1 Rhodopirellula maiorica SM1 | reverse complement strand
TTGGGATCGTCGCCTATTGACGAATTTTGGGTATTTCGCTTATTTTCTTTGGACACGCCGTTCTTTTGGCACAGGCTTTCGACATGGCACACGAAGCCGGATGCCCTTAGCCCCCCGAACGAGTGAACGCCAGCGTAGCTTCAATTGGCAGAGCATCGCATTCGTAATGCGAGGGTTGCGGGTTCAAATCCCGCCGCTGGCTTCTCAATTAAAGATTCTAATTTAGTGTAAGTTTACCCTCAAACTTACATCCAATCGCTTAAACAGCTCGCGACAGGAGATGCTTCTCGATGAGTGATATCGAACTCGATGTGCTCGATTTGAAAGAGATGGTTCTGGCAAACAATTCGTTTGGTCCATCCGATGTCGCAGCCATTCGTTCTGCGATCACAGAGAATTACGGCCATTTCGGCGAACTTCGCGATGCCGTTAACGAGATGGAAACGGACGAATCGCTCAGTCCGGCGGCCCGAACGAAGATGGGCGTTTGCCTGTTCTTGCTGGGCAAATTCAAATCCGCGTTGGAAACGCTGCAGAACGCTGATGGCAGCGCGATGGCGTTGTTCTATCAAGCGCGTGCTCTGTTTGAATTGAGCCGATACGACGAAGCCATTCCGGTTTACCAGCAAGCCCAAACATCGGGCTACAACACGGATGAATGCAACATCCGTATCGCCGAAGCTCACCGCTACGCGGGTCGCACCGAAAAATCTCTGGAAATCCTCGATAACATCTTCGGGCCTGCTGAGCAGACGTCCGAGTACATGTATCAACGCGCCGCAACGGTTTCCGCCGTGGGTGGACGTTTGGAAGAGGCGCTTGCTCTGTACCAACGCGCCGTGAACACCGACGAAAACCATGCCGGTGCTCTTTTCGGATTGGCACTCGAAAACGACCGAATGGGGAACGACGCCGAAGCACTGAAGTTGTATGAACGTGCGGCAAAGGCGTTTCCAACCGGTATCGGTGCACTGATCAACCTTGGTTTGATCTACGAAGACAACAACCAATTCGACCGCGCCCAAGCGTGCTATCGTCGAATCCTTGAATCGTATCCCGATCATCCTCAAACCAATCTGTATTTGAAGGATGCCGCCGCGACAGGCAATTTGCTGTACGACGAAGAAGCCCAGCGCCGCAACGACCGTTTGGCACAAACGTTGAACATGCCCGTCGCCAACTTTGAACTCAGTGTGCGAAGTCGCAATTGTTTGCAGAAGATGGGCATCGACACGATTGGTGACCTGACACGAACCAGCGAAGCCGAGCTGCTGAGCAGCAAAAACTTTGGCGAAACCAGCTTGGTCGAAATCCGCGAAATGCTGACCAGCAAGGGACTTTCGCTCGGCCAATTTGCTCATGAAAAGAAGAGCAACGATCCGCCGATCGACACCAGCCACATGTCGCCTGACGAGCAGGCGTTGCTTGAGCGTCCGATCTCGGATCTGAATCTTTCGGTTCGTGCTCGCAAGTGCATGGCACGTTTGCAATTGAACTCGATTGGCGAATTGGTTCGCAAAACGGGCGATGAAATGCTCGAGTGCAAGAACTTTGGGGTAACCAGCTTGAACGAAGTCCGTGAGAAGCTAGCCGATCTCGGAATCAAGCTTCGTGGCGACTGAGCCGGATTCGATTTTTGCGGGTCTTGATCCTGCGGCCGGCGATTACGCTGTTGCCGCAGTCGATCGCTTGCTCGAGATGGGCATCTCGAGCAATGCTTCGGACATCCACATTCAACCTCGCAAAGAGGGCTGGGATGTGCTGTTTCGCATCGACGGTGTCTTATCCGTCGCCGATTGGATTCGCGGCGGCAGTCCGGGTGATCCCGTCACACGGCTGATGGTATTGGCGGGGCTGCCGACCTATCGCAGCACCCAACCGATGGAAGGCCGATTGAAATGGCGGAACGAAGCCGGGTCGGTGGGCGAGATTCCGTCGCTGCGGCTGAGTGTTTTTCCGACCGTGCACGGGCCTCGCGCGGTACTGCGTGTGCTCCGCAAAGA
>NZ_ANOG01000685.1 GCF_000346295.1 Rhodopirellula maiorica SM1 | reverse complement strand
CGTAACCAACATCATGGAATTCGACTACACCGAGCGTGCCCGCCTTGCTGAACCAATCACCGAAGCGGTCGCGAGGACTGGTTCGCATGTAGATACCGCCATCATCGACTTCCACTAGATTGCCGTTGGCATCAAACACCATCTCGCGTGAATCCGCATGGGGTGCTGTTCCGCTCGCTGTTCCACCATCGGGGTCCACACCTGGCACAAAATCGTGAGTGGCATGATCCCATTGTGGCGATGGGGCAACGCGGGGGTTACGTGCGATCGATGCGTCACCGCGAAAAATGGCGCCACCATACGTGTTGTCGCCAATCACGTTGGGTTGCTCTTGACGGTCACCACCGATGTAAACAATGTCGGGATCGGTCGGGTCAACCACGATTGAAAAGTGAATGCGCCCCTGTGCACCGGTTTCCTCGATGTCTTTGGGACGAGGGTTCGGGCCCGTCACTTCGCTCCAAGTGCCACCGCTGACATAGTCGCCGTTCCCACTGCTGTTGTCCAACGAGAACGTGTTATCGGTTAGCCGAGTGACGCGATAAAAACCGTTGGCGGCGGTGTTGCCTGCGACGCCGTCAATCACGACATAGCTGCCTGAGACCAGGCCATGGTTTGCCGAGGTGATCACGATCGGAGTGGCGTTGGTCGCACCGGTGATCGCTGCCGTGCCACCCAGAGGCAACACGGGAACATCCATCTGTGTCCAAGTGGGAGTGCCCGCTGTGGTGTTGTCACTATAGAACACGCCTTGTGGTTGAGCGCTGATCAGCACGGCCGCGAACAACCGACCGGTTTGCGGCGACACTGCCATTTCGACGTTATTGCTTTGTTGTAGCAGCGTGTCGATTGCGGCACTGCCATCACCGGCGATCTTTGTCCAATTGACGCCAAAATTGTCAGAACGGTAGATACCTGCGGAGCCCCCTATTCCCTCACTAACTGTGTACAGGCGATTGATGTTGGTAGGATCTTCGACCAGATCAGTAAAGTTATCGTTGGGCGAGACAAAATCGGCATCCGTAATCGGATGAAAAGTCGCGCCACCGTCGGTGCTGCGAAAGATACCTCCAAAATTCACCGAAGAGCTGACAACAATCGTGTTGCCTCGGGCAGCGATCCCCGAAATGTTTTCGCCAACCGTACGCAGACCATCGCTGGCCAACTGAATCCAATTGGCTCCACCGTCGGTCGTACGATAAACCGGTCCGCGAACGCCGCCCAGTCCAGCGAAACTGCTGTACTTAGCCGTGCCAGCAACAATGGTATTGAAGGTCGGGTCGGTCGGATCAAATGCCATCGCACCGATGCCGAGCGATTCGAGAAAATCTGTCTGTGGAACCCAGGTTGGATCGGCGGCTGTGAAATTGTTTGTACGCCAGATCCCGCCATTGACGCTGCCGATGTACACGATGTCTGGATCGGTTGGATGAGCCAACACGGTATGAATCGCGCCAGTGACCTGGCGATTGGGCTGCGTGCCCAGTTCCAACTGTCCATTGATCGTGGGCGACGGCCCCTGATCGCTCCATTGTCCGGGAGTCGATGTTTGAACTAGGTAATCTTCGACTTCGCCACTGGACGCCAGACCAGTGGGCGTCAATCCAGACGTACCGTCATGCAACCGGAAACGTGCGTAGGTGACTCCGGGCAAGGTAGTCCCCGGAACAGTCACGTTGATCGAATTCGTGCCGGCGACGACGGCGCCGCTGAATACAAGCTCGCCGGAGTCGTCCCAGTCTCCGTCCTGATTGAAGTCGATCCAGGCGTCAAGATAAGGGTTGGTGACGCCCGCAGTATTGGTCACCAGAACGTCAGCAGTGGCAACTCCACCGATGCTAATCGCACTGGTGAATTCGACTCCATCTTCGTCATCGGTATTAAAAGTGTCATCGTCGGACGCACCGACACTGGGCTGGCCGTCAGCCTCGACATCAATCGAATCCCCAAGCTGGAACCCCGAGACCGGCGTGTGACGTGCGCCGTTGTCCGCAAGCAAAGTGGGATAACTGGATGCCAAACCGGACTGCGCCGCAGTCGGAGCATCACCAAAATCTTCCGTACCAACCTCCATTACCGTGAACTGTCGGCTATAGACGTTGTTGGTTTCGTTGTCTTCAGCAATGTCACCATCGACGTCGACTTCGAAAGAGACGGTGTGCAGGCCTACCGACAGCGGTCCCTCATCAATGTCGCTGAATGAAAATCCACTGAATGACGCTGTATCAGGGATGTCGCCGTTGAATGCGATAATGGATCCATCGAGTCTCGCTTCGACGGCGTAGGATCCGCCGGTACTGGCATCGCCAAGATTAACCCATCCAAAGTCGAAATAGACAGTATCGGCGACGGTAATCGGATCGTCGGTGCGATCACCTGGATTACTGGAAATGACGATCGCATCGTCCCAACCACTAAAGGCGAACGGCAACAAATCCG
>NZ_ANOG01000684.1 GCF_000346295.1 Rhodopirellula maiorica SM1 | reverse complement strand
CGTGAATTTTCCTAACGACAACAAACCGACCAGGGAAAACGCAGGTCTACGCCCGCATTAGGTAGAACGAATTCGAAATTTCCGCCTGAAGAAAACTGCGAGAGCTTGCTTCAAATTGCGATCGACACTCCTACGTCCACGCTAAGTCTTCACTGCAGATATCGGAGGCTCACACGGAATCACACGCACGAATGTGACGATTCCGGTTCGCTATGACCAAGTCGGGTTCCACAAATGCCTGCTGTAGCAATCGTGCTACCTGGTCCTCTGAATCTTTCTAGCCAAACTTAGCCGATCGAAACGGTCGATCGGTCTACAGTTATTTCATCGACTGTAGCGATTTTGATGACTGAACGATTTCTGCCGATGAAGGTGAACATTCGTTGTGAGTGCCGTCATAAATTAACATTTTGCCGTTTCATTGCAGAAAACACGCTACGTAGCCGACCCACAATCCCCCCGCCAGTGCGGCTTTGCCAGGCCGGATCTATACGAAACGAAGCGGATCGCGCAGAATCGGTGCTTTCCAAGCGACGTTCACACCGTCCAATTTTTCCCCCGACAAGCAAGTGATCCACCGATGGCGTTTTGGCGATCCAAAAACACCGCTTCTGACGATTCCTCTACTGCCAACCCAGCAAACGCCCCCACACAGGGGCAGTCACCGGATGTTGTCAAGAAATCCGGCGGCGGTCTGCTCTCGAAAATGCGTGTGGGATTACAGAAAACGCGTCGCACGCTGAATACGGATATCCGCGACCTGTTCAAAAGCGAAGGCCGACTCGTCGACGACGCCTTGCTCAGCGAATTGTTCGCCAAATTGATTCGAACCGACATGGGAATCGGACCTGCGGAAACGATCCGAGATGATGTCGCCACTCGCTTGCGAGGCCGAGTGGTACAGTTTGACGAGGTCGTGCAAACGATCACCGATCAAACTCGCAGCATGCTGCAGCAAGAATCCACCTCGCTAAATCTTGTCGACGCTCCCCCTACGGTGATCCTGGTTGTCGGAGTGAACGGCAGTGGAAAAACGACCTCGATCGGCAAACTGGCCAACCATCTCCATCAATCTGGACACAAGGTTGTGCTCGGCGCCGGCGATACGTTTCGTGCTGCAGCGGTGGAACAATTGACCGTCTGGGCTGGTCGGATTGGCTGCGACATCGTGACCGGCAAACCCGAAGCGGATCCAGCGAGCGTCGCGTTTCAAACAGTCCAAAAAGCGATCGACACGGGCGCCGACGTCGCGATTATTGACACCGCGGGCCGATTGCAGACCCAAACCAATCTAATGCAGCAACTCGAGAAAATTCGCCGCGTAGTGGAAAAGAAGATCGAGGGGGCGCCCCACGAGGTGCTGCTGGTGCTCGATTCCACCGCAGGTCAAAACGCGATCAGCCAGGCACGTGGATTCAGCGAAGCCGCCAAATGCACCGGCATCATCCTTGCGAAACTTGATGGTTCGGCCAAAGGCGGTGTCGTGCTGCCGATTCGCGAGCAGTTTCAATTGCCTGTGAAATTTGTCGGTCTGGGCGAAGGCATTGATGACATTGCCCCGTTTGACCCCGCCTCGTTCGCCACCGCATTGTTCTCGGAGTAGGCCGATGTTGCATTTACAATCCGAATCTGCCACTCGTTGGTTTGAACAAGTCGATCAGCATCTCGATGAAATCCTGATCGATCACGCCCATTGCGAACGCAAAGCAGCATCCACCGCGATGAACTTTATCAATGCGTATGCTGAGAATCGCGACCTTTGCCGCGAGATGAAACAGATTGTCGAAGAGGAACTCGAGCACTTTGAAATGGTGTTGGATATCCTCGAGCAACGCGGGATCGCGTTCCGCCGGTTGGCCCCAGGACCCTATGGCAAAGAATTAAACGAACTCGTTCGTTCCCAGGAACCGGATCGCGCCGTCGACCGACTGCTTGTCGCATCGTTGATCGAAGCCCGCAGCTGCGAGCGTTTCAGTCTGCTTGCCGAGCATGTTCGTCCACGTGAACCGCAGCTGGCTGATTTTTACGCGGGGCTGTTCGAAAGCGAGGCGAGACACCACACGACCTATGTCCGCTTGGCCGAAGCCTTTGCACCGCGGGATGTGGTTCGCGAACGACTGAACCAACTGTCCGCTTGCGAAGCGAAGATCATTGCCACAGGTTCCCCCTTGCCGCGGATGCATAGCTAGCAGCGTGTTTCACGCGGCGGTGCAGTAGGAAGACAAGATTTCGAGCTTCATAGTTTTTAAGCTTCACAGTTTTTAAGCTTCATAACGACGCCGCGCTCTGGTCGCGGAGCACGTGCGATTTATAAGTGCTGAAAGTCTGGCTCCTCTCGCTTCCGCAACTTCATTACCGCACGTTGCGAGCGATCCGTGACGACGAGGGTGTTTCACAGCAGCAGATAAAAAGCGTCGATTGGATTCGCCGACTCGCCATCCGCGCTTGTCGGTTTGATTTCTGCGAGATCCAACAATACAGTTCCTTTGCAAGGCGATTTTCGCGGCTCTGATTCCCCCATCCCGCTCGCCTTCGCCCTTTTCCAAGACGGAAACTGGAATTCAATCTCTGGCTGCTTCGTCAAGCGTCGGCGTTTGATAGACCGGAGGATCCGGCAAGACAACATACGGAAGTCTTGTTCGCACATTGCCATCGTTCCCTCGGGGGACGCCCGCAAGGGAGACACGATGGATTTTGCTGAGATCAAAGAAAAGGAATATTGAAATGCTACGCTCCCTGATGGTTTTGTCCGCGATCGTGTTCGTCCAATCCGCTGGGCCCTCCAAAACATTGCAAGCAAATGGCCCCGAAATCACTTTCGACCTTCCCTTGGTCGTGGCGGCCGTTTCCAATTCGTGCGACAGCAATGGGGCGCGCTTGGTCGACGTCGAACTGAAACTCTCATCCATGATCGTCGCTCCGGAACCCAAGCGGATCGACCAATGGATCGTTCGCTGTCAACCTCGTGACCGGGCGATGCAAATATCCGACTACGCTCCGCAAACCGAGGTCGCGAGTCCTGTTCAAGGCCCCATCCAAATCAAAACGACGGACGAAAATGCCAATACGGCGGGATTGTCCGTGAACGGAGCGTTTTCGCATTTCGCGAGTGGCAGCCTTGGGGTCGACCAATCCAACAAAGTCACTGAATCACTGCAATACGATCGCGTCTCGGCGGTGCAAACCGTCACCGCGGCGGGCACAATCAATCGAGGGCGGGGCGTTTATTTCAAATTGAAATGGACCGAACAACAAGTGCTCGAAGGCGAAAAGACATTTCGCTTGACGTTCAGGGTTCCCGATCAATGGCGAGGTGGCTTGATCGATGTATCCGTGATCGCGCAAAGCGAAAAGAAATCGTTCGGTGGTTGGGACAAAGAAGTGGTCACACTCGGCAATGCTCATTTCGTGGTCGCCGCTTACAACGACGGTGACCAAACGGCCTTCGAGGTTGCCAAGAGTCTCTCCAATGCCGAAGACGCGCTGCGACGTGCGGCAATCCAGCATCTGAAGAAACGAAACGATTCGCTGCCCTCGTTGGTCCGCAGTGTCACCCAAATCTTTGATACCAAGGACCGCAACCGATCGATTCGCTGGGTCGAGCGGTTGCTGTTGGACAACACCAATCCGTATTCGGACAAAGAGATTCTAGAGCTGCCTGTTCAAACGCGAGTCATTGCCATCGATTACTGCGAAGCTCGCGAGAAGTTTGCTCGATTGAACGAGCCTTCGCCAATCGAAACGACCATGTCGGATGTAGCCGATGCAGGCGAGCCCACGAAACGGTACTCCGCAGCAAAGCCAGTGGTCGAGTAAGGTTGAATTCGGCTAGGTTGCCGCCTACATGCTCTAGTTATTGCTAAAACCGATCGCGTGGAATGCATCACGGCCGAGCGGGTTCTTTAAGAATTGACGATGGCATTCGGGACACAAATCGTAACGTCCCTGCAAACTGGTTTCCGAATTAGGCAGATCCAACTCGTCCTCGTCTGCGATGCCTTCAAGGATCTGATGCAACTCAGTCAAGTGATCAATGTCCTCATCAAAATCACCGAGTTGCGGATCCGGTGCGGCTTGTACTTCAAGCTGCACCGTGTATCGAATTTCGCAAGCGGTATCGATTTCCCGTTTACAACGATCACAGGTGTAATGAATCATCAATCAGTCATCCAACCGTGGGTGAATCTCGCCAACGCGCCGGGTACACAAACCCAATGCTGAAATTCAAACGAAAAGAAACGTGACGAGCTATCTTAATATTAGTGACGTAGCCGACCCGGTCGCAAGGCAAATTGCCCTTACTTTTTTTGACAATCAAACACCATTCTGACAGATGCTTGACAAACGCCATCGCATCGAGTTAATCGCGTTACGATCGTCATCGAAACATGTCCGATCCCTTACCGCCTCGATCACGAAAATGATTTTACTGCGTCGAGGGGGGTGAAATGAACTCTCCTTCGGCGACAATTTCCGCATTGGCGGCAACCCGAATCTCAACGACCATACTGGGGCGAATTTCACGCTCTAACGTTTCCCAGTCGCGAGAATCGAGCACCTTCGTCTGGTAGTTTTCGCCTTCAGCTGCGTCGACAAGTCGCGTGATGGCTTGTTTATCGTGAACGATAAACAAGCATCGCCCACCGACACTCAAATGCGATTTCAATTGATCCAGTAACGCATCACGCCACACGTCGTGGTCGTCGATCTCGGACTTCGCCACCTCGTTGCCCGCGACAACAGGGGGGATCGCATCCGAAAAATTGACGATCACCAAATCAAATTTTTCTTTTTCTTGGACCCCTGAAAACACCGCTTTCTTACGACCGGTTGGCCGCACTTCCAAATTTGCCTCGCTATCCAATGCCGCAGCATTGTAGCGAGCATTGGCAACCGCAGCGGGATTCCAGTCGATGGCCACCACTCGGCTCGCTTCGTTTTGAAGACACAAGATGGCGATGAGCCCCGTGCCGGTGCCTACCTCTAACACGTTGCGATTTGCTGCAATGCTGTCGTCGATAATCAATTTGCGGAGCGATTCCGTCTCGTCCAGATCCAGCGGAACGGATTCAAATTGAACCAAATCGCCAAACAACAATGATTCCATCGGCCATGTCTGGACCACGCCGTATGAATAGTCCAAATCGTCGCGGTACTCTCGCGAGCATCCGCAAAACGAAACGGCAAGCCACATCAGAAACAGTGTTTTCAAGATCCGCATCGTCTCACCTTGCAAAGCCGTCAAAAAGATTGCCCCTCAAAAAGATTCGGTTTGTGCACTATGGTATCACAGGGCGGCGGGGTTGATCACAGATATCCGCGGCACCGCAGCCGCCTTGAATCCAACGTGTTTGTGGGGGCCCCAACATACGCGACACGATCTGCAGATGCGATCGGAACGATTTGCAGAACATTTCTTGACGACGAATTCCGGCAAAGGACGCTATCGAGGACAACACGCATGGCGACCATCCTTTCGGATTCTTCACACAGCACGACACGCTCGTTGCGAGGGTTGATCTCGATCCCCAACATGTTGTCGCTGGACGCTCCGTTGGTTGCAATCGGTTGGCAGTGGTTGCTACGTTCTGGCTTCGACAATCCCAGCCCCCCAAATATTCCAGCCAGCTCACAGCCGATGTTAACGATGTCCAGTGGGGTGTTGTTCATCACCGTGTGGTTGATCTATATGGCAGATCGATTGTTGGATTGCCGGCGGATGGACTTCTCTCGCGAAGCTACACTGCGTCATCGATTTGCGAAACGTTGGTCCTCAATTCTGTGGCCGCTGTGGGGCGTGATGTTGGCAACCGGCGGGCTGACTGCATTCACCTACTTGCATCGCGAGTTGTTGATTGGAGGTTGTATCTTGCTAGGCTTCGTCACCCTCTACGCCGCAGCGGTCCACCGTGTCCAACCACGACAGCAGCGGCTACCAAAAGAGTTCATTGTCGGTTCGCTGTTTGCCTTCGGCGTCAGTCTACCAGTCGTAACAGCACGCGTGACGTTTTCGCTTGGGATCACGACTGGATTGTTGGCAGCCTTGTTCGTGCTGAATTGTTTGTGTGTTGCTACAGCCCAACGTCCAAGCGATCGCCAACAAGGCATGGATTCGGCAGTCTTGATGTATCCTCCGTTATCCACTCATCTTCCTTGGCTTGCCGCCGGATTGGCTACGATCTCAGCGAGTCTAGGAATCAGCGGATCGATTCCTCTTTCGATTACCGCCGCCGTATCTCTGAGCTGCATCCTGCTGATTCCAATTGCTTGGTCGATCGATGACCAGACCAGCAAACTTAGTGCATCGCCACTTAGTACATCGACTCGGGGAGAGCTTGCCGACTATGCACTGTTGTCACCGTTTTTAATTATGGCAATCGCGACATGAATGACTGCGGCGCCGCAGGCTACAACCGGCTTGCCCGTCATTACGCGTGGATCGAGAAACTACGATTTGGCAATACGCTTCAGCGGGCTCGCGTTTCGGCAATCGCCACACTTGCCAAATTCCATTCGTCCCCGCACGTGCTGGTACTGGGCGATGGCGATGGCCGATTGCTTGCGGCATTTCTGAAGCACTGTCCCACTGCCCACGTCACCAGTGTGGACATCAGCGAAAAGATGCTCGCGCAGCAACGCGGTCGTATCGCTGCATTGTCATCAAACGATTTCGAGAACACGCGGGCTGAACATTCCGTGACCTGGATCCGGTCGCCGATCGAATCGTTCGCGTTTCCGACGTCGAAATTTGACATCGTGATCACTGCATTTTTCCTGGACTGTTTTGATGAACCTCAACTCAGACAGCTGTTGCCGCGAATCGCTGATGCGTTAAAGCCGCAGGCGAGTTGGTACGTCGTCGATTTCTGCGAGCCCGAAAATGGGCTGCGGCGATGGTGGGCGAGGTTTTGGCTGTACATCATGCACGCGTTTTTCCGCTGGCTAACCGGATTAAGATCTAGACGCATTGTGGACCCCCGACCGTCCCTTCACGCACTAGGATTCAAACCACAGTACGAAAAAACATTTCACTTTGAAATGATTTATTCAGCGGTATATCAGCGTCAACTTGAAAGCCAGCGTCATTGACGTTGCTTCTCTCATCGAACTGTCGGCAGGTGAATTCACTCGAGACTACTTCAGCAGCGCTGCGGTGGTGGTTTCATCGGCCATCCCGCCGGGCAATTCCATGATCCGAATTTTGCGAAAATGGATCTCACGTCCTTCAGACTCCAGACAGAGGTAACCTTTTTTCAACGAGGCGTTGCGGATGCCGTTGACGAATTTGCCGTTCACCGAAAGCTTCACGGTCCCATCGACCGCCACGACGACGTAGTGGTTCCACTGGCCGACTCCCTTACATCGGTTCTCGAGTGATTTGCTGCGATTTCCGCGAGGGTTATCGGGGATCGCGGTCATCCCGCCAGCACCAAATAATTCGCCGTGGACGTAGGCGATGGGCGGCAGCGTGCCATCACTGCGTTTGTTCTGGTTCACCCAGTCGAGTTCTAACATTTGTACTTCCATGCCCAATGGCAAGCGGGTACGAGCATCAGGCGTCGCATCGGACCAAAGAAAAACACCTGAGTTGCCGCCTGGTTCCATGTGCCGCCACTCGATATCCAAAATGAAGTTTTCGTATTGACAATCCGAACGCATCACTCCGATCGGCTGCCCCGTGCAAACCAGCAATCCATCTTTGACGCTCCACGTCTCGGGCGATGTGTTGACGTCGACCCAACCGGTTAGGTCCTCGCCATTAAAAAGATCACGAAACTGCAAATCCTCGGACAACGCGGGCGTGGTACCGACGATCCAGCTGAAAAGAAGTACCGAGAACAGCGGGGGCGCGTACCGCGAAAAGGTCGTTTTCATAAAAATGTCCGTCGCATTGACTGGGGGTAGGAAAGGAACAGGCAGGGGAGGCAGCGTGATTATAGACCAGACGATACGCAACCAGATCTCTTCACAATCACATTTTTTACGTCGTTTACCTCGCTTACCCCACGCGAAACGGCGGACGACAAATTACAATTTAGCGAAACAATTCAAAGACACCCCCTCCTTCGATTCCCCCACCCCAAAATCAGGACACAGGATCTCATTCACGATGCGTAAATTGCCCCTCGCTCCGAGTCGTCGTCAATTTCTTCAAGCCTCGATGGCCGCCGCCGCTGCGACCACGTTGGCCGGCAATCGTTTGTTTGCAGCCGATGGCGGCGATGCACCTTATAAAATCTCGCTCGCTGAGTGGTCGCTGCACCGCACGCTGCGAGATAAATCCAAAGGAATCACCAATCTCGATTTCCCACGCATCACCAAAGAAGAATTCGGTATCGATGCGGTTGAATATGTCAATCAATTCTTTAAAGACAAAGCACGCGACAAGAACTATCTGAGCGAATTAAAAACGCGCTGCTCGGATGTCGGTGTGAAAAGTCTATTGATCATGGTCGATGGCGAAGGCCGTTTGGGTGACCCCGACGAACAAAAACGCAAACAAGCGGTCGAAAATCATCATCAATGGGTCGAAGCAGCGAAATTCTTGGGCTGTCACTCGATCCGCGTCAATGCGGCCAGCGGAGGCAGCTACACCGAACAACTCGATCGTGCCGCCGACGGACTTCGCCGCCTCAGTGAGTTTGCCGCTCCGCATGGCATCAACGTGATCGTCGAAAACCACGGTGGGCTCAGCAGCAATGCCGCTTGGTTGGCCGTGGTGATCGAGCGTGTTGGCATGGACAACTGTGGAACGCTTCCCGATTTCGGCAACTTCTATATCTCGCGTGGTGAAAATCCCGACCTGTTCAATCGTTACCACGGTGTCCAAGCACTAATGCCCTATGCAAAAGCGGTCAGCGCGAAGACGCACGAATTTGACGAGGACGGCAACGAAACTTCGACCGACTACGAACGCATGATGCGAATCGTCGTCGAGCATGGTTACCACGGTTATGTCGGAATCGAATTCGAAGGAGGTGGCGACGAATACGAAGGCATCCGCAAGAGCAAGGCGTTGCTAGAGAAGGTCGCCAAGAAAATCGGCTAGAAGCTGGTTGAGAAAAAGAAGTGACGCGGTCGTTAGCTCCGCGGTTGAAATCGGATTGTCGCCCGACGTCTCCGACGTCGGTTCCTTTGTTTTCGCCAACGCGGACGAAAGTCTTCGCGACTTTCGCTACGATGTCGCATCCTGCCGGATCTGCGTCGCTTGAGGCGACTTGATCCGGCCTACCGCCGACTCTGATCTCCTCAATAGAGAGAGTGAAGCTCGCCGACTCACTTTATCCGTTTTGATATTCCGCCAGCGCTGACATCGGTCCTTTGAGTTGCTCGTACAACTCACGATAGATCGGGAACAGCTTATTGTAACTGGCGACCGCTTTGCGGTCGGACTTGGTTTCTTCGGCAATCTTGATTGTGGCACTGCATGCCGATTCAATCGATTTGTAGGCTCCGTCACCGACTGCGGCCAACAGCGCGACACCAAACGCGGGTCCTTGCTCGACTTCCAACCGCGTGATCTTTTTGCCGAAGACATCGGCTTGCATCTGGCGCCAAAATGGATTTTTGCTGCCGCCGCCGGAGGCTCGGATCTGACGCACCGGCACGTCGAGCGACTGGATGATTTCAAGGCTGTCGCGTAGTGCAAACGTGATCCCTTCCATCACGCTGCGGGTCATATGCCCGCGAGTGTGAGTCAGATTCATGCCGACGAAACTGCCACGTGCGTTGGGATCGGCGTGCGGTGTTCGTTCGCCGTTTAGATACGGCAAGAACAGCATCCCATCGCTGCCCGCGCTGACCGCTTCGGCTTCCGCCGTGGCGGCTTCGTAACGTTTGTCGTTGTCGATGCCCGCCAATCCTTTGACGATCGAATCAACCCACCACTGCAGCGCCCCACCGCTGGTCAGATTCACCCCCATCATGTGCCATTTCCCGTTCACTGCGTGACAGAACGTATGCAGTCGCCCGGCGGCATCGTATTGCGGTTCGTCGCTGTGGACAAACATCACGCCACTGGTGCCAATCGAGGTGCTGAGCACGCCTTGTTTGACGACGCCGTTACCGACCGCACCTGCAGCACAATCGCCTGCGCCGCCGACGACCTTGCAATCGGTGGTCAGCCCGAGCAATTTGGCTGCCTCGCTGGTTAGCGTCCCGGTGACTTCGTCGCTTTCGACCACACGCGGCAACAAGTCGGAATCGAGATCGAGTTTGGTGAGCAGTTTTTTCGACCATCGTCGTTTGACAACATCCAATAGCAGCGTGCCGCTGGCGTCGCTGACCTCAGTCACAAAATCGCCGGTCAAACGGCGACGAATTTCGTCTTTGGGCAGCAGCACCTTAGCCAATTTGCCGAAGTTCTTTTTCTCGTTGTTGCGAAGCCAAAGAATTTTGGGGGCCTGAAATCCGGTCAACGCCGGATTGGCGACCATTTTGATAAGCGACTTGCGTCCCCCTGCCGCCGACGTGATTTCGTCGCACTCGGCCGCCGTTCGCTGGTCGTTCCACAATAACGCGGGCCGGATGACGTTGCTTTTCTTATCGAGAAAGACCGAGCCATGCATTTGACCGCTCAGCCCGATTGCCTTGACGTCAGCCGGCTTCACTTTGCTTGCCGCCATTACCTCATTGACGGTTTTGACCGTCGCGTTCCACCACAGCTCCGGATCTTGTTCGGTCCAACCGGGGCGAGGCTGCGCAAACGGATATTCTGCGGTAGCTTCGGCAACAATTTTCCCATCGGCTTGGATTAGCAGCGTTTTGGTGCCGCTGGTCCCGATGTCGATTCCAAGATAGTGGCTCATGAGGATTCCAAAGAAAAGTATCAAAAACGGTCTCGAACAGCTGACCACTATAATGCGTATACGGCGTTAGCCATACGGCAGACCTCGACCGAATCTGACTGTTCTTTCGCGGTTCACTTGTCTCATTTATTCCCCCCGATCCACCCGCAAAGTAAACACCGTGGCTGAATCTCCACACGCGATCAAACTGAATCGACGCCAGCTACTTGCCACGGCAACCGGTGCCGCCCTGACATTGCCGGGCTGCACATCACGTCCCGAGGCCGAACCTCAGTCGACCGCGTCTCGCAGCGATGTCCCGATCCGCGTCGCCATGGTCGGGACGTCCGAAGAGGCCGATATTGTCTCGCGATCCTGGTCATCGATCGACGAACAACCTCTGGAAATCACCCCGGTTTCACTGCCGCGAGCCAACGCGGATCGCCAAGCGTTGGACCGGCTGATTGCCGAAACCGGCAAAAGTGATCTGGTCATTTATCCACTGTTGGCGGTGCCG
Source organism: Rhodopirellula maiorica SM1 (assembly GCF_000346295.1). GTDB lineage: Bacteria > Planctomycetota > Planctomycetia > Pirellulales > Pirellulaceae > Novipirellula > Novipirellula maiorica. The sequence goes on along the minus strand of NZ_ANOG01000684.1, from coordinate 9,387 downwards.
GAATTGGTCCATGCCGAAGCCATCGTGCCGATTAGCGAAGAACAATTCGATGCCATGCAAGCTGAGACGGGCGAACTCTATTCGGCGGTTCGCAATGGAGCCGCTCGCTACGCCGATGAATTCATCGGCATGCCGATGGGCGCTAACCAACCGGCACTGCTGAGCACCGCGGAAGTCCCGCCGCTTTCGTCGTGGCAGGACTATGATCGCTGGGTCAGCAAGGACCTCAGCGGCAAAGCCAATGAACCGCTGGTCACAGGCTGGGCAGCATCGATGTTCCTGTGGCGAGCCGCCTCGATGATCTCGCAAGGATGGTTGTTCAGTCGCAATGACTTTCAGCCCACGCTCAACGAGGAAGCTTACGTCGACACGCTGCAGCAGATGATAAAAACGGCGGCGCATTACCCCGCACAGCGTCAATCTCCCACGGAAATCTGGGACTCGATTCAAAGCGGGGAATTGTTGGGAGGAATCGGTTTTGCAGCCAACAATGCAGCGGGTGAAACCGAGGTCAGCGTCAGCAATTTGCCAGGCACCGACGACAAGAACCGACTGCTCTTGGACCCGTATTCTCTCGTCATTTCGCTTTCGGCGATGTGTCGACAAAGCGCCGTTTCCAAACGGATTATGGATTGGATCAGCGGGGGAGATGGCAGCGAGGCGATCCGCCGACAAATCTCGGGCGTGACCACGACTCGGTCGATGGTCCAGTCCGAAATCGCAGTCGAACCGCGTCGCCAAAGTGCGTACGAAAGCTGGCTGACGCAGCGGCTACGGACGCCGGTGACGCTGCCGCCGCTACAGCTATTTGACGCAGGCGAATACTACAGCGTGCTCGATTCCGCGATTCGCGAGGCGATTGACGGGAAAATGGAGGCAAAATCGGCACTCGATCGGGTTGCCAAACAGTGGGACACAATCACCGAGCGAGTGGGCCGCGAAAAGCAATTGTCGGCCTGGCGACGAGCTCAAGGACTGCGTGCCTGAGCTAGCTGCATCTCCCCCCGCAACCTATTACAATGTGGGACAAGCATCCTCGTAACGAAAATCGCAAGACTTTTTTCCACCGCACATTCGCTCCCGAAACTGTTGGCGAGTTTCGCTACGAAGTGTCCTGCCTGCTTTGACAGGCAGGAAGCCTATTCCACGTCCCTCCCGTATCCCACATTCCTCCCACTTGAGCAGTCCCTCCCGATGAAGCTCCGCTTTCCTGCCTCCAATGGCATGCTTGCCATCGCCATGCTCGCTTCGACACAACTGTCCACGCTGTTTGCCGATTCACCATGGCCTCAATTCCGAGGCGTTTCCGGCAATGGCATCGTCTCGGATCAATCGATTCCGCTGCAATTTGGTGAAACCGACAATGTGGCCTGGAAAACCGAGCTTCCTGGAAAAGCATGGTCATCGCCGGTGATCGCCGACGGCGTGATTTGGGTGACCACCGCAATCGAGAACATGCCCAACGAACAGGAGCGGATCGAACTGCTAAAACAAAAAGCGATCGAAGCTAAAAAGTTCAAGCAAGTCGCGATTGCCAAGTCGATCTCACTGAAACTGCTTGCGGTCGATCTCGACACGGGCAAACAACTGCATACGATCGAGTTGGCCGAGATCAACGCGCCCGATCCGATCCATACCCTCAACAGCTACGCTTCGCCCACGCCGGTGATTGATGGCGATCATATCTATTGCCACTTTGGTACGTTTGGAACGTTTTGTGTCAATCGGACGAATCGGCAAATTATATGGAACCGCACGCTGCCTCTGGAACATGGTGTTGGTCCCGGCAGTTCACCGTTTGTCTATCGAGACCGACTGGTGCTGATCCAAGACGGAATGGATCGTCAATACGTCACCGCGCTCGACAAGACGAGCGGCGAAACGGTGTGGGAAACCGATCGACCTGAGCTGGAAGCTCCCAGCGGCGAAATGAAAAAGTCGTACTGCACCCCGATCGCAGTGACGGACAAACAAGGACGTGAGCAATTGATCTGCATGGGGTCACAGTGGATCGTGGCTTACGCCCCCAGCGATGGCAGCGAAATCTGGAAAGCCTACCACGGCAAAGGATTTTCCGTGGTCCCGCGTCCAGTCTATGGCGACGGTGTCGTTTACTTTTGTACCGGGTTTGGCAAACCGATGTTGTTTGCCGTGAATGTCGAAGGCAGTGGCGACGTGACCGACACACACGTGTTGTGGCAAGTCAAAAAAGGCATCCCCGCCAAACCGTCACCGGTATTGCACGACGGATTGGTGTATGTGATCGACGACAACGGAGTCGCCAGCTGTTTTGATGCCAAAAATGGCGACGAAGTCTGGAAGCAACGAATTGGCGGCAAGTATTCGGCATCGCCCGTGTTGGTTGGCGGTCATTTGTTGATCGGATCACACGAAGGCAAAGTCACGCTGATCCAGCCGGGCCGTGAAGGAAAAATCGTGGCCGAAAACGAGGTCGATGGCCAGATCATGGCCTCCCCCGCCATCGTCAACAACGCATTGATCCTGAGAACCGACAAAGCTCTTTATCGAATCGAAGGTTAGTGTCGGTTTGACTCGTAGGCCGGATCAAGTCGCGACAAGCGACGCAGATCCGGCGACCGAAGGTGACCTCACGTTTGTTACCGCCGCAGGTGCCGGATCTTCGCTATCGCTGCGATCCGGCCTACGTTGACTAGGCGGCGCGGCGTGCGGTTGACTCTGCCGCGACGCGTGTGATGGTATCGGGCATGACTTGTTTCTGACGCAGGCGTGCTGTTTGAGCAAGCGATGATGCCGCGAGCTGCTTTAAAATGCCCACGCGACCTCCGCTATGGGCGTGTAGCTGCTCCACGGCGCGAGGATGAAACAGCGTTTGGCGTCCACCGACTCGCGTCACCGATTGCGACAAAAAGTGATCGGTATCTTCGGCGGTAAAACTGTCTAGTTGGACGGTCCGGTAGTCGGATATCCTGGCGACAGGCAATCGCTTGACTTGCGTTTCAGTCGCTGCCATCACCAACGAAACATGCTCGATATCCGACACCGATTTTAGTACCGACAACACCGCCGGCGTAACCCCATCAACCAACCAAACCGTATACACTCGCTGTTGAGCAAGAAACTCGATCGCACGCCGCAGCTCTCGCATCTCGGTCGTGCGATGCCGACGTACAGCGGAAATGGTGTCGATCCCCAAACCACGCGACAATTGACGGATTGTCGATGAAACATCCCACGTTCGCGAGGCGTCGGTCATCACACACTGCGTCGCCCGATCGCCCATCCCGCGACTGCACACCAATTGATGTAGCAAACTAGATACGCCGCACTGGGGTTGGCTCTGGACAATCACGCAGCGGGCGTGAACGGATAACGAGTGGGCGATTTCCGCCAGAGCTGACTTTTGTGCCGCGCCAGCAAAGAACCACTGCCCGGGGGATTCCGAAAACGGCAATGCCGAAAGACGCCAATATTTGAGGACGTCTGTCATTTCGCGATATCCTTATCGATCAATTGGCCATTTCTTTTCAGACGGTATGCCAAGTGCGGCAACGCCCCACCGAGACGTTCAGCGTCATAACGTGTATTATCGGCACTACTTTGATCGTTCCTTCAGCATCCCTTTGTCGCCGAATCGCGGTTTCGCCTTGCCGCGACACATTTCACAATGACTCGTCGTTATTATTGTTCTAACCTGCCCTCCAACGGGGGATCGATCGTTCTAGCCGATGCCGAGGCTCAGCACGCCATTCGGGTAATGCGGGTCAAAACCGGCGACTCGATCACGCTATTTGATGGTACGGGCAGCGAGGCCGAGGCCGTTATCGATTCGATTACCCGGCGTGAATGCTTTTGCACCACGCAGCCACCAACCCATCCGGATCGCGAACCACAACTCACTCTCCATTTGGGCATTGCGCTGCCGAAACCCGATCGATGCCGCGAACTGGTCGAACGCTTGACCGAAATCGGAGTCAAAACGCTGACCCCAGTTGTTGCCGATCGGACTCAGCGCGAACCGTCGACCTCGCTACTGGAAAAGCTGAGACGGACCGTGATCGAAGCTTGCAAACAATCCGGCCGCAACCATTTAATGGAAATCGGCGACGCCGTTCGCAGCAGCCAATTTTTTGCCGATACGACACAGCAAAATCATCCTCGCTGGATCGCTCATCCCGCGAACGAATCTGACTCGTGCTCCATGAACACCCACTATGGCGAGATCGCGAAAAGTGTCGTCGCAGTCGGACCCGAAGGCGGATGGACGGATTCTGAAGTCGCTTTGGCTATGCAACATGGATATGAGTGTCTGCCGCTAGGCAATCGGATTTACCGCATTGAAACCGCAGCGGTCGTGATTGCCGCCCGCATGTTGCAGTGAAACGCATGCTTTAGAGAAATGTCCCAGATGCGAATCGCCTTTGTCATCACCGAATTGAATCCCGGCGGCGCCGAACGGTGCTTGTCTGAGATCGCGATCGGTTTGGCCGACCACGGTGACGATGTGCGTGTTTACAGTTTTGGATCGCCGCCGCTACCCGAAAAAGCGATCTTCGCCGACCGCCTTTGTTCGCATGGTATCTCGGTCACCTATCTAAACCTTGACTCGGCGTGGCACTTCATGCGGGCGCGACGCGAATTGGCCAAGTTGCTGCGATCGTTTCAACCATCACTGGTGCAAACGTTCTTGTTTCACGCCAACGTGATCGGCACATTGGCGGCAAAAGACGCGGCAGTGGACGTGTGTGTGGGAGGCATCCGTGTCGCCGAAGCAAATCGCATCCGCTGCCAAATCGAACGGCGACTGATCAAAAAAATGAATCACGTCGTCTGTGTCAGTGACGAGGTGAAACAGTTTTCGCACCAGTATTTGGGGGCTCAAGCCGCGAAAACCTCGGTCATCCCCAACGCGGTGGACGTCCCCAAATTCTCGACCGCCCATCCCGTCGCCTGGCACACGATCGGCTGGGATGACGACAGCGTGGTGACGCTGTTTGTAGGCCGAATGCATCCGCAAAAAGGACTGGAGCTGATTCAAGAGCAAATCGATACACTGGCGCCGGTGGGGTCAAAACACCGGGTACTGTTGATCGGCGAAGGACCGCTCGAAGAGAAAATTGATGATTGGACACAACAGGTGGGTCACGAACGAGTTCAACGGTTGCCGTGGCACGCGAACATCGCCGCCTGGATGCGAGCATCACGAGTGCTGGTGTTGCCTAGCCGCTATGAGGGCATGCCCAACGTGGTGCTCGAAGCGATGGCGGCCGGTTTGCCGGTTGTTTCCAGTAACGTCGAAGGCGCAAGTGCGCTGTTGGCCCACGCGGCCGCCGAGCAACTATTTGACTCGGGCGATTCGCAAACGATGGCGATTAAGGTCGGTCGTTTTTTACAGGACGCCGATTTCGCGAGCGATCTGGGGCAGCAGAACCAAGCCCGAGTTCGTAGCCATTTTTCGATCCCCACCATGGTCGATCGCTACCGAACGCTCTATCGCGATTTGCTGAATCGCTGAACACATTGTCGCCCGACGTCTCCGACGTCGGTTTCTTTGTATTCGCCCAGGTGGACGAAAGTCTTCGCGACTTTCGCTACGATGTCGCATCCTGCCGGATCAACGTCGCCTGAGCCGACTTGATCCGGGCTAATTGGATTCGTGCTAATTGGATCCGGCTAATTGGATCCGGGCAACGCGGTGCGGTTGACGCTGGGGACTTCGTATTGCGTTTGACGCACCGGAGTGAATCGCTTCACTCGCACTTCGTCTTCGCTAAACGGATCCGACAGAGAATCGAACAACGATCCGCCGTCTTTTTTCGGGGCCGCCGGAGTGTTTTCGGGCGGTTGCCGTGGCACGTCGGGTCGAGGCGTGGGAATGGTACGGGGCACAACCCGCGATTGAGGAGCCACCCCTGATCCAATGGATTGACCTGCTTGTGTGCGAGGCGGCATCGATTGACGTGGCGCGGGACTCGAACGAATGATCGGTTCACTCATATGCATCGGCACGCGCGGAGCCATAATTCGCGGTTGAGGCGTTCGCGGCGTTGCCATGCGAGGTGCCGATTGTTCGACGTTTTCACCATAGATTTCGACAGGGCCACCGTAGTGCTGATCTTCGCTTGCGTACGGCACGACATGAATTTCGTGCTCTTCGTAAGGCATCATGTGGCCCATCGCCGAGTCACATGCCATTGCGTCGCAGCCTCCGGTTCGACACTTGTCCAAGCCGAGCAATTTTTCGATTCCGCCGGCAAACGCGTCGAGCGAACGGAAGATCGGACCGTGCTTTGGTGGACAAGCCTGGACCATGTCGCCGCTGCATCCACAATCGCCCATCATCGGCAGAGCAATTCCGCCGCAATCGCAAGCTGCGGCCTCGCATCCGCAATCCGCCGCAAAAGCGGGAAGCGTTGGCGACGCCAACGATGCAGCCAGGGTGCCCGCCACGGCGAATCGGATAACGGACCGAACGGTGCGGGATCGACGTGACGACGGGACAGTTTTACGGGAATTCATCGGGAACCTCTATCGATGGGATCGTGTTGCTCTGTGGTATCGTCGCCGTAGAACCGGAATGACCAAGAGAATCCGAATGAGCCGCAAAGTTACCCTAGATTGCCAAAGGGCGACTTTTCGAGGGGATCCGCCCCACTCACCTAAGGGAGAACATTTCGCTAAACAGACCGTCTCAAGACGCGGTTCTTTGCCAAAGGGCGACTGCAGATCGATGCCCTCATTTTCTCCTTACAGACAACAGGGCATCAGCCCGTTAAACTGTGCAATAGGTTGATGTTGATATTGCATTTTCGTAGTCCACATTGCTAGAGAATCCTGCTGTGAATTTCGATCCATTCGGCGCTCGCGATCAATTTGACACTGGCCACGGAACAGCGACGATTTATCGTCTTAGCAAGCTCGAGGAAGCGGGGTTAGGCGAAATCAGCCGGCTGCCTTTTTCGATCCGAGTCTTGTTAGAGGCCGTGTTGCGAAACTGTGACGACTTCCTTGTCACTCAGCAGGACGTCAAGAACTTGGCCGCATGGGACGCCGCCTCGCCTGCCAAACAAGAAGTCCCTTTCAAACCGTACCGGGTTGTCTTGCAGGACTTTACCGGGGTTCCCGCGATCGTCGACTTAGCCGCCATGCGTTCGGCGATGCAGCGAATCGGTGGCGACCCGAACAAAATCAATCCGCTGATTCCCGTCGACTTGGTGATCGACCACTCGGTCCAGGTCGATTTTTTTGGCAGCGATGTTGCGTTGGCTCAGAACGTCGAACGTGAATTCGAACGCAACCGCGAACGCTATGAATTCCTGCGTTGGGGTCAAAAAGCATTCGACAACTTCCGCGTCGTTCCGCCGAACGTCGGCATCGTCCACCAAGTCAATCTCGAATACTTGGCCAGCGTCGTCGCACTCAAAGAAACCGACGAAGGTCCCGTTGCGATGCCCGACACGCTGGTCGGCACCGACAGCCACACCACCATGATCAATGGGCTTGGCGTTTTGGGCTGGGGCGTTGGCGGTATCGAAGCGGAAGCAAACATGCTGGGCCAACCGTTGTACATGTTGATGCCCGAAGTGATCGGATTCGAATTGACCGGCGCGTTGCCACAAGGTGCGACCGCGACCGACATGGTTTTGCGAGTCGTTGAGATCCTGCGTGCAGAGGGCGTGGTCGGCAAGTTTGTCGAATTCTTCGGCACCGGAATGAACGAGATGAGCGTGGCGGATCGTGCCACGATCGCCAACATGGCTCCGGAATACGGTGCGACAATGGGCTTTTTTCCTGTCGACCAAGTCACGCTCGAATACATGCGTCAAACCGGTCGCAGCGAGCAGCAAATTGCGTTGGTGGAAAGCTACAGCAAAGAACAGGGATTGTTCCGTACCGACGACGGCCCCGAACTGAACTACACCAAGAAATTGTCGCTGGATCTTGGCACGGTCGAGCCGAGTTTGGCAGGCCCGAAACGCCCGCAAGATCGAATCGTATTGAAGGATATGAAAAAGGCCTTCGAAAAATCGCTGACCGCGCCGGTCGGCAAGACCGGCTTTGGGCTCGATTCCGATGCACTGAAACGTACGGGTAAAGTCGAAAGCAACGGCGACACCAGCGAAATCACTCATGGGGCAGTCGTGATTGCCGCGATCACCTCGTGCACCAACACCAGTAACCCGTCGGTCATGATCGGCGCCGGATTGTTGGCCAAAAAGGCCGCTGAGCGTGGTTTAAAAGTCCCGTCGCACGTGAAGACCAGCCTAGCACCCGGTTCGCGTGTGGTCACCGAATATCTCGACAAAGCCAACCTGACCGAGAGCCTAAAATCGCTCGGCTTTCACACGGTCGGCTACGGATGCACCACGTGTATCGGCAACAGCGGCCCGCTTCCCGAACCAGTCGCTGCGGCAATCCAATCAGGCGATTTGGTCGCCTCGGCGGTCCTCAGCGGCAACCGTAACTTCGAAGGCCGCGTCAATCCGCTGACCAAAGCCAACTACTTGGCCAGCCCACCGTTGGTCGTCGCCTATGCACTCGCAGGCACCACCGACATCGATTTGTTGACCGAACCTCTTGGCCAAGACGATTCGGGCAACGACGTGTTCCTCAAGGATGTTTGGCCCAGCAACGAAGAGATCAGCGAAACGATCGCATCGTCGATGGATCCATCGATGTTCACCGAACAATACGAATCTTCGGTAACGGGCAACGAATTGTGGAATGCGATTGATGTCGCCGGCGGTGCATTGTACCCGTGGGACGAAAACAGCACCTACATTCACCATCCCCCGTTCCTCGATTCCGTTACCGGCGAAGACGTCCCCGACATCGCGCCGATCAAGGGTGCACGTGTGTTGGCGCTGCTAGGTGATTCCGTTACCACCGACCACATTTCACCCGCCGGAGCGATTGCATCGGATGGGCCTGCCGGCCGCTTCCTGAAGGAATCCGGTGTCGAAGTGCGTGAATTCAACAGTTTTGGATCACGTCGCGGCAACGACCGCGTGATGGTGCGTGGCACGTTTGCCAACATTCGTATTCGCAACCAATTGGCTCCGGGAACCGAAGGCGGCGTCACGCGATATCTGCCCGATGGCGACGTGATGAGCATCTATGATGCGTCGATGAAATATCAAGCCGCCGGTGTGCCGCTTGTGGTTTTGGCGGGCGCCGAATACGGCACCGGCAGCAGCCGCGACTGGGCCGCCAAAGGCACGATGTTGTTGGGTGTCAAAGCGGTGATCGCGGCAAGCTATGAACGGATCCACCGCAGCAACTTAGTTGGCATGGGCGTATTACCGCTGGAATTCGCCGACGATGCGACTTGGCAATCGCTCGGTTTGACGGGCGAAGAAACATTCGACATTCCCGATTTGTCCGACGCAATCGAGCCACGTTCGACGA
>NZ_ANOG01000683.1 GCF_000346295.1 Rhodopirellula maiorica SM1 | reverse complement strand
GAGCACGACGCAGTACCCGCAGGAAATTGCCGTGGAAGATGGCCGAAACATCGTCGTCACTGTAGCCCCGTTTGGCCAGGATCGACTCGAGCGATTGCAGATCTGCGATCGTATCAAGATCGCTCGGGGATTGTTCGCGGCCAAAGGCTCCATCCAAATCGCTGCCGATACCGCAATGTTTTGCGTTTCCTGCCAACTGGCAGATGTGGTCGATGTGATCCGCAATGTGCTGCATCGTGACGCCAATCGATTCGGGAGTCGATTGGCCGCGGACGAAACCTGGGACGACCATCCACACGTCAAAGGCGGCGCCAAGCACTCCATCACGATCGATCATCGCTTTGATTTGTTCGTCACTGAATTGACGCACATCATCGACGAGGGCACGGCAATTTTGATGACTTGCCCATACCGGTCCATCGTAGATCTCGATCGCTTGCCAAAAACAAGCTTCGTTTAGATGGGTCACATCGAGGATCATGCCGAGTTGATCCATTTTGCGCACGAGTTCGATTCCGCAAGCCGGAAATTCGCCTTGCATGTCATGGCCCATCGCATAGCGTCCGGTCCCGTAGTGTGCAGGACCGAGTGCACGCAGCCCGTATTGCCATGCTTGGTCAAGGTGGTCGAGCGTCACGATGGAATCAGAGCCTTCGAGACTTAATATGTAACCGATCGGTTCGTTTCGCTCTGCGGCGGCGATGGGGTCGGTCCAGCGATGCAAGTGCGATTCGAGTCCTTCGCGATCAGTGATTTGCACCATTTCACCAAGCCGCTGCATCTCGCGATACCAGGCCAATTGGCCTTGCGTCATCGCCCAGGCTTGCGACGGCGACTCCCAATTGGCAACAAACGACCGTGGTTTCATACAGCCACCGATTTGAGTCGCCACGCATAACCCGATGCCGCCGCGACGCATCTCGGGCAACGAAACGGTGCCAGCGGCTTGGCCATTTAACCGAGCCGGCAGCGGTCGCTCGGTTTCGCGAATCTTTGCCACCGTTTGCCGCAGATCGCGGTTCCATTCCAGAGCGTTCAAACTGAGGTCAAGATGCGCATCAAAAATCATTTTCATGTTGGGTTACTTTCTGTGGCTGCAGTGGATGCTCATTAACGGATTGATGGCGTGGTGGGTTGGCGGATGCGTTTCGTTGCATCGGTGCCAAGAATGGCAAGTCCAGCAAGCATATACATACCCGCACAGGTGAGAAAAACTAGCGATTGCCCTCCGCTGGAAACGCCGTCGATCGATCGCCCTATCGTCATCAGTCTCGGCACTGCGATCGCGCTGGCGGCGGCACCGAAGTTACCCCACATGTTGCCCCAGCCAAACACGGCGGCGGTGTTACGTCCACCGATGTCTTGCATGAAGGCCCATACCGTTGGGTTGCCGATGTCCGTCATTAGCGAGACCATCGCGCAACATGCGACGATCATCCAAACCGAATCAAAGCTCGAACATCCAACGTAAGCAAGTGATGCGAGGAAACAGGTCGCACTTAGCGGCGCAATCCGTCCCCAGCGATGTCCCAGCGAGCGGACAGCGCGATTGCCCAGCCAACCGCCGATCAATTGCCCGGGAATCGCGATCGCCAACACTCCGGTCACCATCAAGGATCCCAAGAACGATTCGACTCCTTTTTCTTCTTTTAGATAGGTCGGTAGCCACGTGATTAAGAATGCCCAGCCGAACACCAAACAGAATTGAGCCATCGAATTGAGCCATAGCGAACGACTTTTGATAATCGCTGCTAACATCGGCAAGATGTCGCTGGCATCGGGTTTGGCCTCAGCCGTATCGAGGTCGCCGATCAATTCGATTTCGTCTGCGTTGACTCGCGGATGATCTTCGGGGCGGTTGCGGACAACGATCCAGTACGCCGCCGCGGCGAGAATCCCCACGACGCTGTAGAGATACAGCACGTATCGCCAACTGCTGAGTTGCAGGATCAGCAGGGTGGTTAGAAACGGGGCGAGTGTTCCGCCCAATCGTCCCCCCATCGAAACAAAGGAACTGGCCATGGCCCGGTTGCGAAAGTGGAACCAGCGGCGAATCACGCCACTGCTAGTCGGATACGCACCGGCTTGGACAACGCCAAACGCCAACCGTGCCACCAACAGTCCACCGAGCGTGCCGGCCATTCCCGATAATCCCGTCAGCAGGGACCAAGCAAGTATATAGAATGTCAACATCGCTCGGCCGCCAAACCGATCGCTGGCCCACCCCGAGGGAACTTGGAACAGGGCATAAGCAAAAAAGAAAGCGCCGAGCACCTCGCCAATTTCTTCTTTACTGGCGTCCGGGAAATCGCCAAGGAAGGAATTGCTTTTGACGATTTCCCCCAAACAAACGCGGTCCAAATACAGCATGAATGCCATCATCACGCTGACCGCGACGACTCGCATGCGAACGCGACTGGCGGTGTGCTGCGGATTGGAATCGTTATCGCGCAGCGAGCAAAGGTCTGGCATGATGAACAGTCATAGGCGAGTAGGTAGCAGATTGTTCAGGTGGGGATGGAAATAGCATAACGGATCTCGAGCTGTAATGGGGACGCCGGACCGGCATGTTGTCAAATCCGACACAGCGAGGGTGCCACTTCGAGCCTATTGTCATTTGCCGCGACTTGATCCGGCCTACGCCTACGGCTTGCGGAACAACTTCATGCCTGCACGTTCGTTGTAGGTCAACAACATTGCGCCAGGGGCGGCACAGGTATCGACCAGCGTTTTATAGAATTCATGCTCGCCTGGCCATGGGAACGCAAAGAACAAATCGAATTCGTTAAATGCGATGCCGATGGCCTCGTAAGCATCATTACCGCCGGTTGCGATGTGATCGGCCTCGCGTGACGATGCCAATGATCCCGCCATCGAACTTGGTACAAAGTTGCCGCAATAGAATTGGGCGTTGATCCCAAGGTCTGCTGCCAGTCGATTGGAGTGGGCGACTAGATCGGGTTCAATTTCGATTCCGACCGCGGTCATGCCTTGCATCGCGGCCAGCATTGCGGCAGCTCCGAAGCCGCTGCCGAGTTCGCAAAAACGTTTTCCGGAGGCCATGTGTTGCTGTTTAATCCAGTCCAAACACTGGCTCAGCCACTGGAAATCGCAAGGCACAAAGGTTTCGATCACTGCTGAATCGGCCAACATGAACGCTTCGATACGATCATGCGTCTGGTCGATCAAATCGATCTGACGAGGGGAAAGCGGATTCGCTTTGATTGATTTGGGAATGGCGATGGGGTCGAGCGTCACAGGAGCCTTGTCGGGTTGCAGTGCCAGAGAGACGGACTCGAAAACGGCATCACGAAAACGGGCTCAAACCGCGCGAATGCGAAGCCGATCGTCGCTCAACGCAAACCGCTGCTCTTCACTCTCGGCGACGACCTGGTAAACCTGTTCCGTCGTGATCGATTTGCCGCTGGCGTTTGCACTTTTGACCAGCTCTTCGATGTTCACGTAACCATACGGATCGAGGCTTATTCCGATTGCCTCGGGGTGGTGCTTCAGCACGAAGCTTAGATATTTGCTGATTTTGGTAAGTCGTTTATTCATCGACGAAAGTTTAACCGAAGAATTTTGTTCGTCTATGCCATCACCGACTCATTGAGGCAGGTACCTTTTTGCCGCGGCGGCGACCAGCACAGGAACGGCGACCGATACCCCTAAGGCAAGTGGCAGCCATTGATGTCGTTCGGCAAAATCGCCAAAGATCGAATACGCGATCGCAATGCCAAGATTGCTGAACACCACCGCCGGCAAAAAACGTCGCCACGATAATTGGTGGATGCCGGCAATCAACACGCTCGCTTCGGCAAACACCGGGACCGCCCGCGTGATGATCAACACGTAGGGACCATATCGATCGCTGATCGTTTGCATCCGCTGCAGATCCTCGCCGCGGCTGAACCACAGGGCAAACGGTTTTCCCCATCGCCGGGTCAAGGCGAATCCGATGGCGGCGCCCAAATTCATACCGATCCACGTCGCGATCGTTCCACGCCACCAACCGAGTTGCCAACCGCTCAGCGTGCTGACCACGCTCGACGGAATCGGCAACAGGATATCGGTGGCCAACAGCCCAATGATCAACGCCGCAGTGGCGGTCATCGACGGAGGATCCTCGGCCACGCCTCGCAACCAATCTTCGATTCGGCCTCCGAAAAGCAGAAAGGGCAATACCGGAACAAGCAGGACAACACACATCAGTGGCAGCGTGCGAAATAGTTCACGCATCGGCTGCCGGACTTGTTTTAGGATCAATATCGACGTCGTGATACTCGATCGCCCATTCCCGCATAAAGCGAACTTGGTTGGGATCGACGCGATAGATAATCAATTCTGGATTGTCGATGTTGCCGAGGTATTGTCGCAGCAGTGGATTGTCGTTCCAAATCGATTCCAAAGTGGTTCGGTCACTGAGGATCGTGGCCACGCCCGTGATCCGGACTTGATCATGCGTGTCACTGAGATAACAAAGTTCGACCTTCGGATTCGCAGCAATCTCTTGGGTTTTGTGGTAGCCACGCAAATTCGCGATATAGACCGTAAAGTCCTCGGTGCGAACCGGCGACACCGGTCGCAGTCGCGGTTGATCACCGTCGATGGTTGCCAGGTAGGGGAATCGATCGTGTTGGATCACATCCAGGGCAAGTCCCCGGATTTCGCCTGCGGGAATCGGTTTCGGATGGGGTTTACTCATGCCCAATATTCCTTGTCATCATTCTGCGTCTTGCGAAACGGTTCTTACATCAGGCACGCACAAACAAGTGGCTCCGATGCGGATGTCGGCATCGCTCCAGGCGGCACGGAATCGTTCATCAATTTTTTTTGCGGCCGCGGTGTCGCCTTTCGCTTTTAGACATTTCGCCAATCCGTACAGCGACCATCCATTTTCGGGCCACTGCGAAAGATCTTTACGGTAGACCTGTTCGGCTTCGTCCCATCGCTCCGCAGCGACCAAGACGGCGCCGAGCGAATGGCGGACCGGTTGAATCCACTCGGGCGGTTCCATGTAAAGAAGATCCGTTTCAGCGGCGACACCCTTTTTTAGCTCCGCTACCGCGGTGTCGATATCCCCTTTCTGGAACGCGATTTCGCCCGCCAAAGTATGCTCACCGACTTTCAAGATATCGTGGGCCGCGTTGATTGCCCCTTTGGCATCTTGATCCACTGCGGCGACGGCATCGCGGAAAAGTTGTTGTTCTTCTTCCGCGGCTGTTAGGTCTTGCTTGGCCGCCAACGCAGTGGCCCGAGCAAACCGCCACATCGCGGTCGTGATCGGCAATTGGTCATGCGGAGCGGGCATCGAGAGCAACCGATCCCATTGGCCAAACCGGACCATCACTTGGTACTCAATCGCCATGAATGGATCCGCTAATTCCGGTGACTGATTCAGAAACTCAGCGGGAACAGATGCGAGCATTTGTTGTGCTGCTTCGATCGCACGATCCTGACGTCCCTGCATCATGCAAACAAAAGATAGAAAGTGAGGATTGTGGAGCATGTAGATGGAGTAAAATTTTTGGTGCGGCGAAGCTTGGCGGTAAACGTGGTCGACCTTCATCGACATCTCGTTTTGCTCTGCTGCTTGAGACCACTTGCCCGTACGCACGTCGATATGAGCGGGCATGTGTACCATGTGCCCCGAGCCTGGCATCAGCGTCCGCAGTCGATCGGCTGCCGCCATGGCTCGTTCAGGCTGGGGCGATGCTTCTACCGCATGAATATACAAATGGTTTGCGCCGGGGTGATTGGGGAGTGCTGTCATCACGTTTTCAAGTAACGTCAACACCTGGTTCGTTTCCGGCCGTGCTTCGCCCTCGTCGGACCACAGGTCCCAGGGGCGTAAATTCATCAATGATTCGGCGTACAGTACCGCGACATCATGATCGTCCGGAAATTGCTGGTGGACTCGCTGCATGGCATCCGCATAGTCCTTGTTCAGCGTCTCTCGTTCGGCGATGTTTTCCTCCGTATCGCCACGGTAACGCTTTGCCAAGGCATCGATCAACGCACGTTCGACCGGCGTGCCTAGCTTGCGGCTGGTTTGTGCTTTTTCGATCGCCTGCCAAGCCGCGATCGAATGAGGTTCGTCCATCGGGGGACGGTTGATATGAGGTCCATTGCAAAGTGCGATTCCCCACCAAGCCATGCCGCAATCGGGGTCGTGCCGAGCTGCCTCTTGGAAGGAACGAATGGCCTCGTCATGATTAAACGCATAAGCGAGATTCAGCCCTTGGTCAAAATAGCGCTGAGCCACTGCTGAATCGGTCGTTACATCGCGCTGATGGACCGTGATCCCGACCAGCAAAGGAGCCTGTGCTCCGGCAGGTGTCTTGTCGCTGATCGAACCGGGCGAGGAGGATGGGCTCTCTGATTTCGCGACATTGGACAGGACATTTGTGCTGGCAAAGAGCACCACAAGCAATACACCGAGAAAGTGAGAGTGAGACATCGTTCGATCCTCCTCAAAAAGTGTCGCGGGGCGATATTCTTATATTCTAGAACTCCGCCGCCTCCCCATCAAATGTGGGATAGGCTTCCAGCCTGTCATCTCGCACAATCGCGTCCTCAAGCAATAGAAGTCGGTCCGACATTGCCTATCCCACTTGGTTTCGCATGTGATCGGCGGTGCGCTGGAATGTCATCTTCAGATGATCGGCAAGCGGTTTGTGCTCGACCCGTTCGTCGATTGCTTGCGTCATGCACAGCATCCATTGATCTCGTTCGCTATCACCGATCGGAAACGGCAGGTGTCTCGCTCGCAACATCGGATGTCCATATTGCTGGATGTACAGCGAGGGCCCGCCCCAAAACCCTGACAAAAATTTGAACAACTTGTCACGCGATTCGCTCAAATCCGAGGGGTGCATGTCACGTATTGGGCGTGCCTCTGGTAATTCGGACATCAAATCATAGAAACGGTCGACCAAGCCGCGAACCGCCTCTTCGCCGCCCAGCATGCTGTAAATTGTGTCTTCATCCATCGTGTCGGTTCATCCTCGCTTGATCCAATTCGGTTGCTTCGCCATCGTTTTGACTTGCATTGTCATTAGCGACAATGAATCATGACATCCATCTCCCCACTCGCCAATGGAACTGAAATCCATGCCTGCCCTCCGCCTCGGACATTCTCACACGCACTGGGTCTTGTTGTGCTCGCTTCTTGCGGGATTGCCGTTCGTCTCGGCCGTTGCGGCGGACGATCCCGTCTTTCTTAGTCAACCAGAAATGTTGCAAGACCACGGTGCAGGCGAAGGCCCGGTTTGGCATCCACGATTGGGGTTGCTGACCAGCGGCGAAGGGAACATTAATCGTCGTGATCTTGCCGGCCAAAGTTCGGTGTTCCGAGCCGACGCCGGATCGAACGGTCTGCTGTTCGATCGACAAGGCCGGCTGGTCATTTGCGATAATCAGCGACGCCAGGTCCAACGAATCGAGGCGGATGGAACGCTTCGTGTATTGGCGGATTCCTACCAAGGAAGTCGATTCAATCAGCCCAATGACCTGACGATCGACTCCAAAAAACGCATCTATTTCACTGATCCGCAATACGGGGATCGCAGCGGGATGGAAATGTTGGACGACGAGGGACAAAAAGTCGAAGGAGTGTACCGGATTGATCCCGATGGCCGTGTGACTCGCATCATCGCTCACGAAGTCGATCGTCCCAATGGGTTGATCGTAACGCCTGATGACCAATTCCTATATGTGGCGGACAACAACAATGAACTCGGGGGGGCCCGCAAGCTTTGGCGGTTTGACTTGAACGCCGATGGGACACTCGATCTGAAAACCCAGACGTTGATCTATGATTGGGGAACGACGCGGGGGCCCGACGGGATGAAGCTGGACCAGCAAGGCCGACTCTATGTGGCGGCAGGATTGAACAAACCGCGGCCACCGGCTCAAACCGCGGATCGCCCGACGGCAGGCATTTACGTTTTTTCGCCCGCGGGTGAAAAAATCGATTTTCTCTCGATTCCCCGCGACGAAACCACCAACTGTGCCTTCGGGGGGAAAGACGGCAAGACGCTGTTCGTGACTGCGGGAGGAACGTTGTGGAGCGTTCGCACCGCGGTTCCCGGCTATCAACTGTTCGGCGGACGATAGGCTCGCGCACTCGACCTAAACTCGGGAAAACCCGCAGAACGGCGGGAACATTGCGTCGAGGGGGTTACCAGGATGATCGCCACCGGTGAAACTGGGAGAAGAAGACTTCTGGTCGAGCATATTGACCGTAGCGAAGGCCGCATTGGCCGTAGCGAAAGTCGCCAAGACTTTCGGTCTCCCGACACCTGCCGAAACGACGCGGGCCGAATCGCTTGGCTTGTTTTCGCTAAGGTGACGGTTGCTGATGACAGGCTGGAAGCCTATCCCACATTTCCTTGTTAGTGACGATTCCCTTATGTCCATTCAGTGGTTTCCGGGCCATATGCACAAAGCCCGGCTCGAAATTCAATCGGTGCTCCCCAAAGTCGACGTGGTCATCGAGGTGCTTGATGCGCGGATTCCGTACTCGAGCGAGAATCCGATGCTGGCCGAATTGCGTGGCGATAAACCTTGTCTAAAGGTGTTGGCCAAGAGCGACCTTGCCGACGATGCGATGACCGACGTCTGGATCTCGCATTTCGAAGAATCTGAGGGCGTCCGCGCCCACGCGGTCACGACCGAAGACGTACCGACGATCCGGCGTTTGAAACACATCGTTGCCAAAATGGTACCGCACCGCGCTGGCAAAACGATCACCGCGATGATCGTCGGCATTCCCAATGTCGGAAAATCAACGATCATTAATTTTTTGGCGAACCGAAAGATTGCGAAAACGGGGAACACGCCTGCGGTCACTCAGCAGCAACAACGTGTCAACATTGGCGACAGCGTCGCTCTGTTGGATACACCGGGTGTGCTGTGGCCGAACGTGCACAATGTCAACAGCGGTTACCGGTTGGGCTTGGTCGGTTCGATCAAAGACACCGCGATGGATTATGCCGACATCGGTTTCTTTGGAGCTCGCTACTTGGCCGCGAATTATCCCGAACGGTTGATGCAGCGTTACGATTTAGATTCCGTGCCTGGCACCGATTTGGAACTGATCGAAGCGATTGGTCGCCGCCGAGGATGTCTCGGAAAAAACAATATGGTGGATATCGATCGTGCCTCGCGGATTCTGGTGAATGATATCCGTGGCGGTGAACTCGGACGTTTGACTCTCGAGACACCCGAATTGATGCGGCGTGAACAAGTGCAAACGGCAAAGGTGATCGCCGAGAAAGAAGAAGCATCCAAAGAAAAAGATGCGAAACGGAAAAAGCGATTTCGCGATAAACAGCGTGCCCAACGCAAATCCCGCGAGATGAGATGAACTGAGTGACCCGGTCTTTTTCAACAGCCCCAACATGATTCCCGATCTTTCCGACAAAACTAACGCCCTGGTCCTGTCGTACATGGGCATTCGACGCGCGATTGGCGTCAGCGGATTTTTGTTGCCGATCGTGCTCGGTCCCGTCGGTTGGCTGTTCTTTGGAATCGACTTTCAAGACAACATCAGCAGCTATTATCACACCGGTCTGCGTGATGTTTTCGTGGGCACAATGTGCTCGATCGGTGTCTTCCTGTTCTGCTATCGGGGATATGACCGGATTGAAAGCTGGACGGCCAATCTTGGCTGCGTTTCCGCGTTGGGCGTGGCATTGTTTCCATTGGACCCGAACTCCGATCCGCTGTATCAGAGGTCATTGGTCGGGTACTTGCACTCGATCAGCGGCGGGGTGTTCTTCTTGACGCTGGCTACTTATTCGCTGTTTCATTTTCCTAGTTCCAAATCGACCAATCGCGAAATGGAACCTCATGAAAGCGAACGGAATTTTGTTTACCGGTCCAGCGGTTTGGTGATCTTGTTGAGCATGGCGGCGATGGGGGCTTATCTGTTCCTCATTTCGCCCGAGTGGAAGCGGACGCTAAACGAATACAATTTTTTGTTTTGGATGGAATGGATCGCGGTTTGGGCATTCGCTTCGGCGTGGCTAACCAAGGGGCGAACCATCATTGCGGATATCGCCGTGGACCTGATGGCGATCCCTCACCAGTTGTTAATCAAACGCGGAAAGTAAATTGATTTGGCGTCCGATACGCGTTGTTCGGTTAAGATAGAGCAGCGAAACCTGTCGCGTTATCGAATTTTTTAAACCGGAGTCCTCGCCGATGCCCCTGCCTCTCGATCGTCGCCAATTTGCGGTGGGAAGTGCCGCGATTCTGAGCGGAACGCTAATGTCCGGTGACCAAGTTTGCGAGGCTGACGAACCGAGTCTTCAGCAGAAGCGGTTGGTGTTGTTAGGGCTCAATGCGTTGGCAAGAGCTCCGGAGATGAACTATTTCGCCGACGGACATCGCGGTGCCGCGATGATCTCGGCACACATGATGTGTGTGGACAATGATCTCGACGATGCGGCCGCCACTCGGATTGTCCAGTTGTTTGATCGGAACTGGGCGCCGACAAAGCTGTGTAAACCGTTTGCCCAGCGCGATCCTGTGCCCGACGCGGCCGAACAAGTAGGTAAGGCGCTTGCCGAAAACAGCGGGGTGCTTCGCGAGGTGGGTCACGATGCAATTTTTGCAATGCACGCGATCAAGGCGTTTCGCATGCTGCCCGAAGCGGCGACACGCCAACGAGTCGATGGCGTGTGCAACCTGATTCGAGCGATCAAGCCATGGCGGGATGTCGAACCCGACGATGGAATCGATCCGCCGCCGTTTACCGATTCGGCCGCTGCGTCAAAATTTGTCTTGCAGGAAGCAAGTGATGCTATCGATCGTTTTGTCGGATTTGGACAAGGGTTTGCCGGACACATGTTGACGTTCGGCCAGTCGTTAATCGAAATGGCTGCGATGGGGGATGCCGAATGGGCCGAAAGTTGTCGCATCGCGTTTCGAAAATACGTGACGGTGACGCGGCAGGGGCCCGATTCAACAAGCCGCAAAATTGCCGATCACAAGCCCAGCGAACTGCGTCCCAAGGACGCCCGCTACTGGCAGCAGCGAGGTGATAAGACGCTCGGTATCGGCCACGTCTTTAAATATCCCTACGCGTACTATGATCTGCTGGCCCGAGCCAACGATCCGCTGCTGGCCAAAAAACTCGATGCCAAAGCCTATCACTTGTTTTAGGTTAGAGTGTCAGGGGACCCCACCGGGACTTTGGCATGGTACGGCATGTCGCAAATCGTTAAACGGCTGACGCATATTGTCCTCGACACAAGCCG
>NZ_ANOG01000682.1 GCF_000346295.1 Rhodopirellula maiorica SM1 | reverse complement strand
GGCCAAGACTATCATGGTAGCCGAGCGAGGCAAATGGTCGGGATCGCGATCGCGATCGGTTTTGACGCTGAATCTGATTCTCAACGCGATGTTGTTGCCGATTTTTGGATTGCAAGGTGCCGTGATCGCGACCTTGTGCGCGCATGGGACCGTGATGCTTGGAATAGGGATCGCAATGGCGTGGTGCGGATTCAAGTTTGACTTGACCATGATCGCGATCAGCCTCTTGCCCGCCAGTTTGATGTTGGGACCGGCAGTCGCCATCGCGAGCGTTTGCACCGTGATCTTCATCAGCCCCCAAATCAAAACATGGCTGGTCGAAGACCTATCCCCGATCGCCGCGAAATTCAGCCGTCCTGCGACGCTGTGGTCGTAACTCGGTGGAACCGATTCTTCGCGAGCGAGGCGTATTGAAGCGCCCCAGCGAAAATTGCTCCAGTGAATTTCTCGCGATTTTCTGCTGACCTGCCACCTCGTTTAAAATCTTGGTAGGCTACGCCGCATGAATTTCCTGAGCCACGCATTGCCCTACTTTGACCAACCGCTGAAGGCAGCCGGTACGGCGGTTCCCGATTGGTTAAGCGTGGTGGATCGTAAAATCCGGGCACGGCGGCGGCATGCCATGCTGTGGACTGCGGACGAAGATCCCGACGTCCGCGACGTCGCGTCAGGAATTATTCAACATGTCGACGACGACCAGTGGTTTCATGCCACCCAAGCCTTTGTCGAAACCAACCTGACGCTGGCGATCCAGCTTCGCGATCTAATGCCCGGCGACGCCGGTTTTCGGCCCACCTTTGTCGGCCATATTTTGATCGAAATATTGCTCGATTCCTTTTGGATTCGTGACGATCCCACGACCGTCGACCGCTACTATGGCTTGCTAAGCGATCTGTCG
Source organism: Rhodopirellula maiorica SM1 (assembly GCF_000346295.1). Taxonomy (GTDB): domain Bacteria; phylum Planctomycetota; class Planctomycetia; order Pirellulales; family Pirellulaceae; genus Novipirellula; species Novipirellula maiorica. Next base: position 1,414 of record NZ_ANOG01000682.1, on the reverse strand, counting down.
TCCGAGAAAATCCAGGCCTGTGTCAACAAAATCACGGGCAAACCGACGAACCAGCTCGCCAAAGCGATCGACCGTTTTATCGAATTGCGGTTCTTGTACGACTACCTCGACAATGACAAACTCTTGTTTCGGCTCAATCAAGTGATGAGCCGCGTTGGGCTTGCGGCTTTACCTCCCCAAGTTGGCCAATGGCTCTCGCAAGCGTCCACGTTGGTCGAGTCGCGTCGAACGCAATTATTGACACCACCGGCGGGCGAGTCACCTTTCCCCACGCTTCAACACTCCCACTCGATAGGCAAACAATGAAATACGGCATGAACCTCCTTCTGTGGTCCGGCGAAGTCACCGACGAACTGATGCCTGTTTGCGAACAACTGAAATCGGCTGGCTACGACGGAGTCGAGTTGCCGATGTTCAACATCGACCTCGACTATGCAGCGATTGGCAAGCAGCTTGACGATATTGGTCTAGCTCGCACCGCAGTCACTATTCGCGGGGAAGAAGACAACCCGATTTCGCCCGACGCCAGCGTGCGTGCGAAGGGAATCGAGTTGACGAAAAAGACGTTGGACTGCTGTGCAGCCGCAGGCGTGGAAACTTTGGTCGGCCCTTACCACTCGGCGATCGGCGTGTTCAGTGGTGCAGGGCCTACTGCAGACGAATGGAAGTGGGGCGTCGAAAGCATGCGAGCGGTCGCCGAACATGCTGGCGATGTCGGTGTAAAATTAGGCGTCGAGGCGTTAAACCGTTTCGAGTGCTACCTGCTCAACTGTCATGCTGATTCGACCCGGTTTGTTCGTGACGTGGACCATCCCGCATGCGGAATGATGTACGATACTTTCCACAGCAACATCGAAGAAAAGGGAATCAAAGACGCGGTCAAAGTCGGTGGCGACAAACTGTATCACGTCCACATCAGCGAAAACGATCGTGGCACACCAGGCGAAGGCCATGTTCGCTGGGACGAAAATTTTGATGCTCTCGCTGAAATGGGCTACGACGGCTGGATGGTCATCGAAGCATTCGGGTTGGCGCTTCCGGAAATCGCCGCCGCAACCAAAATTTGGCGCCGCATGTTCAAGGATGAAATCACATTGGCCACGGAAGGCTTAAAATTCATGAAGAACGAAGTCGAGAAACGCAAGTAATCCGATGACCAATGCCCCCGCTGATCTCGTGCTGTTTCTGTCCGGCGATTTAATGTTCGCATCACGCGTGCGTGGTGCGGCAGAGAATGCCGGGCTGCAATTCAAGTTCAGCGGAAATTTGCCTGACGGGGATCTCGATTCGGTGGCCTACGCGATCATCGATTTGTCAACGCGAAGCAAATTGATCCCTGATGTCGTAGGTCAAATTGCGTCTCGCTGCCCGCAGGCAAAAGTGATTGCCTACGGACCTCACGTTCAAGTCAACC
>NZ_ANOG01000681.1 GCF_000346295.1 Rhodopirellula maiorica SM1 | reverse complement strand
GTAGGTGCCTTGGCGTGAAGTCATCCGCTGGATCGCCGACGAAGCGGACTTAGCACTTCATTTTGGTGACCTGCCGCCGGGCAGCTTTACCTACACCGATCCCACGATCTTTTCGCACCAGCAAGCGATCGATCGCATCAATCTGTTTTTGTTGTCCGAGGGCTTCACGCTGGTTCGCAGCGACCAATTGTTGTCGGTGATCAATCTGAGCGATCCTCGAAGCCTGCAGCAACTCGATGTGTTGGCCAAGCTGGTCAGCGTCGAAGAGCTTGCCGATGCCAGCGACCACCACGTCGTTAAATGCATGTTCTCGCTCGGCGACATTGACGCCGAAGAGGCGGTTCAGGAATTGTCGGCACTGAAGTTGATGTCGACGCCTGCGATTCTGACTCGTACCAATCAATTGATGATCACCGACACGGTGGCCAAGTTGCGAAACGTTCAAGCGGTGCTCAGCGCGTTCGAGCCCGCGGATGCGATGCAAGACGGCACGATCGTCAAAAGTTTCTCGCTCCAGCACGTCGAAGCCGAAGACATCTTGGTGGTTGCCCGTCCTCACTTGGGGTTAGCGACCGACGAGATGATTGGAATCGACGTCAGTATCTCTTCCGATTTGGAAGGTAAAAACTTGTTCGTGACGGGTTTGGAAGACAAGGTCAAATTGATCGAAGGATTGGTCAATGCAATCGATAAACCCAAAGCCAGTATGACCACCGAAACCGGCGATATGATTCTGAAATCGCATCTGGTCGAGGGTGGGAACGTGGAAACGGTTTACAACGTTCTGCAAACGCTGTTGGCCGGAAAACAAGTCCGATTGTCGGTCGATGAAACCGCTAGCAGTGTCGTCGCATTGGCGTCCCCTGCGGTGCAGACCGAGATTGCCGAAACCGTGGCACAATTGCAAGCATCCGAAGCGGATTTCGAAGTCATTCAGCTAAAGACCGTTGATCCCTATTTCGCGATCAGCCTGCTTGAACAAATGCTCAATCTCCCCGACCCATTGGATGATCCGAAATCCATAGATCCAGACGCACCAAAAATCGACGCAGACCCAGGCAACATGCGTTTGTTTGTGCGAGCCAAACGAGCCCAAATCGACCAAATCAAAAAGATCGTCTCGGGGTTGGAAGTCAATGGCGACATGACTCACAGCGAACAAACTCGCGTGTTCCCACTGCGTGGCCCTCAAGCCGAACAGTTGCTGGAAACCGCCACCAAGTTTTGGCGACGATCCAACCCGATAATCATGTACCCGGCGATCGCTCCGAACGAAAAAACGAAAACCGAGCGTGTTTTACATGACGAGGAATCACGGGAAGAAAGTACAACGCAGCCTGAGTTGGACGAACAATCGTTTGCATCGACTCATACCACCGATGCTCGCAACAGCATGCCACGAACAAATTCCGCTCGGGTTCTGACTGCGACGACCACCAGTCAAGCGAATGCGATTCGTTGCCAATTGACTCCGCGAGGGGTATTGATTCAATCGGACGATACCGAAGCACTTAATGAGTTCGAATCTCACCTGCGTAGCATTGCCGGAGTGATTGAAGCTCCGCCCGTGACTCCGATTGTGTTCTATTTGAAACACACCAAACCGGATGATGCACTGCGAATGTTGGGTGAACTTCTCGAAGGCGGCGACGCCGCCAAAGAGGCTCAAGCCGGCACGCTGGTAAACGGCTATGTTTCAAACGGTTACTCAAGCGGACTGACAAGCAGCTTTGTGACTTCCAACGATGGCACGACAACGATGATGTCGGGCACAATCACGATCGTTGCTGATTCGCGTTTGAATCGTTTGATAGCCCAAGGCACCGCGAGCGACATCGACATCATCGAGGACTATTTAAAGATCATCGACAAAGATCAAAGCATCACGTCGATCGAAACCTATGGGACTTCGAACGTGATCGAGTTGGTTAACACCAAAGCGTCGGAGGTTGCCGAGGCCATTCGCGAAGCGTATTCCGGACGCATCATGAGCGACAAGTCCAAAGACAACGCCGGCGGCAGTGCCGCAGCAGTTGCTGCGAAACGCGCTGCCGATGCAAAACAGGCAGCGGCCGCCAAGAAAGGTCTAAAAACGGCGGAAACCAAGCCCGAACGAGACCTCGAACCCAAAATGACCGTTGCCGTTCACGAAGCAAGCAATTCGCTGATCGTCACCGCGCCACGCGATCTGTTCAACGAAGTCGAAAAACTTGCCAAACATATTGACGCACGCGGTGAACAGACGATCGAAGTCGTCACCCCGATGAACAGCGAAGTGTTTGGCGAACTGTTGCATCAAGTGATCTTGGGCGAAGGAAACTCTCGCAGCAGTTCGTCACGCAGTCGTAGCTCTCGTTAAAAATTCGTCCGTGGTCACTCGGCGATTTGGTGTGTCCCGCCGCGAATGCCGTTGACCGCCCGGGTTCCTTCCTCGCGTTGCTCTTTCCCTATCCTCTGCCGATTTCGATGATACATCACCTATGCTTCCAGCGATGCTTGATTGTTGCGGTCGCGTTCGCAATCGGCTTGACGGTTTGCGTTGACACGGCGTCCGCCCAATCCGGTCTGCGTGAATCGCTCGAGCGACTCGACACTGACGGTGACGGCGATATCGATCCGTCCGAGATCACTCCCTTGGCCCGTCCCTATATGGAACGTGTTGCTGCGGCGCGACGGATGTCGCTCGAACGTGCCTACGGGGTGGATAAATGGCAAGAGGCGGCACGGATCTATTACGCGATGAACAATGGCGTCTCGCGACGCGAAGTCGATGTGGACGACTACGTCAATCCGATGGACTTTGGGACCGCACCGGATCAACCGCTTGTGCCTGAGTTCGGTTTGCCTGAAGTAAAATATCCGTACACTCAAGCGGATCTCGAATACGCCGAACGGACACTGCGTCGATCGGACCGCAACCGTGATGGATATATTGATCGCGTCGAAGCTCAGCGAGAGGAATGGAGATACCGCGATCCATTTTCTGAGGACTTCAACAACGACAACAAACTCAGCCGGCTGGAACTAGCCCAGCGTTACGCACGTCGCCGGATGTTGTCCGGAGCCGCCAGCGAATTGACCAAGAAAGCCGAGCGGACGGGAAACGGCGTTGCAGCGTCATCGTCGCGTCGTAGTGAATCAAGTTCACGTGACCGATATCGCGGCCGTCCCGGCAGTCGTGACTATTTGACGTCGACCGTATTGGGACGATTTGATTCGGATCGTAATGGTCGACTCAGTGCGGATGAAGCAGTCCGGCTCGGCGTGCCGTTTGGACGTTTGGATGTGGACCGCGATGGCGAAATCCAGCGGGGTGAGCTGCAAGCGTATCTAGGCGAAATGCAAGCCGAAGCGGGCGACCTGACCGTTGGGCTGCCAGGATGGTTCTACGAACGCGACCTGAACCGCGACAACCAAGTCGCGATGGATGAGTATACCGACGAGTGGACCGACGAATTGATCGAGGAATTTCGATCCTACGACAGCAACGGGGACGGTTTGCTGACCGCATCCGAAGCCATTTCGGCCAAATCGCTGGTCGGCGGCAGCTACCGCAGCGATAGCGTCGAAGCGCTGCCACCCCGCAAAACCGTCGTCTCGGAAATCTATATCGACGAGAATTACTTGATCGCGGATCTGGACGTCCAGCTGTCGATCACGCACACCTACACGTCCTTTCTGGATGGTTACCTGATCGGCCCCGATGGAACGCGTATCGAATTATTCAGTGGTGTCGGAGCGCACGACGACCATTTTGATCAAACTATCTTTGACGACTCGGCCCGTTACTCCATCACCAAAGGCCGCCCACCGTTCGAAGGCAGTTTCCAGCCCGAAGCACTCGCCAAACGACAACCAGGTCTGAGTGCATTCAATGGCAAGAGCGTCCAGGGACCGTGGCAATTGGTGATCAGCGGAACGCAAAGCGACCGGTTTGGTATTCTGCATGGCTGGGGATTGACGGTCCGTCCGCAGCCTCAGTTCCCAGGCGAATCGAACCAAACGATAAGCGAAGCTGAAACGTCGAATGAAAACGCAATCGAAACGGAAACGGTGACGCGATCCACCACCGCTGACGAACCGTTCGTGAATGCAAACTGAATGAAATTTGCCGACGTTCGCCCAGGGCACTGAGCAAGCTGCGAGTGCTTTGTCTATCCTTGTTTTTGCCGTAGTGGATTTCGCCAGAAATCCCATTTCGCCAGAAATCCCAGGTCGCCAGGAATCCCAGGTCGCCAGGAATCCCAGGTCGCCAGGAATCCCAGGTCGCCAGAAAGCCCAGGTCGCGAGGAATTCTGGCGAATCCCACTACCATGAACCCAAACCATTAAAAATGGACAAAGCACTAGGATCGCTACTTACAAAGTTTCCAAATTGAATCGACTTGCGCGCATACTAGTTGTCTTGCTCGGTGGAATAACGGTTGCGTCACTCAGCTCTGCTCAAGACGATGCGTCGGCAAAATATGCCGCATGTCGAATTCACGTTGTCGATGATGATTCGGGATGGCCGGTCCCGTTGGTCGAATTAAGAACGACCCACCAAGTTCGATTCGTCAGCGACAATGCTGGCGTGATCGCGATCGACGATCCTTCGCTACTGGATCGCGAAGTCTACTTTCATGTGATGGGACACGGCTACGAGATCCCTGCGGATGGATTCGGATTTCGCGGCGTTCGTCTGACGCCCCGGCGTGGCCAAACCTTGACCGTTGCGGTCCACCGAACCGCGATCGCCAAACGCATCGGACGACTCACCGGATCAGGCCTGTTTGCCGAAAGTCACAAACTAGGCGACGAACTCGCATGGAACGATGGGCGTCTCGAGACCTACGAAGCGGGGTTGTGCGAGTGGAACGAATCGACTTCGGAATTTCAAATCGTGCGAACGGTTTGGAAAGCATCCGATGGCGGACCGCCACCGTCACTCGCCGAAGAAGGGCATCCCTCATTCTGGACCGACGCCGCAGGAACGCGTTGGCTGCTGTTCGGCAACCCTCTGCCACGTATTCAAATTGCAGCCAACTACGAAGCCTGGAAAGACTTCGAGAATTGGAAAACACTCACGCCTCAGAAAACGCTTCGCACAGTCGTCGACGGTGTCGAAATCGAACCGCATTCAGGCTCGATTGCTTGGAACCCGTATCGCCAACGCTGGGTCAGTGTGTTTATGCAGCGATTCGGTAAACCGTCGGCCTTTGGAACACTCTGGTACGCTGAAGCCGATTCCCCGATGGGACCGTGGGGCACCGCCATAGAAATTCTTTCCCATGACAATTACACGTTCTATAATCCACGGTTGCATCCTGAATTGACTCCAGCGGGAAAGCCAATTCTGTTGTTCGAAGGGACGTATACGGCCGAATTCGCCAATCAGGCGGTGCCAACGCCGTATTACGACTATAACCAAATCTTGTACCGCCTCGATCTCGATGATCCTGCGTTGCAACCAGCTCAGTCATCCGCCAATTCTTTTCGCCCCTAAAAATCCCATCATGTTTGCACATCTTCGCTTGATCGCCGCTGTCACGTTCATTTGCAACCTTTCTGTTGTGATCGCCGAGGAACCGACGAACCCGACTCCGCTGCGTTACACAAAGTGGAGCGGCGAGATCAATGTGCCCGACCCCGTAGCGATCAGTTTCGACAACGAAGGCACGGCCTACGTGACGCAGACGATGCGACGAAAGGCTCAGGATCTTGATATTCGCAACAACCGAGATTGGATCACCAATGATGTCGGATTTCAAAGCGTCGAGGACCGTCGTAATTTTTATCATCAACGGCTGGCCCCAAACCAAGACCAAGACAAAAATCGCAAACGTGTCGCTGATCTTAACCAAGACGGATCACACGATTGGCATGACTTGACCGTCATCAGTGAAAAGATTCATACGCTACGCGATAGCGACAACGATGGTACTGCGGACACGTTCAAGTTGTTTGCTGAGGACTTTAGAACCGAAGTCACGGGAATCGCCGCCGGCGTGTTGTGGTTCAATGGCGATGTGTATACGACGATCGCACCTGATCTGTGGCGTTTGCGAGACACCGACAATGATGGCGTCGCCGACCAACGCGAAACCATTGCATCTGGGTTTGCGATCCACATTGCCTATGCCGGCCATGACATGCACGGATTGACGGTGGGACCGGATGGAAAGATCTATTGGTCGATCGGTGACAAGGGAATCTCGTTAACATCGCGTGAAGGCAAACGATTTCACTATCCCAATCAAGGCGGAGTGATGCGTTGCGATCCAGACGGCAGCAATTTCGAAGTGTTTGCCCACGGATTGCGGAACGTCCAAGAGTTGGCGTTTGACCAATACGGTAACTTGTTTGGTGTTGATAATGACGCCGATCAACCCAGTGAAAAAGAACGCTTTGTCTATATCGTTCGCGATATGGATGCCGGATGGCGATGCAATTACCAGTATCGTGGCAGCGGCTTCAATCCTTGGACCGACGAACGTTTGTGGGTTCCCCATTTTGATGGACAACCCTCTTACATTCTGCCCACAATAAAGAACTACATCGATGGCCCTGCCGGTTTCGCCTTCAATCCCGGAACCGCACTTTCCTCGGCCTACCGCGACTACTTTTTCTTAACCGGAGCTCCTGGGGGACATCAATTTGCGTTTCAAGCCAAACCGGCTGGCGCTTCGTTCACGATGGAAAACGAACACGCGATCGGTAGCGGCATTCCACTGGTCGGCATCAATTTTGGTCCTGACGGGGCTCTCTATGGCGTTGACTGGGGCGGCGGCTATCCGCTGAACCAGTCGGGAGCGGTTTGGAAAATCGATGCTCCCGATTCAGACCTGGCCAAGATCCGCAGCGAAGTAGCAAAGCAAATTAAAAACGGCTTTTCAAAATTGCCCGCCTCGCAGCTCCATCGACTTCTTGGTCATGACGACCAACGCATTCGCATGGGTGCTCAATTTGAATTAGTGAACCAGCAAGACATCGACACGTTACAGCGTGCGTTAACGTCGGAATCGGAAATGACGCGAGTCCATGCGGTCTGGGGACTTGGACAACTCGCCCGCGGCGGCGAATCCACAGCCACCGACGCATTGATCTCGATGCTCGATTCGGCGGATGCGGAAATGCGAGCCCAAGCGGCGAGAACCTTAACGGATATCCACGGTGTCGACGGAGCGATCTTCCTGCCGTTACTACACGACGACAGCGATCGCGTTCGCTTTATGGCGATGATCGCGTTGAGTAAACATGCGTCCGGCAACGCCGTCGAGCCGCTGCTTGGGCTTTCTAACTCGCTGGCCGAATCAGAGCGGTATCTGCGATTTGCGGCGTCGCGAGCGTTGCGAAACTGTGCGACGGCCGAACAACTAACCGCTGCCCGAGACTCATCCACCTTGATCGGTCGGCTGAACCTTGTCGTGGCGTTACGTGGCAACGATTCGGCACGTTCGCTTGAGCCGTTTCTTCGCGATCCCAGTGAACAAGTGGCGACCGAAGCCGCTCGCGCCCTGCATGATGATTTCTCCAGTGACGAACAATTGCAGGTGCTCGCGGCGGCGTTGTCCACGACGGAACATAGTGGCGAGTCGTTTGTCCGCCGACTGCTCAATGCCAACTATCGTCTAGGCGGTCGTGAGCAATTCGAATCCGTCATCCAATACGCAAGCCAAGAAGCCAATCCCGTTTCGCTACGGATTGAAGCAATCGAAATGCTGGGATCGTGGATGAAACCCGATGCACTGGACCGGGTCGATGGCCGTCGACGCTATACGAAGCTGCCACGCGAATTGGACTACCAGCGTTTGAGTGCCGTGTTATCGAAATTAGCGAGCGAGAATCATCCCAAACTGCAATCCGCTGCGATCGACGCGGCAGCCCGAACCAACACCCGATTGTCAGCCGATTCGCTTAGCGAAATCGTTCGCACCACCAACCAAGATGTTGAACTTCGTATCGCCGCGCTGAAAACCCTGGAAAAGCAGAACCCCGAAGCGTTAAAGAAAGTGCTGCCCGCCGCGATGCAGGATCACAACACGAGCCTGCAATTAAATGCCATCCACTTCCACGCGAAACACCACGCCGATCAAGCCGAAATGTTTTTGACGGGATTGATTTCGGAAAGCAAAAAAATGGCGGTCAAGCAGTATGCCATCGCGGCGTTGGGTAAGCAGCACGGTGACGCATCGGAGCAACGATTAATCTCGATGCTTGAGCAAATCGCCAGCAACACATTGTCGAGTGAGATCACCCTCGATGTTTTAGAAGCGGCCGCACAACGAGCTGAGAAATCTCCCGCAATTCAGGCGGCGTTTGACAAAGCCAACGCGGCGATTGACCAACGTTTTGCAAGTACGCCTGAAAAGTCACGTCCGTTTATGGTCAGCCGTGACGGGGGCGATCCGGCCAAGGGGAAGGTGCTGTTCAATACGCACCTTGGTGCACAATGCATCCGATGTCATAAGGTCGGAAAAGAGGGAAGCGATGTCGGACCTAACTTGCTTGGTATCGCATCAACAAAAGACCGTGATTATCTGCTGCAAAGCGTGATCGCCCCCAGCAAAGATATCGACAAGAAATACCAAACCCAATCGTTCCTGCTGGACTCGGGACAAATTGTAATGGGGTTAGTCAAATCCGAGAGCGAAGAGGAAACCATTATCTCCGACAGCCAAGGCAAGGAGATACGTCTAAGCAATGACGAAATCGAAGATGTGTCCAAAAACGAGGTTTCGATTATGCCCGACATGACCGACGTTTTGACACGCAAAGAGGTACGCGACGTGGTAGCCTATCTAGCGACCCTGAAATCCAAATAACGTTGTGGCTCAGGAATTCACGATGTTAGCGGCACGGCGCGAGCCGTCCGGTTGCAGCGAGTACAACCTTCAAATTCGACCGGGCGGCTCGCGCCGCTCCGCTAAAAACATCATCCGTTGGCGTCAAAGTAAATGGCATTGAGCGGGTGGGCACTGGAATCGAAAACCTGATTCGGCAGAAGAACTGACTATGAGCGTGCTGCGACTGATCACCGTTTTGGCGTGGGTTACTCTTTCAATTGGTAGCATGTCGCTTCGTGCCGAAGAGAGCGGGACCGAGTCTCGATCGAAGCCGCCGGCGAACAGCAGTGCATCGGTCGGCTACATCGGTTCGAAGCAATGCGCTTCGTGTCACGAAAATCAACACGACAGCTTCCTGCAAACACTGCATAGCAAGGCGGCCCGTTTCACCGACGTGACGCTCGAACCAGCCCCTGGTGAATTTAAACATGATGCCAGCGGTCATCGATATCGTGTGGAAGTCGCCGATGGAAAAATGTTTCACAGCGAGCTTCGACTCAGCGAACAGGGCGAACCGCTCGGCGAAACCAAGATGCAGATGGACGTCACACTGGGTTCGGGAACGCACTCACAGAGTTACCTTGGGCGAATCGGTGATTTTCACATCGAATCCCCGATCACATATTTCCGCGACCAACAAACATGGGCGATGTCTCCCGGATATGACGTTCCCGCACACCAATCGTTTCGCCGCGAGGTAACAGCGGGCTGTGTCTTTTGCCATGTTGGATCGATTGAGCAAACGAAACATGATCCCTACAAGTTCGAGATCGTCGAAGCCACTATCGGCTGCGAACGCTGTCATGGCCCCGGCGAATTACATGCGAAACGGCATCAGCAAGACTCAATTGCGGCCGATACTGCCGAGCACGATGATACGATCGTGAACCCCAAATCACTAAGCCGCGAATTGTCCGAAGCGATTTGCCAACAATGCCATTGTCAAGGAATTAATGAACTCGAGATCGCAGGCAAGAACAGTTGGGATTTCCGTCCCGGGTTACGTTTAACCGATTTCCGAGTCGACTATCGATTCAAAACGACCGGCGGTTCGAACAGTTTGGTGGGTCATGTCGAGCAGCTGCACCGCAGTCAATGTTATATGCAAACCGAAACACTGACCTGTA
>NZ_ANOG01000680.1 GCF_000346295.1 Rhodopirellula maiorica SM1 | reverse complement strand
TGCATCCCTTCGCGAAAGAAGCGGGTGTTGGATTCCAAGCGATCGCGTAGTTCCGTCGACTCGTTTAGTAACCCGATTGCGCGAAGTGAGGCGGCAACAATTGGCGGCGCGACCGAGTTCGAAAACAGATAGGGCCGACTGCGTTGACGCAAATATTCGATGATCTCGCGTCGTCCACTTGTGTAACCGCCGCTGGCGCCACCCAATGCTTTGCCCAGCGTTCCCGTGATAATATCAATTCGGTCGATCACATCATGGTGCTCGTGAGTACCGCGACCATGTTTGCCCATAAATCCGACGGAGTGTGAATCATCGACCATCACCATCGCATCGTACTTGTCCGCCAAATCGCAAATTCCCGGCAGGTTGGCGATGTAGCCATCCATCGAAAACACGCCATCGGTCGCGATCATACGAAAACGAGCCGCCGAGGCATCGGCCAATTTGGCTTCTAAATCCGCGAGATCGTTGTTGCGATAACGAAAACGTTGTGCTTTACAAAGTCGCACACCATCAATGATCGATGCATGGTTCAGTTCGTCTGAAATAATCGCATCCTCACTGCCTAACAAGGTTTCGAACAAACCTCCATTGGCATCAAAACAGGATGTGTACAGAATCGTGTCTTCGGTACCCAGGAATTCGCTGAGCGATTGCTCGAGCTGTTTGTGAACATCCTGAGTACCACAGATGAAACGCACCGAGGAAAGCCCGTACCCCCAACGATCAAGCCCCTCGTGCGCTGCCTTGACGATCTCGGGGTTGTCGGCCAACCCCAGGTAGTTATTGGCACACAGATTCAGTACTGACTCGCCACCGCCCACTTGAATGCGAACATCCTGAGGCGAGGTGATCACTCGCTCGGATTTATAAAGTCCGTTATCACGGATCTCGCCTAGTTGCTCGGACAGATGGGTTTGGAACGCGCCGTACATGCAGTTGCTTTCGTGTGAGAGAACTTGTTGACCTCTGATTACAGAGGCGAAGGAACTAAGTGAGTTTCGTTACGCCAGGAATTGCAAACGAAGGCTCCGGTCGATCTCCATTCCAATCCAAATCTTTGGGGAACAGGTCGAGCGAAGATTTTTCGCTCACGAAATCCCAATCGACACGTTGACCGGTGTACGCTGCCATCCGCCCCATGACAGCCGTCAACGAACTCTCTGCGGTGGTGCGCAGTTCGACGATCGGGTTGCCGCTGCGAATCGAATCGACCAGATCTTTGTGTTCTTGGCGATACGCGTCGGCGATACTGCCTTTCATACTCCAAGTCTGTTTGCCGGATCGATCGGTGAACCGCGAACCGCCGCTCATGGCGTCAATATAGGCGGTGCCTTTGGTTCCATAAATCACGTTTCCGTTATCGCCTTTGGTTCCGGGAATTTGCCGGCACATGAACGAGCAAACTCGATTTCCGGGGTACGTGTAATCGATCGAAACATTATCCCACATTTCGCTATCGGCAGGACGAGTGAACCGTCCTCCGGACCCGTAAGCCGTTTCCGGAGCCGATCCCATTACCCAGTTGATGGCGTCGATATTGTGCACCGCTTGCTCGGTAATTTGGTCACCTGATAACCAGATGAAGTGCATCCAATTGTTCAGCTGGTACTGAGTATCGCTGACGCCTTCTTTGCGATTTTTGTACCAAATGCCACCTGAGCAATAGCGAGTCGTGGCGCTGACGATATCACCGATCTCGCCGTCGTGAATTCGCTTGATGGCTTCGACATAGTTGACTTGGCGGCGGTATTGAGTGCCCGTGACAATCGATGTCCCCTGCTTGACCGCTTCGTCATGTGCTTTGGTGCAAACGCGGTAACCGGCGGGGTCGACGCAGGATGGTTTTTCAGCGAAGACGTGCTTGCCGGCGGCAACGGCCTCGGCGATGTGGTAGGGGCGGAAACCGGGCGATGTCGCCAAAATGACGAGGTCGACATCGGGATCATCGAGCACGTTTTTATAGGCGTCCAAACCGATGTGGATGCGATCGTCTTTGACGTCAATTTTGTCGCCATGACGCTGGCTCAGAATCTTCCGCGCCCGCTCGCAGTTTTCTTGCTGCAAATCAGCCATTGCTACCAGACGAACATTGTCGTTGATCGATAGCGAATCGTTGAGTGCTCCGGTGCCACGGCCGCCAACCCCCACGATGCCAATCCGAATCACTCGATTGGGATCGTCCGATGACGACGCTGCGTGTAGCATTCGAGGGGCCATTGCTCCGCTGCCAATCGCCGCAGTGCCCAGTGCCGCTGACAGCGTGGTACCACGGCGAAGCGCGTCGCGGCGATTCGGTGTGCCCGTTTCTGGCATACCCGAATTTGGCTCGCTACGGCGTGCACCTGCTTTGCTGCCGTGATCATGGGTGGATGTTTTCGTCGTCATCTGATTCTCCGAGAGGGGTAGGGAAAAATGGTTTCGCAACGGAACAACGGTATACGTCGCTTGTTACAAAGGAAGGGAAAGATGGGGTGGTTGTTCAGGTCCAATTCAGAATCACTTTGCCCGATTGACCGGACATCATGACGTCAAATCCTTGTTCAAATTCCTGGTAAGTGAACCGATGCGTGATGATGGGCGAGAGATCGAGTCCGCTTTGGACCATGACCTTCATCTTGTACCAGGTCTCGTACATTTCACGTCCGTAGATTCCTTTGATCGTCAACATATTGAAAACGACCGTGTTCCAATCTATTGCCATTTCACCCGATGGAATGCCGAGCATTGCGATCTTTCCACCATGGCTCATCTGAGCAATCATCTCTCGAAAGGCAGCGGGATTTCCGGACATTTCCAACCCGACGTCAAAACCTTCTCTCATGCCGATTTCTTTTTGCACGTCGCTGAGTTGTTCGTTGCGAACGTCGACCGTCCGCGTCGCTCCCATTTTTTCGGCCAACCGCAAACGATAGGGATTCACATCGGTGACAACGACATGCCGAGCACCGGCATGCTTCACGACCGCCGCGGCCATGCAACCAATCGGACCGGCACCGGTGATCAAAACGTCCTCGCCAAGGACGGGGAATGACAATGCAGTATGTACCGCGTTACCAAACGGATCAAAAATTGATGCCACGTCGCGATCGACCGAAGCATCATGATGCCACACATTGGTCATCGGCAACGCAATGTACTCAGCAAACGCGCCGGGGCGATTGACGCCAATTCCCTTCGTATCGGCGCATAGATGCCGCCGTCCGGCCAAACAATTGCGGCAGCGGCCACACACCACATGCCCTTCACCGCTGACAATTTCGCCCGGGTAAAAATCGGTCACGTTCGAGCCGGTTTCCACGATCTCGCCAACAAACTCGTGTCCCACGACCATCGGAACGGGGATCGTCTTTTGCGCCCAGGCGTCCCATTTGTAGATGTGGACGTCGGTGCCACAGATTCCGGTCCGGTCGACTTTGATCAGCACATCGTTGATGCCAATCGTGGGCATCGGAACATCTTCGAGCCACAGCCCCGGCTTTTTCTCGCTTTTCACCAACGCCTTCATGATCCGGCTCCTACGGTGTTTGAACTATTTTCCTGCACCAACTCGACCTTCTTTCCGGTACGAAACGACTCATCCGCGGCGGCGACAATCCGCATCGAATGGAGTGCATCGTCCAAGTGATCGGTCAAATCGAGGTCATTGCGAATCGCGTCGAGAAAATATTCTTGTTCGCGTTGGCACAAGGCATCATGATCGAGTTCGTCCTCCAGACGCAGCAGTTCGTCATGCTTGGCAAAATTGCCCTCGGCATCTAGCTGGCTGTGATGCAATCGCAGTGATTCGGTTTGTGTGTGTGCGTCCACATTCGCACTCTGGCCCGCCGAGCCAGCGGTTTCCGCAACGATCGAAACGGATCCTTTGGGGCCGACCACGTCCTTGATGAAAAACGCTGTCTCACTCATCATCGGCCCCCATCCGGCTTCGTACCATCCGACCGAACCGTCGGCGAACGTGACTTGCAGCTGTCCGTAATTGACCATCCCGTCGGGCAGTTCGTCGGTCAACCGCGCCCCGATCCCAGAAACACGCACGGGGCGTGATCCGGTCATCTGACACATCACGTCAACGTAGTGCACGCCGCAATCGACAATCGGTGACACGGTCGACATCAATTCCTTATGCGTTTGCCAAGCGGCGCCGGATGAACTTTGGTTTAGATTCATACGCATCACCAACGGCTTTCCCAACGTCTTTGCGATTTCCGTGAACCGCGTCCAACTGGGGTGATGCCTCAAAATGTAGCCGACAACGACTTTGCGGTCCGATGCGTTGGCACGTTGGATGATTTGCTCGGCACCCGCGACGGAATCGGCCAGCGGTTTTTCAACAAACACATGGCATCCCGCTTCGATCGCCGCGGTGGCGTATAGGGCGTGGGTGTCAGGCCATGTTGAAATACAGACCGCATCGGGTTTGGTTTCTTGCAACGCGGTCGCAAAGTCATGGAACTCGGCATACCCACCACCAAGCTCGCGATTCAACTTACTGCTCGATTGCGACGATCGAGTGCAGATGCCAACGATTTCGAAACCGTCGATTCGATGGTAGGCCAAGGCGTGTGAGCGGCCCATATGCCCCGCACCGACACACAACACTCGTACAGACGACTTCATTTGCAATACTTTCTTCTAATTCCTAGGACAACCGTTGCTCAGTCAAACTTTCTTGATCCGAACGATCCGCTACACCAATTCAGGCGAGAAGGCATTTCCAACTTTTCGAGCACGCAATGGGGTGTCGACATCGACGCCCAGTTTTAATCCCACATTGACCAACAAATTCCATCCTGCGGCCATCTGGACGAATCCGGATAGATCACGGGCATTAGGAATCATGATGGTTGGGAAACTGGTCGGACGCGATGCGATGGCGATAATTTCCATTCCAACACTTCGCTCTAACACACTTTTGAACTTTGCTTCGCTGACCGAATGCGGTTCGATCCAGATCAAAACATCCTCGGCATCCATCACTTCTTCGATTCCGTGGACAGCATAGCTGCCGTCGAGGAAGTCGGCCGATTTGCGAATGATCTCGTTCGTCTTCAGAGTCAGTTCTTCGGCAACCCCGTCGTTGCGTCCAGCCCAGTATACCGTTTTTGCTCGGGCGACCCGGCAAACCAATTCAGCTGGTAACTCGCTTAGAAGTGCGGTTTGGACCGCGTCTGCGAGTTCGTTTTGACGTTGCGCTAGCGTGTTGACGCCATGAATCTGCTCTAACAGCGCTCGCAGGAACAATCCCTGTTCCACGACACTCTTGGTTGCCGCCACGGCGTTTTCTTCGCCGCAATCGAGTACATACCCCGTCGACGCAAACGTCTCGAGTTGCGTGTTGTGAAATGTTGTCAAACTGTATCGTTTGGAGTGCCCATCCAGCTTCAAATTATAGAACAGTTCGATCACTTCGGCAGTTTGGCCCGAATTGGATAGTCCCAAAACAACCCAATCAAGCAGATCGTACTCCATCGCTTGTAACGCCGACTCGGTATGGATACCGATCGAGCAGCCTTGTTTTCTGGCCCACGAGATGGCTTGTTTGGCCGGAAAGAAACGGCTCGATCCTTCACCGGTAATCATCAGATTGCCCGCTTCGACGATCTTGTCCGCCATCGCATGCATCCGATCCGTATCAAAATTGCGGATCAGATCAGGCACCGACAACATATCGTTGACTAAACCGAACTGAATAAAATGCTCGCTTTCTGGATTCATCGCTCTTCTCTAATTAGAGGTTTTCGAATGGCTAGTGTCGCGAGTTGTTGGGGAGCTAAACTTTAAAGCTTGGGGGAGCTTGCTTGTTTGGGTTGCAGAGAACGGATCCATCAGGACCCCAGCGCGGCCGACGCATCAATCACTTCGTTTTGGCAAGATCGATTCAAAGGAAACAATTCTGCGAGCAGATCGTTCGCCGGATACGCATGACCGGTGTGCTGGACAAAAACTTCGGCTGCTTCGACGCCGCACTCACTTCCGCGTGTGTGGTTGTAACATCGCATCGTGGACAAATATTCGTCGATTCCGTTGTGTACGCGAAGCCACTCTCGTTGGCTGGCGTGGCACGCCAGCATCTCGGTTTTACGATCAAGTTGCTCGCTGATCTCGATGCGAGTCGTAGGTTCCGTTTTTTGTCCCAAGCGATCCGTTCCGCCGTGACCGTCGCAGTAATAGAGGTGCGGTATGGTGGATCCAGGTACCAACGGCAATGTCGATGCGTTCGGAGCCGCAAAAACGAAACTGGCTGCACGCCCCATCTGGCCGGTGATCTCGTGGTCCGCGTGATAATCCGACATCGGCATCGTGATTACCAGCGTCGGCGCGATCGAGCGAAACAGATCGATCACCTTTTGCAACGCAGTACGGTCATAAACCACCCGGCCATCGGGTTCATTCAAGCAATGAAAGCTGGCCCCGGCCAAGCTGGCTGCCGCGGTTCCTTCGGCGATGCGAGTGCGAGCGACCTCAGTTGCGTCTCCCGTCAACGAACCACAGTCACCCGCGGTCAGCGTTGCGATATGAGTCTCCCACCCATCGTCGGCTAAACGCATCAGGGTGCCGGCACAGGTAATTTCGGCGTCATCCGGGTGAGCCATCAATGCCAGGGCGACTTTGCGCTGCGTGCGGGTTTCGGTGCTGGACAATGTTCGGTTCCTCTAGGATGCGTGATGTTCTTAGTCCGACTTATCTGTAGTTTGCTTGCCTTCGCTGTCTGTGTCCTCTTTTCCGATTGCTATTTCTGGTGCTGTGTGTGCGCGAGTCCGCTGTTTCTCAAGCGGGGTATGCGCATCGCCGCCGGGGATGATAACTTCATTGCGCGATGTCGAGACTTAGCCCCCCTCATTCCGAGGGGGCTGTGCACTCGAAAGCATCCCGCCAGCAAATTTTCCCCAAACGAAGAGCGGTGATTTGCATAGCGAAAAAACGGAGAAATATGAATCCGCTTGTACCTGTTCCGCGCCGGATCGCACCGTTGACACTCACTTTGAGGAGCAGGATTCGTCATACGGGGCATCAATACAAAGTATCACTATTACTTCGATATTGCATAAACGATTGTCACGGATTGCATTTGCGCACACTCTGTATCATAAATGGCAAGGGGCAGTGTGGATCGGCTTGCTTCATCTTCTAAGATGAGTTGTATCATTGGCCGTGTCCCCCCACGCTCACAGGCGGCGTTATTGTTGGGGGCGTTTAACCTGTACGCGCTTAGGAAGATACTTTGTTGATCCAACCAACCGAAAAAAACGATGACAACGATGACATTGTTCAGTGGGTTCGAAACGGCATCGCGGTCCGGGTATTCGGGGAAGCCGCCGACGCAAGCAACTCCGTCGCAGCCGAGATCGCTTCGCTGATTCGCCAACGTGCCGACGACGGCGAACAATGCATCCTAGGCCTGGCAACCGGATCGACCCCCGTTCGCGTTTATCGTGAGTTGATCCGACTGCATCGCGAGGAAAATTTGTCGATGAAGAACGTGGTGACGTTCAATCTCGACGAATATTTCCCGATGAAGCCCAACGCTGCACAGAGCTACGTTCGGTTTATGAACGAACAACTATTTGATCATGTCGACATTTCTCCCGACAACATCCATATCCCTGATGGCACCGTCACTCCGGACCGGGTAACGGAATATTGCCAACAATACGAGGACGCGATCGACACCGCAGGCGGCATTGATCTTCAGCTACTAGGCATCGGACGCACTGGTCATGTTGGGTTTAACGAACCTGGGTCCGAACAAGCCTCAACCACGCGATTGGTCCGACTCTGCGAAATCACTCGCACCGATGCGGCCAAGGATTTTGGCGGTCTCGAGAAAACACCTCAATTGGCGATTACAATGGGAGTCGGCACCATCCTGCGATCACGTCGCATCCGTTTGTTAGCGTTTGGTGAACACAAATCAGCCATTGTCGAGCGGAGCGTACAAGGGGCGATTTCGGATTCGGTGCCAGCGACCTACTTGCATGATCACGGTAACGTTGAATTTGTCCTTGACTCGGCAGCAGCTTCGAAACTGAATCCAAGTACAGCCGACGTCTCCCATTAAACAGCCAGATGAGATACGGCGTTTTGACTCGAACGCCTGAGTGATGGGTGTCCCTCGCTCATTGCCTTGCTCAATTGGGTAATTAGGATACCTAGTATGCGGGTCGATTTATAACCTGCGTCCCGCCCTGCACAGTACCGTCCTCGCCTCTCAAATCGGTAATGTCTCCTACCCCGTGTCATCACCATGAAACCGTCATACGAGAAGCTTGTTCCCGCGGTGGGTGAATCGTTTCGCTGTTTCGATCGCTCTGAACTACTTTCTCCGGTGAAATGGCACCGTCATCCCGAAGTCGAACTGACCTATATTTACCGCGGTGCAGGTTCGCGAGTGGTCGGAGATCACATTGGCAGCTATCGCGATCATGATCTTGTACTGGTGGGGTCCCAGCTTCCTCACACCTGGGCGTCCGACGAATACCGAGGGAAGAAGTATGACCGCCACCCCGCAATTGTCTTGCAGTTTCATCCCGATTTTTTAGGCGAGCAATTCTTTGCCGTTTCGGAAATGCTCAACATCAACAAGTTGCTGCAAACAGCCAGTCGCGGGTTGTGGTTTCCCGAACATGTGGCGGCTCGGATCGGAGTCCGCATGACGGGTTTGGTGAACAAACAGGGTGCGGCACGTTTAATCGAACTCATCTCTATCTTGGATGAATTGTCTTCGTGCAACCAAAGCGTTCAATTGGCGAGCGAATTTTATTCGGTCACATCCAGCCAGGATGTCGAAACGAGAATCCAAAAAATCTGTGACCACATCGCAAATCATTTGACCGATCCAGAGCTTGGACATGCGGAACTTGCCGAGCTTGCCGATATGAATGCGTCGGCATTCAGTCGATTTTTCAAACAGTCGACTGGCCGCACACTGTCGGATTACATCAGCGAATTGAGAATCGGGTTAGCATGCCGTTTGTTAACCGACACCGACGATTCGATTCTATCAATCAGCATGCAATCGGGGTTTGCGAACCTGTCAAATTTCAATCGTCGCTTTCGTCAACTGCGGCAAATGACGCCCCGTGATTATCGTGCCCGATTCCGAATCGCGTCGTGAAATCGACCGTCCGCTATGGCAAACTCCGGCGCATGCGCCGGAGGACATTGTGGGTCATTTGTTGCAGTCGAGAATCAGGACCTTGCGGCGAAGTATAGACGCTCGGGCGGACATAACCGGGCGGCTGCGACAATCCGTCGGCCCACCAACATGTCGCGGCATTAAAGACAAAGTTGTCTTGCGGGCCGGGATAAACCGTCGCAGTATATTCGCCACCGTTGGGGACGCCCGGCGCTGATTGAGTGGGGCCTTGTGCGACAACTTCTAATCCGGCAATCTCCGCAGGATCACCGTGCCATTCCCATCCCACGACGCCCGGGATTGCGTCTCCCTGCTGCATCTGTGTGCCCGCGTACAGCCAATGGTCGGGTTTGGTGCAAATCCAATCCGCTCCGCCCGTGACCGGACCGGTGCTGTGTGCCCCGACAAGCTCGTTGGCATAGGGACGCTCGTGCACGAGCGTCGACATCGAGCTAAATTCACGCGTCCCACCGGGAGGTCCAAACACGCCGACGCGGTGAAACGATCGAGTGGCGTCATCCCATACGATGCGACCACATACGGCGTTACCCGAAAAGAACCCAACGTTGACTCCCGTGGCAATGGCAGCTTGCAGATTCCGAAACATTTCAATCGTCCAATACTCGTCATGACCGACGCTAAGGAACCCATCGCAGCGGAGCGGCTGTTTCGCGTCGCGGTGCAAATCGGAATTGGACACATACGTCACATCATAACCTTCGCGTTCGAGCCAGTTGACAAACGGAAACTCCCACAAGAAGAACTCGCCCGAGCCAATCGAGAGTGGCGCATCAAGAATTTGACAGTATTTGCCGTAGGGACGATTGAAGCTGACTTGAGACTCGCCGCCCCAATGCCAAGGCGTTTCGCCGTTGTCGTAAAGCGAAAACTGCGAAGGCCAACGATTATAGGCCTGCCACGTATGGTCGCTGCACTGGAACATCAGCTCGGCGCTGCGTGTATCACGCACGATAAAGATGACGTAACTTTGCACCCCATTGGTCAACTCGGTCAACTTACCGACGTACACGCCGCTGAGCCAGTCATCAGGAATTTCAATTTCGAAACTGGGCGTCCACTGGCAATTCTGTATCCGTCGCGGCCCGGGCGATGGCATCGGCTGAACGATTCCCTGCAATTTTTCGCTGGCATGAACCAAGCGGCCGCCGTCACCTGCGTAATATCCCAACCGATAGAAGTCGATCGTGAACTCGCTGACCGGATCGGTGCTGACCATCACCTCGAGCGTTTCGCCTGGCAAGATACTGGCGTGCGACGCATAGCCTTCGATCCAGGGGCATCGGTATTTCGTCGCTGGATCGATCCTCGTCTTGCTGAGCAACCACTGCTGCGTGCCGGGCTTGGCATTTTCCGATTTCACTGCCGCCGATCGGACTAACTTGGCGGCCCCAAGCTTGGGTAACATCAGTGAACTTCCTGTCGCTGCAGCCACGCTAAGCCATTGGCGACGGTCAGGTGAACGAGTCATTGTCGGTCATTCTTTCGAGTAATTCACATCGAACCTCAAGCGAGCATTGTACCCCATCCCTCTCTCCCTCGGTCTGCTATTTGGTGTATAACGTCCACTGCGTTGGCGGTGGATAAGCAGGTCGGCAGACAGGATCTCATGAAATCACGTTAGCCGTTCGGACGATTTTTCTCGGTTGACCATGGGTTCGGTTGATCCCAGCAACTGTGGATAGCACTAAAACGACTGGCAAACCAAACGCCTCCTGCCTCACTGCACTAAACTCTTTCCCGACGCCGCGACGCTTCCCGACCGTTTATTTGAATTTAGGATTAATGCTATGGCCAGTGGTTTGTTGATGTTGTTAGACGACATCGCCACCATCCTTGACGACATTGCTGTCCTGACCAAAGTGGCTGCAAAGAAAACGGCCGGCGTGCTCGGTGACGATCTGGCGCTCAATGCGCAGCAAGTCACCGGTGTGGACGCGAGTCGCGAGCTTCCGGTCGTCTGGGCGGTCGCCAAAGGCTCGCTCCTGAACAAAGCAATCCTCGTCCCTATCGCACTGGGTTTGAGCGCACTGGCGTCATGGTCGATCACGCCGCTTTTGATCATCGGAGGTCTGTACCTCTGTTTTGAAGGATGCGAGAAACTCGCTCACAAATTTCTGCATCCTAAGGAAGACAAACAACACGAACGAGAACTAGGTGCCGCTTTGGCGGATCCCAACATCGACATGGTCGCGATTGAAAAGGACAAGATTCGCGGCGCAATCCGCACCGACTTTATTTTGTCAGCCGAAATTGTCGTGATCACGTTGGGGACGGTTGCGACATCTTCGTTTGGCACGCGATTGATGGTCCTGGTATCAATCTCGCTACTTATGACCGTCGGGGTCTACGGATTGGTTGCCGGGATCGTAAAAATTGATGACCTCGGAACGCGATTGATGCGGACGGATTCACCACAATCGAAGCCGGGTTTCCGTCAGAAATTAGGGTACGCTCTGATCACGACCGCCCCGTATTTGATGAAATTCTTGTCGATCGCCGGCACGGTCGCGATGTTTTTGGTCGGCGGCGGCATCCTGACACACGGGATTCCTCCGCTGCATCACATGGTCGAGTCACTGATCCATCCGCTAGCTGAAATCGAAGGGTTCGGCGGAATCTTGGCCAGCGTCGTGAAAATGCTGCTCGATGCAATTCTTGGGATCATTGGCGGCACGCTTTGCTTGTTAGTGGTCAACACTGTCCAGCGGCTACGCGGACGCAACGAACCATCGCAAAGCAGCGCCGCGGGCTAAAACTAACCCCGGGCTCAAAGCCCAATACCATCGACGTTGGCACTAAACGGGTAGCGTTTGTGGCGGTGCGGCGCAAGCCGCCCGGTCTAAACCGAACGTTTGACTCGCCTCAACCGGACGGGCCCCGCGCCCTGCCGCTACCAAAGTAGATGGCATTAGCCGCGAGCCCATGGATTCGAAGTCCACAACGTGTCGATCGTCCCGAAGGGACGACAGGAACCTATGACCGAGTTAGTTGGGGACGAAACTCTTTGCGTGAGCTTCGCGTTTGGCCAGTTCCAAGTCGTGCTCGGTCATGATACGAGCCAGTTCTTCGAGGTCTGTTGTGGCTTCCCAGCCCAGCTTTTCCTTTGCCTTGCTGGGATCGCCTAGCAACAATTCAACTTCGGCTGGACGGAAGTAACGGGGATCGATCTCGACAAAATCTTCGTAGTCCAGCTCGAGTTGTTGGAATACCAAACGAGCAAAATCGCGAACCGTCTCGGTGCGGCCTGTTGCAAGCACGAAATCGTCGGGCTCATCGTGCTGCAAGATTCGCCACATGCCTTCGACATAGTCCTTGGCGTATCCCCAGTCTCGTTTGGCATCGAGGTTCCCGAGATACAATTTCTTTTGCATTCCGACTTTGATACGTCCCGCAGCTCGGGTGATCTTTCGTGTGACAAACGTCTCGCCGCGACGCTCGGATTCATGATTGAATAGAATCCCGTTGCTTGCGAACATGTCGTAACTGTGTCGATAGTTCACCGTTTGATGAAAAGCAAAAACCTTTGCACAGGCATAAGGTGATTGCGGGTTAAACGGTGTCAACTCGGTTTGCGGCGTTTGCAGGACATCGCCATACATTTCGCTGCTGCTGGCTTGGTAAACACGGACCTGTTTCTTTTGATTCAGCAGACGCGCCGCTTCGAGAACGTTCAATGCTCCAACGCCCACCGTCTGTAACGTATAGACCGGTTGATCAAACGAAACGCGAACATGGCTCTGCGCGCCCAGGTTATAAATTTCATCGGGCTCAATCTCCAGCACTAAATTCGTCAACGCCTGACCATCGGTCAGATCACCGTAATGCAACCGAAGTCGAGAATCCTCGTGAACGTCTTGATAGATGTGCTCGATTCGCTCAGTCGAAAAAGTACTGCTGCGGCGTACCAAGCCGTGCACGGTGTATCCTTTGTCAAGCAGCAGCTCGGCAAGGTAGCTTCCGTCTTGACCGGTGATTCCAGTGATCAATGCGTTTTTGGTCATGTCTGTATCGGAGATTAGTTTGGGGTTACGAAATAGAGGTGATCTGATGCGGGGTTTATGGATGAATATGTGGAATTAGACCGAACGCATTAGCCCTGATTCCAGTTCACTCAAAAAGTGATCGTACGTTCTTTTCAAGCCTTCAGCGAGTGCGACTTTGTGATTCCACCCCAACTTCTTCAGCCGCGACACGTCGCTGCATTTGACGGGAGTTCCGTCCGGCTTGGAGGGATCGGTTTTGATCTCGCCCTGATAACCGACGGTCTCTGCAACCAGGTGCGCTAGTCCGAGGATCGACAAATCGACACCCGTTCCGACGTTTACCCAGTCGGGCGGATTCTGCTGAGTCAGCAAAAATGCAAGTGCATCCGCCAAGTCATCGACATAGAGAAACTCGCGTCGAGGCGTTCCGGTGCCCCAAATTGTGACGTGATCAACGCCTTGCTGCGTCGCTTCATGAAATCGCCGCAACAGTGCCGGCAACACATGGCTATGTTGAGGATGGTAATTGTCGCCGGGGCCGTACAAATTGGTCGGCATCGCGCTGTGGAACATCCCCCCGTGTTGGCGACGATAAAATTGGCAAAGCTTCAAGCCGGCAATCTTGGCCAACGCATACGCTTCGTTCGTCTTTTCCAGCGGTCCGGTCAGCAACGCATCTTCTTGAATCGGTTGCGGGCAATCGCGTGGGTAGATGCACGTGCTGCCAAGAAACAGGAATCGTTTGACCCCCGCTGCGTAGGCGGCGTTAATGGCAAAGGTCGACATCAACAGATTGTCGCCCAAAAATTCGACGGGATAGGTGTCGTTTGCTAGCACCCCACCGACCCGAGCTGCGGCAAAAACGACGGCATCAGGACGCTCTTGAGCAAAAAAATCCTCGACTGCACTTTGGTTCGTCAAATCCAGCGTGTCACGCGTGGCGGTCAGAACCTCGCAATTTTTCTCACTCGCCAATCTTCGGCACACCGCTGAACCGACCATGCCACGATGGCCAGCGACGTAAATTTTCCCGGTGATTTCAGTCATGTCGCGAAAAGGTGTCTCGAGAAGCGGGGTAGTTGACAGGGCAATTTAGCGTACTGATAGCAAAATTGCCTATTCGAGCCAACACGAACTTGAATTCGCAAAATAGTACATAAAAACCACTCCTACGGGTTGGGGGGAATGGCGACTTCTCGTCTTTTTGTAACGATCGAAAGAGCATTGTGAACTGAGCCGTTGGGATCGCCGATGCTAGTCTACAACGGTCGTACAGAATTGCCATGGTTGGCAACCTCCTTAGCAAATGACCGTCCTTGTTCACTTCTCCCGCTAATTCAAGATGAGATCGGGATGCGTAAAGACGTCAAAAGGTCCTTGGTTTTCTGGCCCCTGCTAACCTCGTTGATCGTTGTATTAGTCTCGTGGGTCGGAACCATTCCGTCGTTGAGCGAGCTTACCGCGAGCGTGAAAAAGGCGGTATCGCCCGGCACGTCAGCCAATAACGGAGCCGTCAGCGACGCCGTCCCCAATTCCCCCGCGATGCCCACGGCTAAACCGGTATCGCGGGTTGTAGCGGCGTCATCCCCGCGTGATGTCAAAGTCCTGCACACCGTAATTTCACCTCCCGATGTCAAAGTGGACGTGGTCGAACGAGCCGAGCACGGCACACGCGGGATGCGTTTACCATTGCGGTTGGAACGCGAATTGATTCCGCCAACCGTCTCCATCGCAACCAGCGAACTGCCGACCGAGTTGCCCGATGAGGAACTGGCAAACACGCCGTCGCCCGCTTCCACGCCCCCGCAAAACGAGCAGGTAAGTGAGGCAATGAGTGTCGCAGCAGCGAGTCAATATGATTCGTTTGCGTTCGAAGCGGTAGCAGACGATGCAGCGGTCGAAGGCAATCTTGCACTAGGTGCCACCAATACCGTCATTGTCGACCGCGACAAAACTGCCGACGTTGCCAGCGATACCGGGGAACATGTCCGCGCGGTGGCTACGCGATTGACGGCCCCGATTCGCGAAGAGCAGCAAGAATTGGCCGGCCACGATGCCGCCGTCGCCACCATGATGGACGAAGACGATTCATCGTTGGCGCATTCGTACGATCAGCTCGCGACGCTTTCTCCTGATGTCGACTATTCGCGTGTCCGCGGTAATGAGGTGGTTTTAAACGTGGCGTCTCCGCCTGCTTCCCCGACGCCGGAGCCAGTAGCGGATCCGCTGTCGCGTGAATCCGTGCTACCAAAGTCGATTTCAGTCCTAGCAAAAATCAGTCCCCGAGCCGCGATCGATCCTCATGCCCCTGAGGTCAGTGCAAAGACTGACAAGGCCGACGCCACCGAATCATCACAAAAGCCAACGTCGGTGTTCCAAGCCGACCGTCGTTCGCACCAATTGAGTCCTGCCGGATGGCCTGTGACCACCAGCTTGGATCAACAGTTGGAATTGTTGGCTGAGTACGCGAATTCAGATTCGCAATCGAGTCATGGCGAGATGACGTTCCGTCAGCAGGAATTGAAAACCGTCGCGCAGTGGACGCTTGCGGTTCAAGAAACGCTTCGTGAACTGCGAACCCTACCGCGACTCGGTGACCAGCGTGCAGGCGATTTGATTGACGCACTTGATCGACTGCAGACCGAGGGACGCGAGAATGCGGAATCGATGGCGACCCGCGAAATCCAAATTCGGTTTTTGTATGCATGTTTTGCCATCCAACGCCGTGTCGCGGTATGGCAACCGATTTGGGAACTTACCCAACGCGGAGACACGCAAATTCTTGCGTCGCGGAGTATTTTGGAAACCGATGTCGATGCAAGTGAATTTGTCGCCAACGTGCGTCAGATTCTTGACGAAACAGGTGATGCCGGCGGATGGGCCCGTTTCCTGTTGCTCGATGCGATCGAAAACGCTGCTGCCGGATCGTCGAACGAGGACCGTTCGATGTTGGCAAAACGTTTCTTGGCGCGATTGCGATGGCACGGCTTGCACCCCGAGCACCGCGAATGGCTCGGCAACGATGCGGTCGAACAACTCGCGGTCGCCGTCCGCCCGTGGACACGTGGTGCGGTTGACTATGCCAGCTTGCTGAATCAGATCGAGCATCAGGAAGCGAACGAAATCGATACCGTATCGCTGGAAATTGCCGAAGCGGTGCAAACACTTCGCCACGCCGACAATCCCGTCGCCGTGGAAGTGGCCGATGCAATCGACACCCATTACCGCAATGCCAATGTGCGTTTGGCCATCAGCCAATCGATGCTGCAACGAATGTTGCCCACGATTGCCCCCCAAACCATCCCCGTGCGGACACAGATGCTCGGTAGCCGAGTGCGTGGCACCAGCCATGTGCAAAGCAAGTTAAGTATCGCGTTGCTGCCTTCACCGAACCATTGGCAGATCGATCTGCAGACCACCGGAAATGTCCGGACACAATCAGTGGGGTTCAACGGGCCGGTTGCCTTGCGAACACACGGTGACGCCAACTTCCTAGCGACGACTCCGATCGAAATTACTCCCGATGGCGTCCAGCTTGGAAATTCGTGGGTCGATGTTCGCGGCGAAAATCGACTGCATGGAATTGATACCGACTATGACAATTGGCCGCTGATCGGCGCACTCGTCCGCAGTATTGCGGAGTCGAGGTATGAATCACTTGAACCAGTTTCGAACCGACTCGCCCAAGAAAAGGTTCGTGAGCAAGTAGGAGGCGAGATTGATCAACGTGTGGACAGCGAGATTAACGAATCGGCTCGCAATCTCTCGAAAATGGTCCTCGGACCACTCGGAGCACTGAGATTGGATCCGCAGGTCGCCGACATGCAAACCACGAATGATCGATTACTGGCTCGTTATCGGCTGGCCGGTGATTGGCAGCTCGGTGCCCACACGCCGCGTCCACGTGCGTTGCGAGACAGTTTGATGAGTGTACAGGTACATCAATCGACCATGAACAACACGCTTGAACAATTGGTGCCACGCGATCGTCCTCGCTTGATCTCGGAGATGATTCACGAAGGCATGGTGTTGTTTGGCAAGGAAACCGCTACGATTCCCGAAGACATTCCGGACGACGTCATGATCCAATTTGCCAAGACTCGGCCAATCACGGTCGAGGTCGAAGATGGCAAGCTTTGGTTGACGCTGCGGATCGTACGCTTGACTCGCGGTGAGACATTTGATTTGCGACGCTTCATCGTGCGGGCAGCGTATGTCCCGCAGGTCAATGGCTTGCATGCAACGTTGGTACGTGACGGCCATTTGAGTATCAGTGGACCAAGCTTGTCGATGCGCGAGCGATTGCCAATCCGGGCAATCTTTAACAAAGTGCTTTCGCCAAATCACGGACTTCCTTTGACCACCGAAGCGTTAGCGCGGCATCCGGCAGTTGACGGATTGCAGATCAGCCAATTGGAATTGCGTGAAGGCTGGATTGCGTTGTCGATCAGCGAAGGAGACGCCGCACGAATCGCCACGCGTCCCCGGTAGAGTTGAGGCGACGTATCCCCAACGCGCCCACGGATGTCGTCGACGGCTTGTTGATTTAGCCTGACCTTAGAATGCTTCGTTTAACCGTTAGCCGATAGGCGTACGCTAACGGACGCGAGTACGTCTTCGGCTAACGGTTACACGATTAACTCAACAATCCGTCAACGACGCGTCGAAACCTCGTCAACGGCGTATTAATTCCAACCCGAAATACTAGAATGCAAAGTCCAACTCGACTTTGCGAGCACGTACGGCTTGGATGAACTCTGGCAAACTCGGCAGCATCTCACGTGCTGAGCAGATGTCGTCGCTATTCATCCAGCAGTATTCGGCAACTTCCTCTGGATTCGGAACCGGTGTGACGTCGGCATCCAGGTGCGCCAACCACCATGCCAGCGTCGTCCCCCACGGCGTAACGCTCCGCCAGACGAGACGAACGGGCGAGACATCGATCGTAAGTTCCTCTTGCATTTCGCGAACCAACGCGAACTCTTCGGTCTCTCCTTTTTCGATCGTGCCGCCGGGCAAGCAGAGCTTTCCCGGTGCCGTGACCGTCAGAGAGCGGCGAATGATCAATAGTTTTTCATCGCGGAAGATCACTCCCACGACGCCTCTCTTTTTTCCGATTCTTTGCTTGAATTGACTCATACCGTGCTTTTACCCAAGATTGGCTTGAGCCACAATCGGAGGTCTTCGATGACCCCGTTGACCGAGTGTGAATTTTGCTTGCCCAGCGGTCATGGAATGTTTTTTATCAGACACCAATTGCATTAATTTTTTGATCCCCATTCGCACCCGCTACGATTTTGATTTTTCCAGCCCCCCGGCTCAGGAAGCGATCCGGATTATCGACCGCTTACGCGAGGCCGGCTTCACCGCGTATCTAGCTGGCGGCAGCGTTCGCGATGCGCTGCTGGGCAAATCGCCTAAGGACTACGACGTTGCAACCGACGCGACTCCCGATGCGATCCGGGGTGTGTTTGGCAAAAAACGCACACTGGCGTTTGGTGCCAGTTTCGGGGTGGTGGGCGTATTGCCGGATCGCCGTGATTCCGTGACGCAGCCGCCACGTGCCGACAAAGTCGAACCGACCGAAGTGGCGACGTTTCGCAGCGACGGCGTTTACTTGGATGGACGGCGACCCGATAGCGTTCACTTTGGCAGTGCCGAGGCGGATGCGTTACGGCGTGACTTCACCATCAACGGGTTGTTCTTTGACCCTGTCAATTCCGAGATCATCGACTATGTATGCGGTCGCGAGGATCTTCAACGGTCGCTGCTGAGGACAATCGGAGACGCTCGGCAACGCTTCGCCGAAGACAAGTTGAGAATGTTACGAGCGGTTCGCTTTGCCACCACCATCGGATTTCAAATTGCCCCTGAAACCGCCAACGCTATCGCAGAAAAGGCGAGTGAAATTGAGGTCGTTAGCGGTGAACGCATCGGCGTCGAAATGCGACGCTGCATGGCTTCAGAGCATGTCCTTTCGGGGCTCGACTACCTCACCGACTTGCAGCTGATGCGTTATGTGCTGCCAGAACTTGCCCAGATGGATCACGCTGTAATCCATCAACTTTTTCTGCATCGTCGGCAACGCGAGTTCCCCTCGGCGTTAGCGCTCCTGCTGCTCGCTAGCCCATCCGCAAACGCGGATCTAAGGGCGATAACCGAGCGTTGGAAACTATCGAACGAGGAGGTTCGGATTGTCACCGCGGCGCTGCGAGGTGCCCCCAAACTCGCGATTGCTCATCAAGTTGCGTGGTCAAAGATTCAACCAATCTTAATTGATCGGGATGTTCGATATGTCTTGGACGTGGCGTGTGATCTTGCCGTCGCGGAAGGGTTGGGGGACGAAGGGTTACAGCGAGTCAAAGCTGCATTAGAACTGCCATCGGATGTGCTCGACCCGCCACCGCTGCTGAATGGCAGCGATCTGGCACGGCTAAAAATCCCGGCGGGCCCAGTGTACGCAAAGATACTGAATCGACTTCGCCAGCGGCAACTCGATGGCGAGCTAAGCACGCGTGAACAAGCGATTGACGAAGTCCGGACGACGAAGTGGTAGCCCAAATGTTGTGCACGTCCGCCACGAGTGTCGCGGCGGCCTAATCGCATCGCTGCATTTCGTTGTCACAACCAACTTAAAGCGACCGATCATGGGTCCGCGATCGTGGGTTGTAAAGTGGATCGGCGACGTCAATTGGCTGTGTCCACAGCAACAAACCGAGAAAGTGGATTAATTGTAGCGAGCCGTCGATGCCCAACTGGCGACACGTTGTTTTATCGGTTTAAACAAAATCGGGCTCGTTAGGGACGGTCGTTTTTGCATTTTCGCTGGGAACAATCGCATCGATTGAGGGGCACATTTTTACGATATTTTGGTGCTTTGGGGCAAATTCCACAGAGACTTTGGGCTATACGCGGCTGTTTAATACGGTAAATTGGACCATGGTTGGTTGGTTGATCGTGCAGCTCGTAGCCGGATTTTGGCCGGGGCGTGCAGTTTCGTCCGTCCCACTTGGTAGGTCTCCAAATAGGCCGCAGTCTTTTATGCCCGCAACTTCCAACGGCGGGCGGTCAATCCTTGCACAGGAGTTTAGCGTTGGGAAGGAAATTGTATTGTGGAAACTTGAGCTTTAGTGTCTCAAGTTCTGACCTGGAAAACTTGTTTTCTGAGTTTGGCACGGTTGAAAGCGCCCAGGTCATCACTGATCGCGATAGCGGCCGGAGCAAAGGTTTTGGGTTTGTTGAGATGAGCAGCGATGCGGAAGCTCAAGCGGCTATCACTGGACTGCACGAGAAGGAACACGAAGGTCGTTCATTGACAGTCAACGAAGCTCGTCCACGTGAAGATCGTGGCGGTGGCGGCGGTGGTCGTGGTGGTTACGGTGGCGGCGGCGGCGGTGGTCGCGGCGGTTACGGTGGCGGCGGCGGCGGCGGTGGTCGCGGCGGTTACGGTGGCGGTGGTGGTGGCGGACGCAGCGGTGGTGGCCGCGGCGATCGATACTAAGACATCTCTGCTTAACCGATTGCACTCGTGCCCTGCTTGCCAGAGCACAAAGTCATAAAATCGAATTCTCAAACGGCTTGCCTCGGATTGTCGATGCAAGCCGTTTTTCATGCGCCGACCCTTCAATCGCCACAACAATGCGGACGTCACCCCGTTCGGCGGCCTGTGCTTTGGTCGCAGTTCCGCTCACCGCATGATGCGTCGAGGAAACGATTTATGAGGCAGTGCCGGTGCAGAAATCGCTACCAACAACAAGCTAGCAGCAACTGGAATCGGAGCGACAAAGAAACCGCAGATCGCGATAAGCGAGAGCCAAAATGCGGGATACGAGATGACTGTGTTGAAATGGCGTTTCAACGGCCACAACAAGATCAGGATGGCAATGGCAGCCAAAAATGAAATCGTGTTCGTGATGATCGCCTTCAGATAAGTTTCGTTTGGATCCGCCGGGACAACGGGCGACAACACCGCCTGATCGTCCACTCGCTGAATTTGCTGCAGCTGGTAGCCTTTTAAGTTCGCCCGGTTCGAAAAAAGAAACGGTGTGTCGATAGAGCCGCTCGAGTAGCGTTTTACGTGCACCAACATCTCGGCGTTCAACTTCTGCCAATTCGCTAGTCCGGGAATCATGTCCGCGGTGAGAGACGAGCTTTGACCGGGCGCTTCGGCAAGCGAAGACACTTTTACCGACGAGGGCGTTGCGTCTTCGGACGTTCCTTCATTTGTTTGGCTCGCGGACTTTGGTGCTAAGATCCACTCCACAGGAAATCCAGCTTCCGTGGCCAAGTCCTCGTACCTCGCGATCATGGGGCGGATCCATGTCGTCGATTCGGCGGTCGGGCGTTCGGCAAGTATGTCACTGGAATCGTTGATCATTTGGACAATCGATGCCGCTAGCGACAATCCGCGTCGCTGAATCATCACCGCCCGAACTTGTTCCAATGTCATTCCTTGTTGTTGGACATCATCAGTGACAAGCGTTTCGAGCAGCGCCGGAGGATCCGCTTGATGACCTTCGGCTTGCGTGTACGTGGAAACCCATGCTTCATTGACAGGGATTCCCTGGACGGTCGCCACGTACTCGCCACGACGTGCGTGTGAAAACGGCACGTCGAACATTACTTCGACACTCTGAGCGAGTCGAGAAAGCGACAGTGGCAATCGGATGACATTGTGAGAATCGGATTCGGATGCGTGATTGTCGTCGGCGCTACTCATCTCGTTCGCACTTCGCTCAGTGGTACTTTCCACCGCCGGGTCGTCCTGTCTCGTGACCAACGCAGGCGTGACGGCTTGATTCGCAGTCCATGCCCCCAGGCATGTGGCGCCTTCGGGTAGCGCAATATCGACCGAATCCAATGAACCGGGGACCAAGTCGAATCGAGACATCACTATGATTCGCTGGTGACCAGGAAAAACACGCGTGTCCGCAGCAATCACCTTCGCGATCCGGTTCTGCTGCTGCAGCGGCGCAAGCTCGATCGACCAACCGCTCGCAGCAACCGCGTAAGTCGCTCGCGGCCCGCTGAGATCGAAATCTTGCTGCTGAGTAATCGTAGCCCAAAAGGGCGGCAGTTCCGCAGATCGCACCGAACTCGATCGCCAGCGAATGGGTTCGTTCGTCAGCCGACTTGGAACCGAGACATGAACCGATCGCTTGCCTTCGCCCAAAATTTGAATCGATGGAACGCTCACACGAGATTTATCCGACGACGCCAGTGTTCCTTCAATCGAGATAACTCGACTTGCTCGCACTTGTTCATCGCATGAAACCCGGATCAATTGATTCGACACATCGTTGGCCGGTTGCCGCGACCAGCGGGCAGCCGAAGATACGTCGAGCGATTCACACCATCGCGTCGGGACTTGGATGTCGATGAAATCGGGTAATTTCCCAGGCCCAAATCGAGTCAATGACTGCATGCTCCATCGGCCTTCACTCCACGACAACGTAATCAATTGACTTGCATCAAATCGAGTCGGACGAACCGATGCTCGCAACACCATCGAAGGGATCTTCATCGCGTCCTTAACGATACTCGAATCGAATTCGTAGCCCACCACCGGCACCCACCCCTTGGCGAGATGAGCTAAATCACCGGTTGTGTTCCGCTCAACAAACTCTTTCGGTGGGCGTGTGGCAATTCGTACGTCGAGTGACTGGTCGCGTGTGATGAAATAGCGGTCGGTTGTTTCCGAAGTCGGACTCAGCGTCAAACGCGGCAACGTAAATCTGCCATTCGCCGGCAGATTCGACACGGCGATCACCTCGACGATGCTAGTCGTTTGGTCAGCGAGATCACCCAGCATGACTTCGGTAAACGATTTCGACACCAACGGGCGAGCATCGCTAGGTTTTCCATCAATACTTAATTGTCGTAACGACACCCCGGCGGGCAACTTCAAAATCCATTGACGCGACTGTTTGCCTTGATGAACAATCTCAGCCTGGTAGCGTATTTCCAATGCATCGACTGCGATATGGACTTGATGAGTTTGGGTAATCGTGGATTGTGGCTTGGGAATGTCAATCAGCTGAAACGATGGCAATTGCCCAAACGCCACAAAAGTGCGATCCGGCTTGCTACCACGATAACCCGACCACACCGCGAGGAATTGGTCGTCGGTCAATGCGTCAAGTGGTTCCCGAGTGACCGGCAAAACGCGGATCCCTGGATCGCTGTTAATGCCGACCCACGCCGGTTCGCTATCACCGGAGGTCGTAGGAACAACGTCCGGAATGACCATCGACACAGCATCCTCGAATGAATCCGCTTCACTAATTCGCGAGGGGAGCGTCCACAATAATTGGATGGGGCCAGGTGAATCCAGCAACGCAGCCAGCGTGACTTGCCGTCGCGTCGGGCTCAGCAAATCGGTTTGCTGGATTTCCCATGACGTCGACACGATCGTGGGCATCAAAGAGTCGCGTATCAACAGAGAAACCGTGTCTCCGGCGGACACCGCAAAGGTCGGTTCAACTTGACATTCGACTGTCGTATGCGATTTTCCCGCGTGCAGCCAATAACGTCGTCGTAGTGGCAGCGAACTGGTGCTCGCGGTACCCTTGGTAAATTCGATTTCAATCGCCAGTTTGCCGATCGGTCCAAGCTCGGCAGTCCAGATTTGTAGTTGGCGTTGCGAAATGACCTGCCCGGTTGTCCCTATGATTCGCACGCGGTCGATCGTTCCACTGCCTTCGATGGTGATACGTGAGGAAGAAATGGGAGGCAAGTTGACGGACAATTGTCCCTTGGTTTCGCTAGCCATCCAATCCGGGATCAACGTCACTCGCAAACGGAACCGGTCACCCAGTGGCACGCTGGCCACGACTTTGTCATCGGCTGCGTTCTCGAACTGCACAATCCGATCTTGATCGTCTTGTACCAATTCGATTCGCCGAATCGCTTCGGGTGAAAAGGGCAGAACGACTCGATCCGTGGCGCGATCGGTGTGAATGATGTAGTCGGCATCAAGCAACAATGCACCGGGACGGAGCGAATCTTCGTCCGACTCGACTCGCAGCCGGTAATTGGCCGATTGGAAACGAGCTTCCTCGGGTTGCGAACGCGACGACAGTGCTAGTAGCGACGTTTTCAATTCGCGAGGAATGTAAAGCTTGTCACCGACAAGATTTCCATCCTTATCGACGGGAACCAAAAACTCGACGTTGGGAACCATCGGGGTGCTTGATTCGGAACCAGACGTGGATAAATTCGCATCGCTTTCGGAATTCCCCGGTTCTTGAGCCGAGGCAGCGGCACATGCCAAGCTGATTAGCCCTAGCAGTACAATCACACTTGGCTTTGACACGGAAAAATCCGTGGCTTGGTCTTGCGACCGTTGAGATCCGAGTTCTTGTTCCTCGAGCTGAAGCCGTTCCGCCGATCGCGCTTCGGAAAAGGTTTTCCATCGCAATGTGCTGACTAACAACGATGCCATGATCGCCGGGATCAAAAACCAACCGATCGTGATCCAATGCCACGGCCACCACCATCCCGCCGTCATCGCCATTAGCAGCACGATCATCAAATTGAGATAGAGCGATCGCCGAGCCGTCATCCAACAAAACGCGAAGACCAACATTGCGGATAGCCAACCAATCGCCAATGCGTTGTTGCGACGTACCAAAAGTATCTCCGCCCCTGCGGTCAACGCGAGTTTCGACTGCGGCTTCATCGCCGGAGTTTCCGCCAACAGTATTTTCGGCAAAAACGAGTCCGAAGACGCACGGACATGCGATTCTGCGTGCATGACCACCGCATCCACGTTGATCGATGGCATCGTGCATCGTCGCCACCACGTTCGGTACACTTGTTGACGACTCCAAACCAGTCGCAGATGTTGGCTCTTGATCGGTTGTACCGGCTGGATCAACACGGGGCGACGCTCCAGATCGATAGAGTCGAGCACAACGCCGTTTTGTTCCACCGAAACGAGTCGCAAATCGTCGTCGTAGTCGATCGAAAGAGGCTTTGATGCCGTGACTCGAAGCATCGCTTCAACTCGATCCGTGCCGTGGCTCGACGCGACCAAGGTAACGTCTTGATTCCAGACGATGTTGATGTTCGGATTGGCTTTCGTTTTAGCGATCGTCAACGAGGGTTGGTCTACCGCGTCATACCGCAGCCTCGTTTTGATTGCGTTTGCGGCGTTCGGTGCAATTGACTGGCCATCGGACGAAGAATTCTCTGACTTCGACGAATCGTCATCGTCATTGTCGGAATCGAAAGACTGCGAATCATCGCTTGGTCGGCGTCCATCAATCAATTCGTCGAGCCGGAAATTAGCGTCGATCGGCACTCGCAAAACCGAGTCGTCGCTCTGCTTGACGATCATTCCGTCGCCAACCAGGACTTCTGAAGTTTGCGATGTCGCATTGGGGATCACCGGAAGGCGGATCGATATTTCACCATCGAGCGGATAACGCCGGCGACCGACAAGTCGTTTTCCGCGAAGATTCCATTGCGAGACGTCAATCGTGTAGACTCCGTCTGAATCGGGGCGTTCCAACAGCACATTGGAGGCAGGCAAACTGATCGCCGAACCACCGTCGGCTTGACGCAAACTCCACGTCAACGCAGGGCGATCGTGATCAGGTCCGGTTTGAACGGTGATCGTTTGCGGCGAGGGGTTGGTGGTCGACATCTCGATAATGAGGTCCTCCAGCACTTCGGCGCCGATCAAGCGAATCGCCATCGCGGTGGATACATCAAACGCAACGCTCGGAGGTTGCAACACTAGCGTGGGCGTTCGGCCAGTGGGACACCGCAAGTACATTGCATTTTTGTTTGCGGGTTCAATGAAATCGCGAAAGGGTTGATCGATTTCATTTCGCTTGACTCGCTGACTTAACAGCGACATCTGACTGGACCAATCCAAATTGGCCGGGGGCGTTACGGCGGCGATGAATTCACCCTGGACATCGACAAAACGAAGAAACCAGCTTCGAGGGACAATGATCTGCGGATCGGCTTGAATGATTCGCGATTGCCCCGTAGCTTGGATTTGCAATTCGGAATCCAAGACGTCGCTTGCTTCGGGCCAAATCGTGAATTGTGAAGTCGCCGGATTGATCGCGGGCGTTTCAATCACACGTCCGGATCCCACCAACGTAATGGACTGTAACGACCATCCACGTTGCAATTCAACTCGAATCGGCTCGACACGTTGTGGGTCCATGCGGACTCGCATTCGCGTGGTCGCGGTGATCAATCCGTCTGCCAAGCTT
This sequence comes from Rhodopirellula maiorica SM1, assembly GCF_000346295.1. GTDB lineage: Bacteria > Planctomycetota > Planctomycetia > Pirellulales > Pirellulaceae > Novipirellula > Novipirellula maiorica. Next base: position 1,389 of record NZ_ANOG01000680.1, on the reverse strand, counting down.
AAATTGATGACCGTGGACGAATCGCGAAGCGGCGAAGCTTTGGTAATTCGCACGCTCGACCAAGCTGGCAATTCATTTAAGGGTGCGGCCGTTGTTGCCGCGGCGGCATCACTGTCATCCGGTGCGGCCGTCTCCGATTCCCCCGAGGACGCAAACCGTTTGATCACCGATTCGTCGAGCGTAAACGGAGGGCCCGACGCCGAGATTTGAAGACTGTCTTCGTCTTCGGCAGCTTCCGACGACGTCGTCCATCCCTCGGGTAATTGCCACTGAATCACCCGTAGCGGATTGGCCATCGTCAGATCCACTTTGCTGATCACCTCCGAAACGACGATCCCTTTGACTAGGAAATGAGGTTGCGGCAAGTCACACCACCCATCGCTTTGCTGCCAAACCGATTGGCCTTTGATCGTGATCGACGTCGGGGTGTCTGACAGTGGCAGCGAACCGGAGGGCGGCGATATGTCAATGCGATTAACCCCGTCGGCAATCTCAGTCGTACTGAATGGCGTCTCGATTGCGTTAACCGCAATCGACGTGATCGCACTTCTCCCCACAATCATCGACGGCAAGCGATCGGGCACATGAAGTTGAAGGATCGCTTGATGAGTCCATACCACTCGCGATGTATCAATGGCATACTGGGTGTATTGGTTCCGCACCAACAAATCACGTGGATTTTCGCGGGACCCTTCCCGCGTCGTGATCAATCGAACTCGCGACAGCCCTCCAGCGTCGATAATGTAGTAGCGTGAATCGACGCCCCGCGCACTCAATTCCAACTCAGGTGGTGGGCTTGGCGACAAACGGACGACCCCGTCAAGCGACTCGACCGCAATCCCCTTGGGAACTTGTAAGATAATTCGTGTTTGCGGTGACGCAGGCAGTCGCAAATCGAATTGTTTGACCAGCCCCTGCGTTGAACTTTCCAGACTCCATGAAAACGCCAGCGACGTATCGCCGTTGACCACGGCCATCAAATCACCGCTGGGTAACGATTCGAGCCTCGGGATCGCCGAACTATTGCTGACGTTTCCATTGCGAGCCGTCGAATGGATGGCCAGATTCACTTTGCCCAATCGACGCCGCACCACCCCCTCATCATCGCACTGGATGTCAAGCACCGATCGGTCACTGACCAATGTATTGCCCTCCAACTTGATCACGTACAATGCATGCCGCACTCGACTTGCGTTGTCGTCGGGCACCATACTGCTGGCCAGATCGATGGCCTCTTTGAGTCGCAGCACCGAGATCGGCTGAAAATTATCGGGTACAAGTTCCGTAAGCTGCGAGTGAAACAATGCAATCGGTCGCAGCCGCGTGCCATCGGGTAATTGCTCCGGCAACACCGCCAAAGGGTTCGTTGCCGTGGTGGTTTCGCCTGCA
>NZ_ANOG01000679.1 GCF_000346295.1 Rhodopirellula maiorica SM1 | reverse complement strand
TCCCATTGCCAAGCAAATTTCTTGCTGGCAGCGGTTTCAAGTTCGTCGAGGGTCGGAGCGTTCAATTCAGCGGTCATGATAGGGCTACTGCGATTGTGCGGCATGGAGAAGACGTGCCGCTTCGACGGCGAAATAGGTCAGCACGCCATCGGCACCGGCACGCTTGAACGCCAATAAACTTTCGAGAATCACCTTGTCGCGATCGAGCCAGCCGTGATTGGCGGCAGCTGAGAGCATCGCGTATTCGCCGCTGACTTGATAGGCGAACGTGGGAACACCAAAGGTCGATTTCACACGATAGACGATGTCCAGGTAGGGCATGCCTGGTTTGACCATCACTGTGTCGGCGCCTTCGGCCAAATCGAGTGCGACTTCATGCAGTGCCTCGTCGCTCTGTCCAGGCGATTGTTGGTAGGTGCTCTTGCTGGCTTTGCCAAGATTGCCCGACGATCCGACCGCGTCACGGAACGGGCCATAAAACGAGCTGGCGTACTTAGCGGCGTACGACATGATTTGCACGTTTGTCTTTCCCGCGTTTTCCAACGCACCGCGAATCGCTCCGATCCGGCCGTCCATCATGTCGCTTGGGGCGATGATGTCACAACCCGCGTCGGCTTGCACCAACGCTTGTTGGCACAAAACCTCGACCGTTTCGTCGTTGATCACGTACGAATCACGAACCAATCCGTCTTGGCCATGGCTGCTGTAGGGGTCCAACGCGACATCACAAATCACGCCGAGCGAATCGCCCGCTTCCTGTTTGATTTTGCGAACAGTGCGGCAAACAAGATTGTCGGGATTGACGGCTTCGGCAGCGTCGGGCGTTTTCAGTTCGCTAGGTGTCGCGGGGAAGATCGCGATCGCGGGGATGCCCAAGCTGCATGCCGTCTGGACGGCCTCGGCGATTTGGTCCTGTCCCAGCCGATCCACGCCCGGCAAGCTTTCAATCGGCTGCCGTCCCTCGCCATCGAAGACAAAGATGGGCCAAATTAAATCGTCCACGCTCAATTGGTTTTCGGCAACAAGTCGTCGAGACCAGTCATGGCGGCGGACGCGTCGCAATCGAGTGGAAGGGTAATTTCCGCGAGTAAAATGGCTCATTCGTACGAGGTGGGCTCGGTGAGGGACTTGGTTCATTTGAGAGCCCAGGATTCTCGTTTGGGCTGCAAGATTCACGTATCTTAGGCAACCCATGCCGATTCATGTACCCAGCGTCTGGTTGTGACCCACGGTGGGGCACTCGATTCGCCCTGGGAATCCCATCAATACGTCCACTTCGTGAGGTTTTCATTGCGGCTGCCTTTCAATCGGTGATTAGGCCGCTTGTTCTGGCCGCCAAGCGGGTGATGATGTTGATACAATGGGATTCCCAGTGCCGCTGTCGGTCCGATGGACCCACCGGCTCTAAAACGATCCCACTCACCGTCGCTTTTCCCGATTGAACCTCATTTGAATTTAATGCTGATGAAACTACGAAATCTCTCCTTGAAACGACTGGTTGCTTGTCTCGCATTGGTCGCCGGTTTTGCTTTGCAAACGTCCGCTGCGGACAACACCAACGTCCTGTCGGCATTGTTGATTGATGGGCAGAACAACCACAAATGGCAAGAAACCACGCCGCTGATCAAGCAGACGCTCGAAGCCTCGGGGCGATTCAAAGTCGACGTCGTCACGTCGCCGAAAAAAGGGGGCGATATGAGTACGTTCGCCCCCAAATTTTCGGACTATGACGTTGTTGTTTCCAATTACAACGGCCAACCGTGGAGCGAGTCGACCCAGCAGGCCTTTGAGGACTACGTCAACGGCGGAGGCGGTTTTTGTTCGGTCCACGCCGCCGACAACTCGTTCCCAAAATGGTCGGCCTACAATCGCATGATCGGGCTGGGCGGCTGGGGCGGTCGCAATGAGAGCGATGGTCCCTACGTTCGTTGGAAAGAAGACCTGCAAAAATTCACACGTGATAACTCGCCCGGATCGGGCGGAACCCACGGCCGACGTGTTCCCTTTGTCGTTGTCGTTCGCGATACCAAGCATCCGATCACCAAAGGATTGCCAGGTTCGTTCATGCAAACGGCGGACGAATTGTACGGAAAGCTGCGAGGACCCGCCGAGAATATGGAAGTGTTGGCGACCGGATTCAGCGCCAAAGAATCGGGCGGCACCGGCGAACATGAGCCGCTGTTGATGTGCATTCAATACGGCAAAGGACGTGTTTTTCACACGACCCTCGGGCATGACGTCAACGCCATGAAGGGGCTTGCGTTTCAAGTCACGCTGCAGCGCGGCACCGAATGGGCTGCGACCGGGGATGTGACCCTGCCTGCGGTCGATGCCGAAACGCTAACGGCGGACCAACCGGCCGTTCGTGATCCGGCCGCGAGCAGCGAGTCGGCCGCTGGCAACAATGTGTCGTGGGATACGATTCCCGATATCGATGGCCAAGGCTGGGTTTCGCTGTTCAGTGGCAATGACACCAAGGGCTGGACCCAAAAGAACGGCACCGCGACCTATCGCGTCGAAAATGGTGCCGTGGTCGGCAAAACATCCGAAGGAAGCCCGAATTCGTTCCTATGTACCGAGCAAACGTTCGGCGATTTCGAGCTGACATTCGAAGCAAATGTCGATACCGGTTTGAACAGCGGGGTACAGATTCGCTCGCTCAGCACCAAGGATTTCAAGAACGGACGGGTTCATGGTCCCCAGGTCGAAATCGAGGCGGCACCCGGCGAATCGGGCTATGTCTACAGCGAAGGGACCGGTCGTGGTTGGATCACCAAGGAACAACCAATCAAGGACGCCTAACAAAAACAACAGCTGGAACCGTTTCGTCGTTCGCGCAGTTGGCGATCGTATCCAAACTTGGGTCAATGGAACCAAAATCGCCGATTTTTCGGATGCAGAGTCGAGCAAGAAAGGCTTTTTCGGGCTGCAAGTGCACGGCATCGCCAAGGGCTCCGGGCCTTTCGAAGTCCGCTGGAAAGATATTCGGGTGCGAGAACTGAAGTAATCCGGCTTTTTTGACTAACCATGTCAAAAACACAGGAAATTACGGAATTTAGCTCAAGAAAATTGAGCTTGACGCCGACAAGGCGGTTTCGCACAATCCCCGGTCGCTCGTAATTGATGAGCGGTTTGCCAGTTGTTTTTTTGCTAGCAAACCGTTCAATTGCGTTGCAATGGATTGCATGATCGAAAATTGCCCGCTGCCAATCGACGAGGTTGGCGAAATTGGTGGTTTGCCTAGTTGGTGATCATCGAGATGGGTCGACCGATCGGATACGTTTCGCCAGCTTGAATCGGCGAGACACCCAGGGAAGGGGCTTCCGCACCGAAATTGTTTCGGGTTTGTCGTGGCTTTCTTTTGAGGTGTCTTGTCACCAAATTGGTTCCTTTTACGGGAGTTGTCGCTTGTCCCTTCCTGTGGACTTCGACCTGAAAGGCGAGTGCGCGCGAGCGTCGACATTGTCGATGTTGTCGGCCAGACGCTGGAGTTGCAGTCCGG
>NZ_ANOG01000678.1 GCF_000346295.1 Rhodopirellula maiorica SM1 | reverse complement strand
GCCTCCTATGGGGCCACCCACGAGTTTAACCCGAGTCATTCAAATATTCTGCTGACCCTAAAAATTTTTCATTTCCAGTCGTCAGACATGCAGTCTGAGCATTTCATAGACGAAAAAAGCAAGCAACCACAACGCCGTTCCGCTTTAACTCGCTCCGAACTGCGGCATCAGCGCAGCAGTAAGCACAAGCGAACGCTCGCCTCAATAATCGAAGCAGGAGGGGTCGGCATCAGCTGATTGCAAGCGGGTTGCCCGGAGCACACATCCACTTGTTGCCACGGCGAGTGGCCTCTTCTGCCAAATGCTCTACCGTGCCAGCAGCACGATGATAAACGCGTCCGAAACGCTTGACGAGATCGCACCATGCGGGTGGATCCAAGCCAATGCGACTGAGAATCGGAGCTAGATGAGCTGGAATCGCCCCCGCTTTGCCAGCTCGTATTTCACGACCGGTCCAATCGAGTAGCTGTAAGTAGTCGAGCATCGAAATACTCAAAAACCCCTTGCGACTCGCTCGCCGTCCACTCGGTTCCGGATCGGGTCCCACCGCATCGCGACGCTCATCGATTTCAATCGGACTCATCCAACCACTCTTGTTGCGGCAGCGACTTCGTTCCCAATCATGGGTCGATGAGCGAGTTCGATCTCCACGACAACTCAAGTCATCGATGCGATCCTTCGCGCCAGTGAACTCGCTTCCTTCTGGAGTTTCTGCGATCGCGGCACGCACCGGATTAAGGTCCACATAGGCAGAACATGCCAACAACGACGCCTCATCCAATAACAATTGGCATTTAAAACGTCCTTCCCAGAAATGCCCCGTACAGTCATCTTCACGGTTAGAACGTCGAGCAATGTTCTCCGAAACGCATCGCATCCACCAACTGACATCACTCAGACGCTTTCGTCGCTCCGCCAACACGTCAGGCTGATTGACGATCATGTCAATTTCAGCCTTGCTCGGCTCCGCTGGCGTTCCATCCTGATTCTTTCGCTTGGGGAATAGACGCAGCCAACGCCGGGCAACCTCCTCGTCGGACCATGTTTTGACAATGTCCGGACGACTCCTCAGGACAATGTGTAAATGATTGCTCAGAACGGTATACGTTAAACAATCAATTCCTAGAACGGAGGCAAGAAACTCAAGGCGACTGCGAATCCACTCACGCCGGTGCTCGAACGACTTTCCCGTAAAGGCATCCTCGCCACACAAGCATGCCCGGCGTACGCAACGCTGGACCGTATGTAGGACCTGTATTTCAGCCGGATCGATCACCTTTCTGCGAGCTAAACGGGACATCGCCAGTTCTCCTCGGGGGTAGCAACAAAATCTACCCCGATTCTATCGCGTTCTCTGGGTGACTGCTGGAAAAATTTGGGTGGCCCCAAGTTGAAGAAAGTAGGGTGGCCCCAATTTGGAAAATGCAAGCATTTGTGGGCGGAAGCGGATCGTTTGCCATCTCCGGACTTTACGTGAACCGCCCCGGTCGCTTAAATCGTAGCACAGTAACTTCAATACAGACCTAACTTACGCGAATGAGGATTGGAAACGAATGGTTTCTCGACTGGCTTTGATGATGGCGTTACCCGCTTTGCTCCTTGGCACCTGTACGGCGGTTCACGGCCAAGAAGCGGCCTCTCCCGTCTACGTGAAGGTCGATACGAGCGAAGGGGCGTTTGTCATCGAACTGAATGCGGAAAAAGCCCCTAAAACCGTGGACAACTTCTTGAAGTATGTCAAGGAAGACCACTACACCAACACAATCTTTCACCGTGTCATCGATGGCTTCATGATCCAAGGTGGTGGCTTTACCGCAGACATGAAGGAAAAGGATGCACCGCGGATGGTGCGAAACGAAGGCGGAAACGGCCTGAAAAATGACCGCTACACCGTCGCGATGGCACGCACCAACGCTCCGCATAGCGCGTCGAGCCAATTCTTTGTAAACACAGTCGACAATGACATGCTGAATCGCGAAAACTCACACGATGGATTTGGTTACGCCGTCTTTGGACGTGTCGTCGAAGGCAAGGAAGTGGTCGACCGAATCAGCAAAACGCCAACACAGGCGAAGCCTCACCCCAAATACCCTGGCGTTTTACTCGAAGATGTTCCGACTACCCCGATTGTCATCAAGAGCATCGAAGTGGTTGAAAAGAAGTAAACGCGGGTTTTCCGCATCCGCTAAGTACGCAAGTTCACGCCAGCCTCCGGTCTTTCTCAAAGTCCGGAGGCTTTTCTATGCGCCGCACGAGCTCCGGCGACGCGTGGCACGCGGATCACCGTTCGAGATTCCCATCGTCGTGAACCGTTGCAATTGAACGCCTCCGTAAATCCCACAATATCGTTAATAGCAACATGCTAGGTCGTGACAAACGCACATTTTGCCTCCCCACAATGATCCAGTCCCACGGTATCAAAACTAAGTTTCAGTGGACGGTGGACTCCGCGCCGGTTTTGCTTCTGTGCTCTTAATGCCAACCTGAATGCCCGAATGAAATTGCCCCTCTTCATTCTTCGCGTCACCTACATGCTCGCTCGTCGGCTTCAAATCGCCGAAGCAACACGGTTGCTGTACATGAAGGCCGCTGATTTCCGTGCACCGGAATTGGCCGACGGCTACAGCATGCATTCGCCCAGTGCGGAAGAACTATCTGAATGGATCCAAACCGGCAAGGCTGCTGAAAAGACCGGTAGCCCGCAAAGCATTTCGAACCAGCGACGGCTCGTGGTGGCGACAACACGCGATAACCAAGTCGTCTCGCATCTATGGATAGCGACGGAGTCGGTGGACGCTAGCGATAACTTTTCACGTGCCCGTCATTTGGGCACCTCGGTCGATCTGCCGCCGCGTGCTGGATTCCTGTTCAACGCGTGGACGCATCCCGATCACCGCGGCAAGCGATTGATCGGGTGCATGATCTCACACATACTCGAAAACCGATTATCTGAAACCGAGGTGTTGGTGACGACGATGGACTGGACAAACGAGCGTTCCTGCCGCGCGTTTGCTCACGTCGGCATGCAGCCCATCGGCACAGTAATCCGAATTGGCCGCGGTCCGCTGCAGTTGAGTCTACTGCCACAAACGGCAAACCAATTGGGTTTGAAACTGGCTCGCCAAGCGCCCGGATACAAGTTCGCCTGCTAAAGTAGCGACGAACCTGTGTCGGCTTCAGCACTCACACGTCTTAGGCGGCTGCCTGCTCTGGCATTTGCACAAACGCGTTCTCTTGAGCGATCACTTCTTCGGCGAGCGCTTGATAGTCCGCCGCCCCGTTGCTTTCGGGTGAGTACTCGAAAATCGATTTGCCAAAACTCGGGGCCTCGGCCAAGCGGACATTGCGTCGAACGCGAGTTTCAAAGAACTTCGCACGACGGTAAAACTCTCTCGCGCCTTTGCTTGCTTCAAAGAACTCGTCAATATCGGTGCTGACTTCGGCAGCAAGCCGCGTATTGGAGTCGTACATGCAAAGCATCACGCCCGAAAGCCGCAGATCGCTATTAAGTCGTCGTGAAACGACTTCGACCGTGCGAAGCAGCTTGCTCAATCCGTGCAAAGCCAAAAAGTGCGGCTGCAGCGGCAAGAAGACTTCGTTCACCGCGACCAACGCATTGACGGTCAAGACGCCGAGACTCGGAGGACAATCGAGAATAAAATAGTCAAACGGTTCGTCGTCAGCGTCGAGCTTGTCGCGAAGAATCATTTCGCGGCCCACCTCGCTGGCGAGTTCTAATTCGGCTGCGGCCAAATCCAAGTTCGACGGAATCACGCACAGGTTCTCATTGACCCAACAACGTGCTTGCGCAATGGTCGCTTCACCACAGAGCACCTCGTACATACTGGCTTCACCGTCAACAGCGGTTATGCCAAGGTGCAGCGATGCGTGTGCTTGCGGATCAAGGTCGAGCAGACAAACGCGACGGCCTTGTGCGGCAAGAGCGGACGAAAGATTGACGGAGCTGGTCGTTTTGCCAACACCACCTTTTTGGTTAATCACAGCGATGGATCGCATAGTAAAATCATCCTTGATGGGGCGAGTTAGCGTTTTGAGGTAGCGGTTGCAGGTAATTCGCAGGCTTTTCTTCTGTCACGTTCGCCCGCGTCCTGCGACAACACGGTTGAATGTTTCCCGGTTCCGTCCTCGAATCGACACCACTGCTGATGCAATCAAAAGGCCGATTCAGCGGCGATGCCGTTTGCGTGCTAGCTAGGCGGCTTCGCTTTGACGGTACTGTTGATATGCCAATAACACATCGTAAAGGTCCGAGTCGATACGAACTGTGTCGTCTGCGAAGTCAGCAAGCCAAGTTCGGTTCGATTTTTCGGCATCGATCAATAACGGTACAATCTGCTTCAGTGAAACATCAACCGTCTTGGGGGCGGCAGCCCCGCTGATGCGGTCTAATTCGCGTTCTTTGCGTTCTTCCGAGTGATGAACAGTCAACTTTCGGCTCTTGGGGCTCGCCATCGAAGAACCATTCTCAGAAACAACGCGAAATCTCGATTCAGGCATCAGCTACATCTCAGAACGTGGATTGGAAAGGAGCGTTTCCTCTCGTGGACAACCTCGGTTTCACGCACACTGGCGAGTAACGTGAAATTTAACTTCATTGGGGATGGCGACTCAGCACCGTTCTGCGTTTGACCGCAGGTGCCGTTTGCCTCCTAGTCGAATCATCGACTTTGACGGTTAGGGGACTTAAGCCAAATTTAACGATTTTCTTAAGCAGGCTATGTACCCCGCGATTTACTGACAAAGTCGCGTTGGACTGCGTCGATCGTTGCTCAAAACCACATCGACGAAGAACGGTTCGGACGCCGACACTGCGGTCTGTAGACTTATTACATAACAAGCCGGGCGTCGCCACCACAACCTCTCGGCGGTCGGCTTCGGTAGTTGCCCCTCGGTTGCTCGCAGGGTCGTGACTGGTATGGATCTTGCCAACCGCACGTTGCTATGCTCGGCAGACTGTCTGGCCCGCCAATAACGCAGGTATATCGCAAGCGAATCGCCCTTCCGATCTCCCCCGTGCACTGTCCCCATCCCCTATAGTCCCCATCCCCTATAGAATTGATGAAGATCGCACTTGCATTCTCAGGAGGTGGCGTCCGCGCGACGGTGTTTCACCTTGGCGTACTCGCTCGACTGGCCAGGCAAGACCTACTGAGCAACGTAAAGATTGTCTCCAGCGTATCGGGGGGCTCACTGGCAGCCGGCCTTGTTTTTGCCTCCGCCGGATTTCGTTGGCCCGATAGCGAAGAATATTTGCACGACGTTGTACCAAAATGCCTAGCGGTACTGACATCACGGAACGTCCAACAGACCTACGTGCTCAAATCGTTGCTACGACCTTGGCGACTCGCCTGTGGTCGAGCCTCGGTTCTAGGCGACGCACTGGAGAGGGAATGGGGCATCACGGGGGATCTGGCCGATCTGCCGATCACACCAAATTGGATCATCAACGCGACCTGCTATCAGACCGGAAAGAACTGGCGATTCCAGCGTGATTTGATGGGCGACTACCAGACCAAATATATTACCGATCCCGATTTTCGATTGTCACATGCATTGGCAGCATCCGCTGCGGTCCCCGGGCTGATCGGTCCGCTGATGATCCGATCACGACAGCACCAATGGAGCGAATTCCGCGAAGCCGATTGGCACGCGATCGCACCAAAGTACAAACATCTGCACCTTTGGGACGGAGGGGTATATGACAATTTGGGTGTGGAATCGCTGTTCAAGCCTGGCGACGGATTACGTGAAGGCACTGATTTCTTGATCGTCTGTGACGCGTCACGCCCATTGTCCAACGAAACGCGGCAATCACGTTGGCGGCCAGGATACCTGAAAGCATCCATGCGATTGGTGGATGTCGCAACCGACCAAGTGCGAAGTCTACGAGCGAGGATGTTGATAGAGTATTTTAGACAAAACCCTGGAACCGGTGCCTATCTGCGACTTGGTTTGGCGACGAAGAAGGTGTACTCGCGAAGTCCCGTTGGCGGCAAACCTGCGCTGACCGAAAGTGAAGTGCGACGTGTCTCGCAGCTTGAAACAACGCTGCGACGGTTGACCGACCACGAATTCAGTTTGCTGTTTCGCCACGGGTTTGAAGTCGCCGATGCAACGCTTTCCACCTACGGACACGAAATGGTCGGTCGCGTGCCGCGCAATCGAGTGCTATTCAAGGCCGCCTGATGACACGGCAAAAATGACCGCAATGTGATTTCGGAAAACGATCCTCCTGCTAGGCAAGCGGCGTAATCCGTAACGTCACCACCGGCACATCCAATACCCATTTCTTGATCACCAGACGCTGTAAATCGGCGTCCCAATGCAAATGACGTGCTTGTTCACGGCGTTTCACATCCATATCAGTTGGCGCATCCGTATCGATTGGCGTATTGTTGACGGATGACGTTGAGAGTTGCGATTCGTCTGGCTTCACTTCCAACACCACCTCTGAACCGATTTCAACGCGGAATCCATTGGCATAGAAACGGTCCCGGGGAACGAAGATCTCGCTACTACCCGACGCTTCGTCTGGTTTAAGTTTCACCTCGAGCACCCGCGAGTCAAAATCAAATTGGCAGTCTTTCAGATCGCCTGCGATTGCCAATGGACGGGGGCGAGCGAGTACATCGGTGATATAGTTTCGCTCGACATTTCCAACCGCAGACTTGTCCGAGAAGATCGCCCATGTGAATGGTTCGCGCCGCGTCTTGGACCTGAGTTCGACTCGAGACCCGCAGAACCATGCTTTGATCGCCCCGATCCCATGCTGGTCCAATTCGGTGGCGGTTGCCCGGTACACGTTCGTGTATCGCTCTTGCATCACGACGTCCGAATCGGCTGCGATGTCCGTCGCCGGCCCCCATTCGCCGAGCAGCAACGGTGCGTCGGAAATCGCTGCCTCACGTTCATATCGCCGCAGTGTCTTGCGCATCCGATCCAAGTTCATTTGATACAGATGAGGTGCGTAGATAACGCGATTGCGTCCGAAGGGCACGGTCATCGGCAGGAAGGGGCCTGTGCCAGCTCCCGTCTCGCGATACAACGGTTGGTACAACGCCCACTTGTCGGGGCTGATCGCCTGCATCGCGTCGACCAATCGCCGCTGTGTTGGCAGCAATTGCTCTTGAAAGCAACGTTGCAAATTGGAATCCAACCCGCGTTGCGGCTCGTTCAGAATGTCGTAGCCGAAAACCGATGGGTCGTCTTTGTAGCGAATCCAAAGTTTGCTCCACGCGTTCAGCAGTTTGTCTTGGGCGCCATTGGTGTTTTGGTAGATCGCGTCCCACTGCGGATGCCCAAACGGTCTGATGTCGTAGACGACCAACTTAAAGATTGTCTGCAGCCCTGCGTCGCGAGCCATACGTACCATCTCGTCAAGCTGCTGCAAATAGTTGGGATCTTCCTCCTGGCCCGGCCAGCCCCCCAGTCGCCCAAGCGCCGTCCGGATGACTTGAAAGTTGGCTCCCATCTGGACCATCCGGCGATAATCGTCTGCACTGTAGCGAACCGTCCCTTTCAGGTCTTCGGTAATCGTGACGAAGCCTCCCGCAACAATTTGGCGGCCCTGATTATCACGAATTGGCAGCGGCATCGCAGAATCATCAGCGAATGACGTGCAGAGCGAAGACATCAAGAAAGCGAGGACGAGCGTGATTCGAAGTTGCATGCTGATGATTTCCTAGCGCACTACCAATTTGTGGCATCAATGGGTGTGTTGAGTCAGACGCTATCGGGTGGACCACCGGCGGCCCTGGCACCCTATTTTTCAGGGCGTCTTTCTCGATGCTTGTTTGCCGAACGTGTTTGCAGCCGAGCATCCAACAAAAAAGCCGAGTTGCGATTTCTCACAACTCGGCTTTAGTGGAGGCGGCGGGAATTGAACCCGCGTCCCGCGATGCATCCACGACAGCGTCTACATGTTTAGTCAAACTATTTGTGTCTCCTCGAAGGAAACTTTTCGCTCACCTTGGCGCTGCCTGACAGGCTCCAAGCTTTGCTAACTCGAATCTTTTTTAACTCACCGCGTCTCGAGTAGGACGGCAAGCGATCCAGAATTGTGACGGGCATTCAGGCGACTCTGGCGGCCCCCATCAGCCCGGGCTGCCTGTTCTTAGGCGGCCAGTGCGAAACTTTCGTCTGCAACTAAAAATTTTGATCAGCTTTTTACGTGGCCAACTGATCAACCACGACATGCAACCATCGCTTCAAAACGTCCGGTCGAATCCAGATCGCCCCCGAATCCGGGTGTGGACCATCGGAAACGATGATCCGTGAAGCAACCTGCATTCTAGCAGGTTTCGGTGGTTTGACAATTCGAGAACGACGAAGACGCAAAATTGCGGGGCAGAACCGCAACATTGACCGAATACCGTTAGCGGCTTCCGCGACGGAAGGCCTAGTCTTCGAACATCTCGTCGGTGATGTTCAAGTTGGTGCTGACGTTTTGCACGTCGTCGTGATCATCAAGCGCCTCAAGCAAACGCAGCACCGATTTAGCCATCGAACCCTCGACGTCGACCATCGTTTGAGCAATCTGGCTGATCGACGAAATTTCCGGAACAAGCTCTGCAGCAGCGAATGCGTCGGAGAGAGTTTGATGGACATCCGGATCACAAGTAACTTGGATCTTGCCATCGTCAAGCGGCTCGACATCCTCGCCACCATTTTCCAGTGCGATCTCAGTCAGCTTCTCTTCGTCGGCGGTTTCGGGATCAAAAACAAACAATCCTTTGCGGTCAAACAAATACGAGACGCAACCGGTATTCCCAAGGTTGCCACCAAATTTGCCAAACATGCTCCGTAGTTCTGGCGTGGTGCGATTCCGGTTGTCGGTCATCACCTCGCACATCACCGCGACACCGCCGGGACCGTAGCCTTCGTATAGCAGTTCTTCGACGTCACTGCCTTCGAGTTCGCCGGTACCTCGCTTGATCGCCCGTTGGATATTGTCCTTCGGCATGCTGACCGCTTTGGCGTCGTCGATGGCTTTTCGCAATCGAATGTTCGCGTCGGGGTCGCCCCCGCCCATCTTTGCCGCCACGATGATGGCTTTACTCAGCTTGCTCCACATCTTGCCGCGTTGGGCGTCCACACGGCCTTTGCGATGTTGAATGTTCGCCCATTTTGAGTGCCCAGCCATGATTGCTCAGAAAAGGATAGTTGGAGTGATGGGATGTGAATAAAGATGGAGGTCAAACCGCGGCGATCGACACTATCGCGGCTTTCGCTTGGAAAGTTTGCGGCTAGCCGATTTTTTTGTCGCTGGCTTGGCAGCATCGCCTTTGGACGCACTCGCCTTGGCCGACTTTTTCTTAGAATCCTTGCCGGCAGCCTTCTTCTTTGACTCGGTACGTTCGGCCGCGATCTCAGCAGCCTTCGTCGGCGCCGCCTTCTTGGCTGCGGACTTTTTGGACTTCGTCGACGTTGCTTCTTCCTCCGCAGCGGATTTGCTGTCGGCTTTCTTCGCTTTCGTAGCGGACTCGGCTGATTTCTTACTGGCCGGCTTCACATCCTCGGTCGCTTGTTCAAGCTCTTCGTCTTCGGCTGCTTTGGCCTTGCGATCGGCTACGCGTTGCTTCGCTGCCTTTTGTTTGCTGTGCCATTCGTCCAAACGCTTGCTCGATCCTTTGGCAACATCATCCACTAACGCACGCGACTTTTTGTCTTTGGCGTTATTGTTCAATGCGACCGCAGCCTGGTGCAACAGATCGGAAAATTCGATTCCCTTGCTCTTCGGAATTGCTCGCTCGAGCCCGGGAACCTTGCCCGCGGCCGCTTCGGTTTGCGAGGCGATGTCGGTCACCATCAGGATCACCATCGCGGAATAGTCAACCGGAATCGAATGACCGCCAAGCCCGTGTTGAATGGTGTAACTAAGCACGAACGGCGTCATGCCGGGCATCTTTTCGAACTTCGCAACCGCCTTGCCCAAGTTCTCTTTCTTGAGATGGTCCAAATCGAAGGTATAGAACTCTTCGAACACCGATTGCAGATTCGTCTTCAGCCGCGTTGCCGCTTTGGTTGGATCGGGCAACCGCGAAAGCACTTGGCTCAGCTCGCTGACCGTGGTGACCCGAACTTCATTCCAATCAAAGAAGTCTTGCTCGCACTTAGCCATGCCTTCATCCGCAAGCTCAGCAGAAGCGTCTTGCAATAGCGACGCGTACAAAATGTGCTCGAGCAATGGTCGAGCGGGCTGTGGCGGCGTTGGCTTGTAATGCTTCTTTAACGCAGCATACAGTTTGGTAATCAGGGCAGCGCGGTTACTTGCGGACATCTTGCGGCAATGAAGAGGTATTGGGTGTTGTCAATTTATAGGGCATTCGTCAGCGACCATCCTTGGCCAACATTCCCGATGCCGGGGAGCAAGGACACGCCTGAGGAAGACGAGTCCAGCATCGTGATTAAGCCTGTGTTCCGTCCTGAGACGGATTCGAGTCGTCGTCCGAGGCTTCGGCCTGCTCTGACGACTGGACGCCTTCGTTTGGCTCGTCATCCTGATCCGACGGAAGGGCTTCGGGAGACTCAGCCCCCGTTTTTTCTTGTTTTATCTTATTTAACAATTCACTCACGACCAGGGCGTTTTGCAGTCCCTTGTCTAGCTTGAATGTCAATTTCGGCGTGTAGCGGGCGTCGATACGGTTGGCGATCTTGGCCTGTAAGAACCCCGCACAATTTTGCAGCCCGCGAATCGCAAGCTGTTGCTGGCTCTCCGACCCCATCACGCTGACGGACACCTTTGCTTCGCGCATATCGGGCGACACTTCGACTCCGATCACGGTGACATCTTTGACGCGTGGGTCACGAACTTCGGTCAAAATCGTCGAGGCGACGACTTCGCGGATCGCTTCAGCAGCTTTTAATAAACGACGGGACATTAGGAACGAGGGGTGAGATAGAAGGTAGAAAAAAGACGGGGATAACGCAGCGAAGGACGCTTCGATGGAGATAAAAGAACGTAGCGATCAACGTGTCGCAGTCGATCCAACGCTCCGGCTCGGCAGCACCTTCGTTAAACCGCCACGTACAGCACACGGTCGATCCAACCTCCGCGGTGCCAGAAAGCACCACGGTGACCGGCTAGGTCTTCGCTGCTGCAGAGGTTTCGTACGCTGCGATCGATTTCCACGATTTCCACAGTGGACTTAACATCCACCGCACTGGATTCGAACCGCACATGATCCAACCAGCGACAGACAAGCCGATGAAGCGGACTCGCTGGGTCAATCAACACCAGCGAGTCGGGCGTTGGAACCGCAAGCGGTTTAATCCAATTTTCGAGCGACCTCTTCGATGCGATAGGCCTCCAACACGTCGTCTTGCTTGATGTCGTTGAATCCACTCAGGCGGATACCACATTCCATTCCACGCGGAACTTCTTTGACATCTTCCTTGATTCGCTTGACCGTATCGAGCGGGTAATCGCCGATGGTACGACCGTCGCGATTGACACGAATGCGGCAACCCCGTTGGATGACTCCTTGTGCGACATAGCAGCCCGCGATCGTTCCGACTCGGCTGATCTGGAAGACCTGTTTGACCAGGGCACGTCCCAGTTCGACGATCCGTTCTTCGGGTTTCAAGCGACCTTCGATCATCGCCTTGATGTCGTCCGCCAACTTGTAGATGACCTGGTAACGTCGAATTTCAATCCCGCGCTCTTCGGCCAACGATCGGGCTTGATCATCCGGAATTACATTGAACGCCAACACGACCGCCTCGGATGCCGAGGCCAGAGTGATATCGGCCAGCGATACACCGCCGACGCTCTTCTGCAACACACGCAACTCGACTTCGGGATGATCGAACTTGCTGAGTTCCTTTTCGATCGCTTCGAGCGAGCCTTTGACATCGGCGCGAATGATCAAGTTCAGCTTGACACGATCTTCGACACCGATCTTTCCGCCCGCCAACATCTCTTGGAACGTATCGAACGACACCTTGGTGGTACTGCCCGACAGGTTCTCGCGACTCGAATTCGACTCGCGATTCTCGGCAATTTCTCTCGCTTGAGCGATGTCTTTGAGCACGTGGAAACGATCGCCGGCCCCCGGAGCTTGGTCCAATCCGGTGATATTGATCGGAGTACTTGGGCCCGCTTCCTTGATGTTTTTGCCGGTTAACGTGTCCTTCATCGAACGCACTCGTCCGTGCGATGGACCACAAACCAGCACATCGCCGACTCGGAGCGTTCCGTTTTGCACAACAAGCTTGGCAACCACACCGCGGTCGCCCTGTTGTTCGGACTCGATACAAACCCCCAACGCCTTGCGGTCGGGATTCGCCTTGTACTCGTTCATCTCCGCGATGGTCAACAATGTCTCTAACAGTTCATCCATCCCCGTGCCCTTGATGGCACTGGTTCGGATCACTTCGACGTCGCCGCCCCATTCACTTGGCGTCAATTGATGTTCCGTCAATTGCGTCAACACGCGGTTTGGATCGACCCCTTCGAGGTCAACCTTGTTCAGCGCCACCACGATGGGAACGCCCGCGGCTTTCGCGTGACTGATCGCTTCGGCGGTTTGTGGCATGATGCCGTCGTCGGCCGCGATGACCAGTACCGCAATATCGGTAACGTTGGCACCACGAGCACGCATTTCGGTAAACGCTTCGTGACCCGGCGTATCAACAAAGGTGACTTTACGTCCGTCTTTGTCAATTTCATAAGCACGAATGTGCTGGGTGATCCCACCCGCTTCGCCGCTGACGACATTGATGCCGATCAAGTAATCGAGCAAACTTGTCTTGCCGTGGTCGACGTGGCCCAAGAAAGTCACGATCGGAGCACGAGGAACGAGCGACTCTTCGGAGTCTTCTTTTTCTTCGAGCTCGGTGATCAGCTCTTCTTCGAGCGTCTCCGAAGCCTTCAATTCGATATCAAGATCCATCTCCGCAGCAACCAGTTCCGCGGTTTCAAAATCAAGCTGGGCGTTGATATTGACCATGATCTGCATGCCCATCAACGTTCGCAACACTTGAGCGACCGGAACTCCGGCGGCTTCCGAGAAGCTACGCACGGTGCAGGGCAATTCCAATTGGATCTTGTCTTTACGCGGGGCCGCCGTATTGGTGCCTTTTCGCTTCAGCGTGCGGCGACGATACGGTGACTCGCGTCCCGTATTTCGATCAAACGATTCGTTCCTGTGACGACGTCCGCCGCCACCGCCACGCGATCGTTCGGCGCGGGCGCTGGCCATCCCGGACAGCCCCTTCTTGCGTGGCTTGTCCTCTTCCTCGATCGATTTGCCACCCTTGTGACCTTTTTCGCCCGTGAAGCCACTCAAACCGCCACTGCCGATTTTACGAGTGCCGCCACGCTTGCTGTCGGCGTCGTCCTGAGCGATTTGCTCAAGCGGTGCCTTCATACCTTGCTTGTGACCAGCAATCACATCTTTGCTGAGTTTGATATCCGGCTTCTGTGCCTTCGGTTCGCCCGGAGCGGATTTGGGGACCACTTTTTCCGGTGCATCGCCTAGTGCCGCCATTTTGACGTTAATGCGAGGCTCGCGACGTTTGGGCTTGGAACCCTTCTTGTCACCACTGCCGCTCGAGGCAGGACGATCGAGCGAACGGATACCACCGCCACTGGGTGCTGCCGAATCAGGGCGTACTGCCGCGACGGGCGCACTGCGATCGATCGCTCCGGTCGGAATCGTGCGTTTGCTAAAGCCGACCTTGTCTGCGACACGCGCGGCCAACCCACCGACACCACCTTTTCGCTGTGGTGCATCCTTGGATTTTTTCCCCGAATCCGAAGCCGGTTTACCTGCGGCCGGTTTGGGAGCCGCTGGCGCCGGAGGAGGCGTCTCTGCGGCGGGGGCCTTCGCCGGCGTTTCCGCTGCCGCTTTCTTGCTGGACGGCGAATCGTCAAACAATGGCGAACGAATCGGTGCCGGAGCTGCAGGTTTGGATCCCCCCACGCTCGCTGGCTTTGGCTTGTTCGGTCGGCCGATTTGAATCGCAACCGGTTTGCGTTTCTCGGGAACTACCGAGTCACGAACCGCCGCAACGGGGGCCGTTGAAGATGTCGTTGCCTTGGCAACCACGGGTGTTTTGGGAGCAGCAGGTTTGGCAGATCCGGCGAGATGATCGCGAACCTTCTGTGTTTCTTCGTCGGTCAGACTGGCAAGCGCCGAGCCTTTGCCGGTAATACCGACTTTCTTGACGATATCGACGAGATCTTTGCTGTCTAAGTTCAGTTCTTTGGCGAGCGCGTAAATGCGTGCGGGCACGGGGTAGAAATCCTGTCAGTTTCGTTTGGGAATCGGTAAGACCAACTACGCTTTCCTTATCAACACGACGGAAAGTATACGTTGCTGAATTCCGCAGAACCCATGCGACGCTTTACGTGTTTCACTAACACGCCGTCGGCTCAAACGCGTTCTTTAAAGTGCGTTTAACTCGACTGTAGGTGATCAAATAAAGTTTGGCGGATCACACCTGGATTGATGGCATACCGATTCGTTCAATGTGGTTGAAGTTACATAAATGATTTCCTCCATCGCCATCATCGGATCCCACGGAGTGAATAAAACACGGGGAAAATGATGTCGGGGATTGTTTCAAGTGATGCTTTTGGACCTGCGAGAGGCCCTGTCTGGGGTTAAGAATAGCGAAAAATGTGTCTGTCGCAGAGTGGCACTTTGCCAGAATCTGCCGCAATCCGAAAAATTTTAGGACTGCCAGCCACATTGAAAGCCGCTACGAGGGGCAAACAATGACAACTTTGCCAGCAAAACACAAGCCCACCTCGTCTCCGCCGCTGTTGACACACTGTCGCGTCCGGTGAGCGAGTCTCCGATGAGCGCGTCTCCGTCAGCGATCAAGGGCTCCGCAGAAAACCCTGCGAACACCTTGCGAACACCTTGCTCTCCCTGGGGGGGAGGGCCGTGCGATCGCGAAAGCCACGTTGACTCTCGCGACGATACCGCTAACTCGACTTGGTCGCAGAGGACTCTGAATCAGCAGCTTCGGTTTCCGCAGTTTCCGAATTTGCGGCTTCGGATTCGGCAGATTCAGCTTCCGCTGCTACCGCTTCGCCGCTTTCGGCTTCAGCACTTTCGCCTTCCGCCGGTGCTTCTTCGGTTGCTGCTGCTTCGGATGGAGCCGCTTCCGTTGCTGCCGCTGGAGGGGCCGCAGCCGCTTCGGGCTCGGCGATCCCAGCCGCTTCGGCTTCACGCATCAAGCGATCTTTTTCCTTACGAGCACGACGCTCTTCGGTCGCAGCCTGCTCGGCCTCTTCGGCACGTGCTTCCGCTGTTTCGACAATATAGTCAACCTGCTCCGCTGTCAAACCACTCATTTCCATGAACAGGTCGGGCTCGATCACCGACAAGTCGTCGTACGACAAGTAACCTTGCTCGACAAGCGACTGAGCGATCTCTTCGGTAACGCCATCGATTTGGCTGAAACCAGCAACGGCCCGCTCGATCTGCTCTTCCAGCTCGGCACCGGTCATGATCTCGATGTCCCAGCCACACAATTTACTGGCCAGACGAACGTTTTGACCGCGGCGACCGATCGCCAACGACAATTGATCTTCTTGGACCAACACAATCGCTCGACCGATCATATCGCAGAGCAAAACTTGCTCGACGGTCGCTGGTTGCAATGAGTTGGGAATCAAAACCTCGGGGTCTTCGCTGTAGCGAACGACGTCAATGTGCTCGCCCGCCAACTCTTCGCGAACCGCTTTGATTCGGCTTCCACGGAACCCAACACACACAGCGATGGGGTCGACTTGGGAATCGACACTGCTGACGGCCACCTTGCTGCGATAGCCTGGCTCGCGGCTGATCGATTTGATCGAAATCACTTCTTCGGAGATTTCCGGAATCTCTTGTTCAAACAATCGCTGCACCAATTGTGGTCGCGTACGACTGAGCACCACGCGAACGCGGTTGCCCGCGGCCTTGACTTCGAAAACCACTGCGCGAACCCGTTCGCCCGCATGCAATGATTCACCTGGAATCTGTTCACTGCGTGGCAGAATAGCCTCGACGTTGCCGAGATTGACCGTTGCCACGCCGCCATCGGCACGGCCGATGATGCCAGCCACGATTTGACCGACTTGCTCGCGGTACTCGGCCATCAACGAGTCACGTTCAGCTTCTTTGACTTTCTGGATGATCACTTGCTTGGCGGTTTGGGCGCCGATACGGCCAATCTGATCTTCGCCTAGTTCTTCCCCATCGTGGCGAGCGGTAATCCGTCCGTTCTCGCGATTCAGCGTGATCGTGATGTCGGCATCTTCGCCATATTGCCGTTTTGCCGCAGTTTGCAGCGCAGCTTCGATCGCAGAAAAGACAA
>NZ_ANOG01000677.1 GCF_000346295.1 Rhodopirellula maiorica SM1 | reverse complement strand
CGATCCTAATGGAAAATCATGCATGATTCGTCGGTGTACTGCATAAGCCCCGTCTCACGAAGGAAATCTTTCATGCCTTCCTCGGAGACTTTCTCAGTTCCAGAAAGGCAAAATCGTACGCTATCGTCGGCAAAGTCGAGAGACAATGAAACTCCCCCTCCCCCCTTTCTTTGGCTCCAGTACTGCGCATAGGGAACAACGCCTTTGGGAACGGAAGTCGATTTGCCGCTGAGAAAATCGATAGCGGAATTCGTAAGGAACCCTTGAAATTGATATTCGTATGCAGCCTCTCGATGCTCGAACGCCTCTCGCCATGCTTCGTAGTGATCTCGTAAAAGGCCTATGCGAACAGCGACCCTTCCCGTCAACTGGATATACTCGATATATGATTTCAGCGCATCGACGATCAGCGGCGTCTCTTGGTCTTCAGCGCGTATGACGAGGCGGTGCTGCATTCTTGCGTCGCCAAATCCGAGATTCCCATCGTCACAGTACACCCGCGGGTCCGGTCCTGAGTGAAACTGCAAGTAGCCGTCAACTATCTCGAAGTAGCACTCGCTCTGACCAAAGGGTGCGCCTAACGCATGAGCAAGTCGGTCGTACGCGTCTTTCTGCGATTCGACGGAGACGCTTCCCCTTCGAATGGCTTCGTTAAAAGTATCCGTATAACACTTCCAACTCCGCTTGTCTCTTGATCGTTCGACGCCAATAAATGGTGCGATCGACCCTTCAAACATGATGCTGATGTTTATCGAAAAGTCGCTCTGCTCCCATCGCAAGACCTCATCAACGGTCGTTAACAACTGATGCTCGAGGTCAGCGGGGATAGCATGCCAATGGCTGTAACGCACGAGCCCCACGAGGTCATCGCTTCCATCCGCGAAATTTTCTAGCGAAATAGGTCGAATGAAAGCACCAGTGAACGCAGTCGTGGCATCAACCATTTTCTCCGAATCGGTAAAGCGAATCTCCTCCCTGATTACTCCGCGGCTATTGGCGATTGATTGGTTCACTCGCTTTAAAATAGCAAGACAAGAGTCAATCGGAACGTCGCGGCTTTTGACGATTATGTGATACGGAACTTCTGCCATGCTGTAACTTCAAACTCAAAGAAAGTAACTATATCCTCAGCCAATTAGTCGGCCAAACCTGTCCGCCTGGGGTGCTAGGCAGGAGTCTTTAACTAATTTGGCCGCTTTGGCGCTAGCCACGGTTTTGACATTCCAACCGGGGCTAGCGCCCAAACGGCTAACGGGATTTCACCCAATGATTGCTAATACACTTCCTAAGTTTGTCTGGCAAAGGTTTTCCATCGCCACGCATCCACACACGCGTTGCTTGCCCGTCTAGGTTTTTCACCTTCTTCCCCCATATGTTCCCTTAAAACATGTCGCCCTCGCCGACAGCAAGATTCCAACGCAGGTATATTGAAGCCCATGACGACGTGTAGACAAACAACGAAGCTCTTGATCGCGAGCCTGGTGTTATCCGCCACGGTGTCGGCAGACGGTCCCAATCTGGTCCCTCCCGCAAATGAGCAAACCGCCAATTATTGGTGTACCTGGTATGCTCAAAACTATTGGATCGGCCGTGGTACGGACTTGCAGAGTTTGAAGGGTGTTTCAAACTCCGCCGCACGCGAGGAACTCAATGAACATGCGCTGTTCAATGAAGTCGATGGCTGGGCGACGACGTACCTGAAACGCGGACGGCAAGATTTCATTTTTTTGACCGATCATGGATGGCAGACGAAAGACGCTAACAAACGTATCGCCGGGGGTCCACCGTTTTTTAACCTCGTTGCCGAACCGAGCGATTTTCCTCGATACGCGGGGCTTGAACCCAAAGAGGTGCTGAAGCGATTCAACGACGACATCAAATCACTGGGCTGGAATTCGCTGGGCATTTGGACTCGCGGTAACGTGACGCTCGAGCAAGCACGAACGTTTGTCGAGTGGTCGAAATACGCTGGGATCCGGTACTGGAAAATCGATGGCGGCGATACCAATGAATTTAATGCGTTCAAGGCCAAACAGGAGATCTATCCCGAGTTGATTCTCGAATACATCACGGGAGCCGGAGGCAACCTGAACCCGAAATGGGATCAACAATTGGATTCGTATCCTTCGGTGTACGAGATCGGCGGAAAACTTCAACAACCGATGCTCGATTGTCTTCAGCATTCCGACACGTTCCGGACCTACGACGCTTCACCGCTGTTGATGTCGGTCACGACGCTGCGGCGAACACACGACATCCTGAAGCAAACGCAACAGCAAGCTCGATACCGCTCGATACTGAACGTGCAAGATGATTGTAACGTCGCGATCGGATTGGGAGTTTTGGTTGCCAGTAAACGCCACCCGAACTTCGACGAGCGAACGCTGCAGGGCCGCGACTTGCACCACCAACTGTCAGGCAAACGTCGCATGCAGAAGCGGATTAACGAAGCCGAGCGTTTCGGTCGGTGGGCTCGGATTGCTCCCGCGTTTCCCGCCGGGGATGGTGTTTACGTGTCTTCGGAACATGAATTGGTCGATCGCTGTCAATTCACGCAGTGGGACACCTGGGACGTCCAACACTTATGGCAAAGTGGTCAGCCAAAGCGCCCCCGCCATCATGGCCCGCAACATGCCGCTGCCCAAAGTCGAAATTGACGGCGAGCCTCCGTATGTCTGTGCCACGACCTATCCCAATGGCCCCACGGGGATTGCGACCGAAGGCCGCGTCAGCATCGATGACCTTTGGTTTCATCCACGAGCGAAGGTGAGCGTGAAGATCAAAGATGCATCGCAGCCGATTGGGATCGCGGGCCACTATCAACAATTGGTGTTTGAATTTGCTGGCAACATCGAACATCTCAGCCACGTCTGGGCTCAAGATTTGTTGGCCGACGAAGCGATCGATATCAAGCAGGACGTGCGGATTGACGGTTCGACGATGGTGATCGACGGAGCGTTGATTCAGCGGATCGGCACATCGGCTAGCAATCCTGGCGACACGTCCGCACCGGGATTGGTGATTCAATTGGAAGGCGATTCATTACCGTATGCGGACGCCACGTTCACTCCGCACGTCACTCCGGTCAAGCAGTCAGCAACGCCCAATAAGCAAATTGCCAAGCAGTCAGATGGCTACTTCGGGACGGCAGAAATCTCACGATCACCTTACGGTTATCGCGTCGAGGCATCGGGGCCATCCCAGTTCGTGCTAAAAGAATTGCCGCGCGGAGTCACCAATGGCAAAATCTTGGTCGCCTGGAAGATGAAATCTGGCAACGGCTCGGCAACAAAGAACGGGCTGATTGTGTTGTCCAGTGACGAAGACGCCAAAGCTGCTGTGTGCGCCGGCAGTTGGATCGGAGCCAATGAAATCACGCTCTTTGAAAACGATTCGAGCTGGGGCAACGATTTAAAAAAACCGATCAAGCAAGATCGCGAGTTGGACTGCCGTCTAGAGGTCGACTTGGACCAACGTACTGCGTCGTTCACGGTAAACGGCGAGACCCTTCAGATGCCATTTTCCGAGTCGTTGACGAGCATTCATTATGTTGGTTTCGGTGTCCATCGTTCGCAAACGCTGTTTAGCGAACCAGTGATCAAGTATTGATCCACAGGGTGGTTCCTCTGGCGCTCGCGGCTCCAACATCGTCGTCTCGCGATGGTCGCTTTTTTGCGCCGCGGTGGGGGAGAGGTGGCAGGAAAGGTTCGCAACCAAAAATTACGTCGACACCAAACTGTTAGCATTTCAGCGTTACCCCAATACCATCCACTCTGGCACCCATTGAGCCATCTCCAGGTAGTGGGATTCGCCAGAATTCCCATGTTTGCTGTTTCGTCCGTCTGCTCCGACACGAACGGTTTTGCAGGAGACACTGGCTCATCGATCGAGTGCTGACCGGAACGCTGAGGTTGACTAACGTTGACGCTGATGGATGGAATACGTTGTCCCACGCTTCAGCGGGCACGCTGCGTTTTGCAGCAACTCCCTATCTTCGTCTGATTTCACTTCGACCATTCTTTTACGCTCTAGCAAACATGTGCTTGCATCTGCTGTTGGAAG
Organism: Rhodopirellula maiorica SM1; assembly: GCF_000346295.1. GTDB lineage: Bacteria > Planctomycetota > Planctomycetia > Pirellulales > Pirellulaceae > Novipirellula > Novipirellula maiorica. Next base: position 7,660 of record NZ_ANOG01000677.1, on the reverse strand, counting down.
TGAACATAATCGGCTGACGTTCGCTGCCCCTATTCGGGCAAATCTTAAACGATCAAACCGCATTTACGAGGGTCAGTATTGCTAATGACGATCGCCGATGAAAATACGATTGACATGATTGCTCGGTCGAGCGACGGTGGGCTGAAGTTGATCATCGTTGACGATGGGTTGCTTGACGATACGGCTCGGTACGAGGCTTTTCAAAAGAAGTTGCAAAACTATTTCAGATATATTGTGGGACAACTCAAGGATGATCACCCAGAATGCGACCGCAACGACGTGACCATCGCCGTAGCTTGTGCGGTCCCGCCTACCGAAGCGATGCAAAAGATCACCGGACTGGAACATCCCGGTGCGCCAGGGCTATCAGTAAGCGTCGTCTATGAAGTCATTCCCAGTCGTTATGGATGACACACTGATTGGCAAGTAAGTTGTTCTTAGGTCCAACGAGTGGATGGATCCTCACACCACTCTTGGATCTCCGCCCCTCTCAAATCACTCGAGCCTTCATTAATGCGTTTCAGGAGAGCGCGAATACCCTCTCTCTCGCAAAAACCGCAGAGCTCGAGTGTGTCTCCTGACTCACCCTTGCACAGATTAAGTGCGATGCCCTCAGACGGATCGTCAGTCTCTTCCGCTTGCCACCACAAGAGCGGATAGATATTTCCAATCGCACCATCCGTGAACGGATTAAATCCGTTGGCATACCCGCTCGTCACGTTAAGCGTCCAGTCTTTGCCAAGGACGCTAGTGCACTTATATGCAATGTCATAATTGCTGGCGAGACTAGAAACCACAAGTTCCGCAGGAGTCTCGCCGTCTATTGACAACATTGCCTCATGCAAGAGATTGAATGTTGGCAGCCTGGCCTGCTCATCTCTCCAAGTTCTCATTGCATACATAACTGTAAGTGCCTCAGAGTCTCTATACGGCTGCATCGTGAGATTTGAACCGCAATCCAATTTGGACTTGTAGGTAGCCATCTGAGACAGCGACTCTTTTCCAGCCAGCATTGCCGCAAAGAGTTCCTGCTTGCGACTCGGGAAGCAACGCGAAATCTGTTCGCAACGAGATTCGAAATTTCCAGTTGCCGCCCAAAATGTGCATGCTACAAACTCTCGACGGTCCTTAGTTAGCGTTGCATCAACTGCCCCAACCTTCGATTTCAAAGCTACAAGCACCCCCTCCAGCTGGAATATTGACTCGATGGCTGGCTGGTGTCGGTCTGATACCAGCTGCTCTTTGATCAAATTGAATCCAGTGTAATCACTGCCTTCGCCGAACCCGATTATTGAGTGATTCGGTCGAAAAAAAACAACGCAGGGGTAACTCATGGCCGCGTTCTTTTAACCGATTAACGGCATGAGACTCATTGGCGATGGTATCGAAAGAATTCTCGCTCAGTAGCCCCCGTTTCGGCAGTATCAAGCGGCAAGCATTGAATCTATCTTTAGATGGGATAACTCTTACGAACATCTGCTCTGCTTTTATCGAACAATCGATCTAGTTTTCGAACTGTCGAGGCACATTTTTCAACGATCCATCATTGCTCGCTGCCTCAATCATTTCCGCTAGCTGCTTGTTGGTTTAGTGAGCCGTGACGCGTGAGCGGCCGGGTCCCACACATACCCGGTGCCTTACGGCCCACGGCTCACCACTGCGATCTGCATTTTGATTAAATTAACAATCCGCTAGTGCCTCGTTTGATTGTTTTTATTGTTTACCCAGTCGAGTAGCTTCGCCTTTGTTGCGGTGGCGTTTGGTGCGCGAAGCGCAAATTCATAGCCCTCTTCGGTAGCCTTCAAGATCTTGGCGAAAATAGCACTTCCCGTTTGGTCGACAAAAGCGTTGTCTAAGACGGAATTACCTTTCTTCAGCTTTGGGCTTGCCGCTGCCTCTGAATACTTCGCCTCGATATATCGCCAATTACTTGTGTCCAGGACATCGGCATCCGTCTTTCCAAACGCTGAGATTGGAGGGTGTATCAATTTTGCCCCTAGCTTCAGCACAATAAATATACCGAAAGACATCTGCCTACATGCTTAAGCGGTTGTTTGGCAGAATGATTATTTGGCAAAATGATTTCCAAGATCGAGATCGTTTGGTTTCTAATCATTTTGCCCGTCAATCATTCTGCCAATTTTCATTGCAGCAAACAGGCAGGCAGCAATGATGGGGGGATATCCGGTTGGCCGTTTGGGCAAGCGCTGTGATGCATTTGGAGGCAGCAAATTACGGTATTTGCGTTTCGTAGCTGCGCTCGCCAGAGCGTGGATGGTTGCCGCGAAAATGCGAGTCACCACCTTCTGGCGAAGGTAGCTACGACAAAATGTTTTACAGCGTTGCGGTTCGGCGCTTGCCCCGGTTGAATGTCGGAACCGTGGCTAGCGCCAAAACGGCTAACGTACTGAAAGACTCCTGCCTAGCAGGTTAGGAACCGGTCCAAATTCTCTATTGGATCTTCAGTTGACGCTGGTAGACCGTAGAGCCGTTTGTGATGTAAAGGGTCTCGTGGTTCTTGCCCGCGAGCGTGCAACTGGTTAACGGCATCGTCTTGTCGGGTTTGGGAAGGACGCCGCATGGACGTCCCGTGGGGTCAAAGATTTGCACGCCTAACTCGCTGGTGACGTAATATCGACCCGCTTCATCGACGCACATGCCATCGCCACGAGAAACGGAGCTGTAGGGCGGTGGTTCGTTGAACTTGAATTCACCCTTGGGGTCGATCGGCAGTCGCATCGGCATGGTCGGGATCTTCGCGTCCAGTTCGCCACCCGCGTTGACGCGGAATGTCCACGTGTAGGGACCACCATGATCGGAAACGGCCAGCGTTCCGCCGTCATTCGACAGTGCAATTCCGTTAGGGCGTGTGATGCCAGTGTCGACGACCGAAACCTCACCCGTCTTGATGTTGATTCGCGTGACTTGCTTCGCTCGCGTCTCGGTGATGAATATGAAGCCGTCCTTGGAGATCGCCATGTCGTTGGGTTGCACATCGGATGCGACCACATTCACATCGCCGTTGGTTGCGTCGATGGAGATCACGCGTTTCTGTTTGCCTTGGCATGCGTATAGCACTCCGTCGGGGCCAAATTCGAGTCCGCTGACGGACTCCTTCGCAATCACGGATTTTTCGCCACTGATTGCGTCGACACGGTAAACCGCAGGTGCCTTCATATCGCAGAAGTAGAAGTTGCCCTGATCGTCGCTGCACGGTGCATCGGCAAAGCCCAGATCCTCGGCCACGACTTTCCAAGACTCACCAAGCACAAGCAGATTCAGCAGCGTCAGGTCGCCACGTAGATCGTCGCTGGTGTCGATGGTTGGCGAGTGAGCTTCGTTTCGCCATAGCCACTTCATCGCATCGGGAAAACGCGAACTACCGTAGTCCGCGTTGTGCATGAAGCCTTCGGCCCAATCGAATCGGGCGTCATAGCCCATGTACTTCAGCGACGATGCCATCTGCTGGTTGGCGATCGGCCAACTTCCAAACGCATTATCGACGTCGCCACTGGTGTCGGCCATATAAACACGAATCGGCTTGGGTTCCGTTTTTCGTACGAGTCCCGCATAGGCATCGCCACCACGTAGATTGGTGAAGCTGCCGACACTGCTATAGACTTTTTGGAATTGGTCGGTCCGCTCCCAAGCAACAGTAAAGGCACAGATCGCACCAGAACTGGATCCACCGATCGCACGCATCTTGGGATCGTCGGAAACATTGTAACGCAATTCCACTTCTGGCAGAATTTCTTCGATCAAGAAACTTGCGTAACGATCCCCCAACCCGTCGTACTCAAAGCTGCGGTTGGACGACTTGTTGCCTTGGCGTGGTTTCGATTTGTGGTGGCCTGGATTCAGAAAGACGGCGATCGTAGGCGGCATGTCTCCGCGCGCGATTAGGTTGTCAAACACGACCGGTACTCGCCAGCGTCCGTTCACGTCACGCATGCGTTCGCCATCTTGGAACACCATCAACGCAGCGGGCGTGTCCTTGTCGTATTGAGCGGGAACATAGACGGCCCAGTCGCGAATCGTGTCGGGGAAGATCTTCGATTCCCAGGGCTTCATGACCTCGACGGTACCGTGAGGCACATCGTCGCGTGGGACCGCGTCGGGGTGCGGTTCCCAGGCCGGCTTGGTCGCGGTGGACGGAATGTTTGTCGATTCGGCGTCGTCGTCCCACAGCCAACGAAGAGCATTGGGAAGTTCAAGCCCGCCCCACTTGCCGCTATGTCCTCCCTCGGTCATCACCAGTTTGTAGGGGTAGCCCGCGTACTGTAGTGCCGCCGCGAGCGAACGATTGCCGAGTGGCCAGTTGCCATGCAGATTACTGAGGTCGTCGTTGCCTTCTTGCAGATAGACTTTGATTGGCTTTGGCTTGTCTTTCGTTTTGCGGACCAGGCCGGGATAAGCCCATCCGCCCCGAATGTTCGTGAAGCTGCCGATATGACTGAGAACCTTGCTGAACTGTTCCGGTTTCTCCCAAGCAACGGTAAAGGCGCAAATGCCGCCTGATGAAATCCCGCACACGGCGCGGTCCGCTGGATCGTCGGATACATTGATCCCTTCGAGTGCGACGGGCAAAAACTCATCAACCAGGAAGTTCGCGTAACGATCGCCAAGCGAATCGTACTCATACGAGCGGTTGCTGCGGTTGGCGGCGCCCCGCTGCGTTGCCGGAATCGTACCCGGATTCACGAACACGGCGACAGTGACTGGTATCGCCTTCTGGTGAATCAGATTGTCAAAGACGACGGGAACGCGAAACGCACCGCCCGGCTTGGCGTAATTCATTCCATCCATGAACACCATCAAGTTAGCCGGTTGGTCGGGGGTGTACTGGGCTGGCACGTAAACAGCGTAGTCGCGTCGTGTTCCAGGAAACAGCTTGCTCTGTTCAAACACGCCTCGGGTGAGCTTGCCAGTCGGAATGCCTGCCTGAACCTCGCGAGCACTTTTTGCGGCGACCGTTTCCTGGGCCGAGCAACGTTGGGCGAATCCAAACCAAAGGACGATGGCGAGGCAAGTGAAGGATTTTACTGAGACCGAATGCAGATTTCGTATCATCGAGAGTGGTTGCCTGGTGTTAGGAAGGGAAGTTGGCAGGACACATCATGCCGAAACGCTCGTGCTTAGCGGGCTCGTGTATTAACACAGTTAGAAATGAGTGTTCACGTCGCAGCGCAAGTCGTCAAGACGTTTGGGGATTTGCCGACGGTTTTTCGCTATCTCGCAGCCGGGAATTCGCGAGAGATCGAGGTATCTTAACCGAAACGCAACCGAGAGGTATGGAGGGAAACACGGGATCGTCATGGCGATGTCGGTCAGGCGTAGAAGTTGATGGAGAGATGGCAGAAAAACTGTACAACCTAAAACACGCGATTGCCCAAAATTATTAGCAATCCAGCTTATCGCTAAAGCGGCTAATGCCCTTTGATTTAGTGAGCCGCTTGCGCGTGAGCGGCCGGGGGCCACGCATTACCCGGTGCCTTACGGCCCACGGCTCACGCAATCAACGAGCCGATCGTGCCAAAACAGAGAATCTACTGAAAGCCTGCCCGCCTTCCGAATGACTTCTCAAAGCATACAATCAGCTGAGCACCTGTCCGTTGACTTTTGCTTGAATCGTTGATGGCACTGGATTCATGATCGACTGGTGGATGAAACAGCTGTTCTTGCCGACCTCGATCATCTGACGAATCACTTCCTCCGGTTCATCCGATTCGATGTCCAAATGAGTGACCACTTCGACGCCCTGGCCAGCCAGCGTTCCTTTGATAACGGATCCCTCCATCCTGAATCGCGTTTCCTGGGCCAGCTTCATGCTGCGGATATTCAGTTTCTTCACCTTCGCGTAACGCGATAGCTGAGTCAACAGGCAGAACGCGATGCTGGCACTGTAGTACGCCAGTGGCGGCGGCGCGGAATCGTCGCCGTCCAAGTACGAGCCTTCGTCGCAGATGATTTCGAAGGTGCTGCCTTTGGGTTGATCGACTCGGACCGTTGCTCGCTTACGCATGTTGTCCAGCGATTCAGCCTCCAGTCGCAACACGACTTCCCGTTTCTGAACAGGCTGCAAACTGGATCCATGCTCATCGGGATCCGAGGATTCTTCGATTTTGCGGACGATGGGCGTGGCAGGTTCGTGTGACGTCATGGTTTAGTTTCCTGTGCGAGTGAAGGGGCGGGTGAGTTTCCTTCTTGCTATGAAGCAGCTAGGTAGGAGTCTTTCCGTATATTAGCCGCTTTGGCGCTGGCGGCTCGTTGATTTAGTGAGCCGTCACGCGCGCGTGAGCGTCCGGGGCTATACATTACCCGGTGCCTTACGGCCCACGGCTGACCAATGCGATTCGCATTTCGATTAAATCAGCAAGCCGCTAGCCACGGTTCCGACATTCAACCGGGGCTAGCGCCTAGGCAGCTAATGGGATTTTACCCAATGATTCCTGACTGGAGCTGCCGACACGTCGCTACTTATCCGAGTGACGATGGAGGCGGTCGCTCGGCATCAATTTTCCGGCAGAGTTGGCAACGAGACTACAATGATTAACAGTTGGAGAGGAATATGTTCCACCCGCCGTTGTAGGTTGCGCGGAGTTTTCAGTAGGGAAAGAAAGTTTGTTTGCCAGAGGATTACCTGAAAGGAGCGTCGATGTTGTGTGTGCTGTGCGAGGTGGATCAAGCCTACAACGAACACCACCTGATCCCCCGACACTGTCATCGCAAAACTTGGTGGAAACGCCGATTCACCAAGGAGGAAATGCGGCAGACGATTTCCGTTTGTAAGATGTGTCACCGTTCGATCCACAATTTCATTCCGGACGAAAAGGAAATTGGACGACACTACTACTCGATTGACACGCTCAAATCGCATCCTGCGATGGCAAACTACTTGGCTTGGAAACGCCGACGACTTCGCTAAGCAGATCGTCTATAAGACGCTTTGGCGCAAGCGGCTTGTTGATTCCGTAAAGTTTCCTATAGCAATGGGTGACTGATCGACTACCTTGTCCGTCATTGCTGTATTCGACGGACGAGGAAGTCCGTCGTACGACTAAATCAACAAGCCTGCTAGACACGGTTCCGAAATTCTTTGTCGCTTTAATGGACGGAGCAGCGCCCAAGTCGTTTGCCAACGTTGCTCTACCACGGGACGACGCGATATGCTGTTGTTTTGATTTCTCGTTTATTCGATTTGGTAAGCAGGCGAACAATGAGCAAGGTAGCGAAACGCGAGTTGGACTTTCATACCGGTGATGAAGTTGTCGCGGAGATCGAGCGACTGCGCCGCGGTGGGTACACGAAGTCCAAGAATTGGAACTTGACGCAAATTTGCGAACATCTGACTCACACGATGACCGGGGGCATGGAGGGGTTTGGTTTTCGAATGCCATGGATCTTGCGTGCCACGATCGGCCATTGGATTTTTAGGCGACTGCTGCGAACACGAAAAATGTCTAGCGTGCCGACGATTGAGCGTTTGAAACCCAAAACGTCCTCCGCTGCGGACGACGATGTGATTATCGATCACTGTATCGAAGTCATCGGTCGAGCGGAGAAGTATGATGGATCGTTTGACGATTACCCGTTTGTTGACAACTTGACAGCGGACGACTGGCGGCAATTCATGTGGCTGCACTCAGCCCATCACCTTGGC
>NZ_ANOG01000676.1 GCF_000346295.1 Rhodopirellula maiorica SM1 | reverse complement strand
TTTCGCACCTGGTTAACGGATCAATTTTCGCAAAACACTCGCTACGACCAGATCGTCCGGCGACTGGTCGCGGCCGAGGGGCTTTGGACGGACCGGCCAGAAGTCAATTTTTTGACCGTCACGTTTGACAGCAACAATGGACAACCCGATCCGGTGCGGCTGGCAGCAAGAACTTCGCGTGCGTTTCTGGGGCTGCGGATCGATTGTCTGCAGTGCCATGACGATTTTCTCGGCAACGTCAGCCTGGGAAGTGCGGATTCGCCACGCGAAGGGTTGCAAACCGACTTTCATCAGTTGGCGGCGTTTTTTACCAGCGCTAAAACCAATGGGTTGCAAGGGGTCCAAGAGGGCAAGGTTAACTATCACTACCAATACTTAGACGCCGATGAGGAAGTCGAAGTAACGCCGAGCGTTCCCTATCAACCTGAGTTGTTGCCTGAGCGGGGTTCGCCACGACATCGTTTGGCCGCTTGGATCACTCATCCGGAAAATCGGCAAGCGGGGCGATCGGCCGTCAGTCACGTTTGGGCATTGTTGTTTGGCCGCAGTGCCACCGACGCGGTGGATAATCTGCCGCTGGATGAAGAAGCTCCGGCGGTGATCGAGACGCTTACGGACGAGTTTATTGCCCGTCAATTTAATCTTCGTGACTTGATCCGCATGATTGTTCGCAGTTCGGCATTTCGCGTCTCCAGCCGAGCGGAGTTTGAGGTGACCGATGCGCATGAGGACGCTGGAGCCGTGTTCCCGTTGACGCGGTTGCGGCCCGAGCAGATGGCGGGGTGTATTATTCAAAGTGCCCGAATCAAGAAGATCGATCGCGAATCGTCACTGCTTGTTCAGTTCGACAAATTCGGTAGTACGAACGATTTTGTTCGCCGCTACGGGGATCAAGGCGAGGATGAATTCACCAACGACAGCGTCACGATTTCGCAGCGATTGGTGATGCTGAACGGCAAGATGTTGCGTAAAGCGATTGGCGACAACCCAGTGCTGAACGCGACGAACCATATTGCTCGGTTTGCGAAAACCGACACTCAGGCGATTGAGACCACCTATCTAGCTGTGCTTAATCGCCGCCCTACCCCGGCGGAACAGCAACACTTTGTAACGCGACTGAACGAGAGCGGCAGCCGTCGTGCTGCGATCGAAGACCTGTATTGGGTGTTGCTAAACAGCACCGAATTGGCGTGGAACCACTGATGCGTTTTAGGAAACCGGCCCTCGCTATCGAGGATTGATCACCGTCGTCGCGGAAGTCGCGGGCGGCTAGTTGAATTATTGATCCGCGACGCGTCAGAGAACGTCCGGCTTAGGCCAGAGGCCGATACATCCTCTGCCGTGGCCGTAAGGCCACGGGATGTAGCGAATGACCTGCAAAGGCCGGAGGCCGACACAATGACTGAGTAAATGTGTCGGCCTCCGGCCTTGGATTTGCTGCATTCCAAACCGGTGGTTAACACCACCGGCATGAATTGTACCGGCCTCCGGCCTTAAAAAAGAACGAATGCGAGTTGTTAGAGTCACCCTAAGCTGGACGTTCTCTTACGGCCGGCGGCTTGTTAAACGAATTTTCAGCGTTAGCACCAGCACCAGTGAACACTATTGCAAATTGAAAGACAGATGATGAATTTCACGGCATCGGATCGGCTCTGTAGTCGCCAAGCTCACTTTTCGCGTCGTACGCTGCTGGGTGCGGGCGCAAGCGGGATGTTTCTCTCGCAGCTCGCCCATTCTCTGGCAATGGCCGATGAATTGGGCGTGACCGACCCGTCGCGTCCCTTGAGTGTGATTTTGTTGTGGTTAGAGGGAGGTCCGAGCCAGCTGGAAACATTCGACCCGCATCCGGGAACCGCGATCGGAGGCGACAGCAAAGCAATCAAGACTTCGGCGGCGGGGATTCAAATCGCCGACACCTTACCACGGCTTGCCGAGCAAATGCATTTGGCGTCGCTGGTGCGCAGCGTGACCGGCAAAGAGGGCGATCATCAGCGTGCGGTCTACAACGTGAAGACCGGTTTTCGTCCTGATCCTACCTTGATTCACCCTTCGATCGGTGCGGTGTTGTGCGAGACGGATCCCAGCGACAGCGACATTCCGCGTCACATCTCGATCTTGCCCGGCCGATCTCCATCGCGGGGCGGGTATCTCGGTGGCGCCTATGACGCGTTCAAAATTGGCGATCCTGCTGGTCCCGTGCCCGATATTCGCCGCTCGGTGAAGCAAGACCGCTACGACAAACGGATCGACGATCTTTACAATGTGGTCGAAAAAGAGTTTCGACGCGGCCGGATCGCGGAACTCGAAAAGAAGCGTACGTTGCATGTCACGGCGACCGATGCGGCGCTGCGGATGATGTCGAGCGAGCAGTTGTCGGCATTTGATGTGTCCAAAGAATCGCAAGCGACGCTTGCCGCCTTCGGCGACACCCCGTTTGGACGCGGATGTTTGGCGGCAAGTCGCTTGATCGAAGCGGGCGCACGCTGTGTCGAAGTCACGCTCGGTGGATGGGATTCGCACGTCAATAATCATTCGCTGCAGTCGTCGGCGTGTGAGTCGCTTGATCCCGCGATCGCCTCGTTGTTGGTTCGACTTCAGGATCACGATCTACTGGAGAACACGTTGGTGGTTTGCGGAGGCGAATTCGGACGAACGCCGACGATCAATCCCGCAGGTGGCCGCGATCACTGGCCGCACGGATTTTCGACGCTGCTAGCCGGTTGTGGAATCCGTGGTGGGCAAGTGTTTGGTGAGACTTCGCCCAATCCAAAATTGGATTCCAAAAATCCAACCCGGGATGTCGCTGACGCAACCACGGTTGCCGACCTGCATGCGACGATTCTTGCGGCACTCGGAGTCCCCTTTGCCGAAGAGGTTTACACGCCGATTGGTCGTCCGATGAAGCGAAGCGAAGGAACGCCGATCCGTTCGTTGCTTTCCTAGTGCTTGGTCCCCCCGTAGTGGACGAGGCACGAGTCCTGCTCGAGCAACCGTAGTGGGCGAGGCCACGAGTCCTGTTCGAGCAACCGTAGTGGACGAGACCACCGCAATCACCGATGGCAGCGGAACAGCGGAGAAACGCTACGCCTACAGTGCGGACAAAACAAAGGTTTCAGGACTTAATTCCGAGAATTCCGCACACTGCACCCGAGTGGAGTGGCGCTGCAGTTGGCCGCCGCCGGGTGGACTTGCGTCGTTTGTGGGCGGGAATCCTGTCCCTTCTTTGACCAGCATGCCGCCCATACGCATCGCCCGCGCAGTCGTCGAGCGCATTTGCACAGAGCAATCCGTGCCGATCTTCGTCGCCGGCTATTTGACGAGCCACGGTATCACGAACGTTTTGCAAATGCCCCGTCGCGAACGCTTAATTTGCATCACTTGATATGCAAATTCTCAAATGGTATGTGGCCTGTTCCTCGAGGTATTTGAGTGCGTAGGTATGGCAGAATGATTATTTGGCAAAATGATTTCCAGGATCGAGGTGGTCCGGTATTTAATCATTTTGCCCGCCAATCATTTTGCCAACTCTCATTGCAGTAAGTGGTCTGCGTGTTTCTCGCGCACGTGGTGTTGGCAATGAGTGTCTCAGGCTGAATGCCGGATCGGCGGACGCAATCGAACCGCTGACAACTGGTCCGACACGGAAGCGAAAATGGCGACCGTTTGCAGCTGATCCGGTATGATTTGCATCCTTGATCCGGACTACCGGTGGGCGATCGCGACCGATCGATTGGTGCCATCCGCGAAATCGGTGTCCATCACGGGGGGCGATCGTGTCGTGTTCGCACAAACAGCTCGGCTCCGCTACGATTGAGGCAAGGCTCTGAGATTTTTCATCATCCACTTAGAATGAACGCCATGCCGCTGGGAATTCGCCCGACCGTTGACTTCGCGTTCAAGAAAATTTTTGGCTCGCCTCAAAACTCGGCCGCCCTGCTCGGATTGCTAAACGCGATCCTCGATTTTGAACACCCAGTCGTGGCGGTCGAGGTTTTGAATCCGTTTAGCTACCAGGAGTTTTCCGAGAGCAAGCTGATCGTGCTCGATGTGCGGTGCCGCGACTCGGCGGGACGATGGCTCAACGTCGAGATGCAGGTTTCAGTTTACGCCGGGCTGATCGAACGACTTGTCTATTACGCCTGCATTTCTTTTGCTTTTTGCTCAGGACTACGACGCGGAAACACTCAGGAAATTGCTTCCTGGGATCGAGTTTGACACCGCGATTTCGACTATGGAAATCATTTCCGCGAAGACGGAGGACAAACAAATGTACGACCAACGCGAAAAAGCCCAACGAGACTACGAGTGGGCCATCACCGGTGCCCGAGAAGAAGGACGAGAAGAAGGACGAGAAGAGGGGCGAGAAGAAGGACGGGAAAGAAGGGAAATTGGCTGGTCAAATTCAGCTACTGCAGCAGTTGCTCGGAGAGCCACCTACGAGTGATACGGAACTACTTCGTCAGGACATTGGCACACTTACGACCCAGCTGGCAGGATTGCAGAAGCGTCTCCGCGATCGCGACGTATAGCCCGCCTACACCGACGATGCCCGCCCCTGCACTTACGACTGCCCCCGTTCCAATCTTGCTCCAGAGATCCAACTTATTCAGTGAGTAAAGAGCCAATGTGTTGTTTGGTAGTGACGACATTGTCGAAGCAATCCATGTTCACGCTTTATATCGTCCAGCGATCGTTCGTCTCGTCCCACTTGGTCCCCGTTCTCCTTCTTTGAAATCGTCGGTAAAGATCACCGCGTTATGTTGGTTTAATTGCGAGTTGCTGGCGAGCTTGAATGCCAGCCCATCGCGGGACGGAAGATCACAGTTGTTAATCCGTTTGACCACCGATGCGGTTTAAGCAATCCGATGTAGCGGATGAGGAATATAGAGACTGGTCGTTTCACTATTTGTTCGATCGGCGCGTTTGAATGGTATGCGGGTGCATCCAAGGTAGGCTCACTGTGCCCATGACATAACGTTTGTGGAAAAAGTTGCTTCACCTGGGAACATTGGGCGGCCATTTGTCGTCGGTCGTCAGTTTGGGGGCAGGATAATTTTCTCTGGGACGTCGTCCATGGCCCAGTATTGGTGTTGGATCTTCGCTTCATCCACGATCACAATGCGAAAGCCAGACGGATCTTTGCCCAGCGGGCGACCTACCGGACCGGTGGTGATCATTTCCATTGCCCCGGCGCGACCATAAGCGTTGCGGTGGTAATGGCCTGCGAAAACGGCCCGGACATCTGCCTGTTTGAGTTGTTGTAACAGCGGCGTTCGGCGTTCCAGCGGAATGTTGAAGGATCTCTTCGACCAATGCAAACCATTGAAAAAGTTAAATTGTAAATTGAAAAGTTTAAATTGAAGACGCCACTCTGCAGCACGGGACTCGTTGCCTCGTCCACTACCGATGACGCCACTTAGCGTTTGGTCGATGCTTAGCCGCTCGGCACAACCCAGTCGCCTGCTGAGCCACAAGAGACCGTTCGGCATCGGGTTGTGAAAAGCACGCTCCTTCGAAGCGTGTCAGCGAGTAGACGCCGAGGGTCTACTTTGATATCGCAGTGCCGACGCCACTGTTTCCGTAGCCGTTTCCGCAATAGAAAATTCGCAAGCGTGCTCCCTCGCGAATGACGGTTGGGTATTCCACCATCTGTTTTTCCCAGCCCTTGCCAGTGGGACTCAGTTGCAGGTTGTCGTCAGATTTTGTACCGCGACGCCAGTGAATTCCATCGTCGGATTCGGCATAACAAATCGAATAGAATCCCCATCGCGTTCCGATTGCAGAATACCACATGCGAAACATTCCATCGGGTTCCTGATGGACAACGGGACCGGCAACCGCGATGTCTTCGTAGTCACGCTCGGGATCACGCAGCAGCACCGCTCCGCGTTTTTCCCAGTGGATGGCATCGTCGGAAACCGCTAAGCAGATCGTCTTTTGCTGGTTCAGTGCATGCGGTTTTCCCGTCGTTGGACAACCTGTGTAGTAGAACCGCCACCGAGTCGATCCATCCTGTTGCTGCACCTGCAATACCGATCCTCCGGCGATCCCGATTGCATCTGGAGTACCATGTTCGCGGCTGTGGGCAAGGATAGGTTGATCGCCGGATCGAGACCACGTCATGCCATCAGAACTGGTCGCCATTCCGATCCCAGGAAACGCACTCAATCCCGTGCCTTTCCCCGCGTTGCCGGTGTAGTAGAGATGCCAACGGTCGTCACGAATTTGCACGGCATGCGGCAGCACACACCAAGTCGCATCAAACGATCCTTCCGCACCGTTCTCAAATAGCGGTCCCGTTCGGTTCCACTGAGTGAGGTCATCGATGGCGGCGGTGGCGACTCCGATGCGGTGTTTTTTATGGTCGTCACCTCCAGCATAAAACAAACGGTACGTTTCGCCGGCACGCACCACCCACGGATTCATCACTCGAGTGGAATCGAATTCGCCTTTCCGCGGAGCAAGTACGGGATTGTTTTCATCTCGAATCCACTGGACGGGTTGTTTCAGTGCCGCATATTCATCGCGGTGCGATAACCGCATCGTGACCACTTCATGGCTGCGACGCACGATTCCGAACAAGGTGCCGATATCGCTGCGGTCCCAGGCGATTCCTTGACCTGCGATCGGGGCGGGGACCGTGGCGATGTGATTCAGTTCGCCGTCGGTCTCCGGCACGGTCAGAACATACAGCTCTGCGTGGTCATGACCGGTCGCAAATAAGCGTCCGTTGGGACCGAATGCGCCCCCTGAATTACTGTTGGGTAAAAAACGCTCAATGACGGATTCCGGAAATGTCCACGTTCCGGTCTTTTGCCATTGGTCGTTGTAGCGAACCAAGTAGGTGCGGCGGATGTTTGCCTCGCCATAAAATGCGAACGCAATCCACCACGATCCGCGATGCCGCTGGATCCAGTTGATAGCGCCTTCGGTTTCGTCGAACTCCTTTCGTTCAAGATGTTCAAGAGTTTCGGCTGAAAAAATCTCGATCGAGTTTTCAAGTGGCGACTTCGGCCAATTCGAATTGGCGCAATACAGTCGCCCGTCGACCACGATTCCGCTATTGAGATGGATAACCGGCGAACCATCCGGTGCGGTCCATTTCGCCAGCGGACGCGAGGTGCCTTTCTCGTAGCGGCCAATTGTGCGATTGGAGATCGCATAAAACGACGACGCATCGACGGCAACCGCTTGGTGTGCCTCGGGCACCGAGACTCGATGAAGTTGGCGAAATGTAATATCCGATGCGGTGCCGATTGGCGGCACCAGGAAAAAGACGGTGGCTAAGATCAACGCTGCGGAGGCTTGCAAACGGTTGGGATTCATAGAAGTACGTTTCGTGAGGGCGAGAGAGATGAGCGGACAGGGGAACCAAGTCTCTAATTTCCTGCCTCGCCGGTGAGAGTGTTGTCCGCAAAACAGCGAAACCAGGAAACGAAGATGGGCATTACGAATGCATGGCAATTACCTACAGCAGAAACACGCCGGTTGATCGATCACTTTGCCGAGTTGTAGGTACACTATCGATTGCGGTGGGTGGGGTGGCGAGCCAGTTACGTTGGAGGGGAGGCTGTTAGCTTATCAAGCTCGGCGGGGGGCGTCCAATTCTGAGCGACACGAGACCGCCGCCCCGCTTTTTAGGCAGCTATGCCGCAGTGGTGTGGGGTAACAAGTCGGTAGGTGCATTGTGCGTGAACTCACCATTGCCTACCGTTCGGAGAGCTGAGCGAAAATCTGCAGACAGAATGATCATCTCGCTGATGGGACGTCAGAGGTTTTGTGATACAACCATGGCTGCACGGCCGTGGCGCTGAACGCTGACAGTAAACTACGTTGGGCTCGAGACTTGCAATGGAAACGATCGAATTAGCCGACGGCGGGACGCTGATGTACGAACACGCCTTTATTCCGCCCAAATTGGCGGATCGCTATTTTGTCGCTTTGCGAGATGAATGTGTTTGGGAGCAGAAGCCCGCACTTTTCGGACATATGCAGCCTCGCTTGACCGCCTCTTACGGCGAAGCGGGAATCGTGTATCGTTACTCCGGTCTGGATAATGTCGCTTTGCCATGGACCGACACGATGCACCAGATCAAAGAGCGGCTCGAAGCGGTTCAGGGCAAGTACAATTATTGTCTGCTGAATCGGTATCGCGATGGCGCCGACAGCATGGGGTGGCACGCCGATGACGAGCCGGAGATGGGCAACGTGATTGGTTCGGTCTCGTTCGGAGCGACGCGAACGTTTCGGATTCGGCATAACCGGAGCAAAGAAACGATGTCGTTTCCCGCCGGTCATGGCACGTTGATCATCATGGCCGGCACGATGCAGCAGTTTTGGAAACATCACATTCCTAAAACCGCGGTGAAAGTCGGCGAGCGAATTAATTTGACTTTCCGGCATATCAAAACGAATCACTGACTGAAACGAAAAAGGAACATCGCGTGGCAAACCTTCCCTCGGACCAGCGGTACTTGGCGCTCAAAGCGGTCATGATGCCGCGCGACACCAACCCGCACGGCACGATCTTTGGTGGCGTGATCCTTAGCTATATCGATCAAGCCGGTGCGGTCGGCGCCTACCACGAAATTCGTCAGTGGGGGACCGATCGAAAACCGATGGTGACCGTGGGAATGAAAAGCGTCGAGTTTCATCGCCCTGTGTTTGTTGGCGATGTGCTCAGCTTTTGGACTCACTTGGTTCGTGAAGGCAAAACGTCGATCACGATCCACGTCGAAGTGCAAGCCGAACGCGATGGACAACTCGAAAAGTTGACCGAGGCCGAAGTTACCTATGTGGCAATCGAGTCGACGGGAGAGCAGCGTCGGCCGGTGCGGATTCGCGATAGGTAGTCGGTTGAATCCGAGTGGAAACGAAAAAAGCGAAGGCGGATTCGATCAAACCCGCCCTCGCTCAACGTTTTTATCAAGGCGAATTGCTTAGCCGCCAATGACTCCGTTCAGCACATCCTGAACCGCATTGCCGCCGCCCGTGGCTCCTTGCGTAGCGTTATTGATTCCCTGCTGGATCGATGGTGCAGCCGATTCGGTTGCATTGCGAAGAGCTCGTCCTGGGTTCGCGTTGCCGCCACGATTCGGCAGAAGGTTTCCAGGTGTGTTGCCCGGCACATTGCCACGTAGATTGCCAGGCACATTATTTGGCGAGTTGCCTCGTAGGTTGCCAGGCACATTGTTTGGCGCGTTGCCCGGTACGTTGTTGGGGCGATTGCCACGCGAGTTGTCCAGGCGTGGTCGATCCGGAATCGCGCGGTCGGTACTGCGACGAATTTGCGAAGGCCAATTCTCAGGCCGCTGGGGACGCAGGGACTCGAGTCGATCGGTTTGACGAGTTGCCTCGTCACTTCGGCGTCGAAGTTCGTCGCGAGCACGATCACCCGCGCCGGTACGATCGGTGGCGCGATCCATCCGCTCACGTATCGAGTCGGCTGTGTCGCGAGCTTCGCGGTTGGCGGCATCGCGACCCTGTTCGATTCGGTCACGCGTCCGTTCACTCAAATCACCGGCTCCTTCGACTCGGTCACGGGCACGTTCACTCATCTCACGGGCGCCTTCGGCAGTGTCACGGGCGCCTTCGACTCGGTCGCGAACGCCTTCGGCGGTGTTCCGTGGCTGCTCAGCAGCTTCGCGGGCTTGTCCGGATGCATCGCGGGCCCGTTTGGAAGCGTCACCGGCCCGTTCGGAAGCGTTACGGGCTCGTTGTTCTGCAGTGTCCGCTGCATTGTTGGCCGCTTCGCGACCGCGCTCCATATCAGCGTTGCCTTGTTGGTTCCGATCAGCATCATTTTGCTGTGATGGTGTGTTCGAGTTTCCGCCGCCGAGCAGGTCGTTGGCTGCGTTGCGGAGGTCCGAGACGGCCGAGGACTCGCCTTGATCTCGGGACTCGCCTTGATCGCGTCCTGGCAAACGAAGACTTCCGCGGCCTTCTGCGTTTGCTCGGGCATCGGCGTTGGCGTCTGTGTTACCGTTGCCATCGACATTTGCGTCGGCATCTACCGAAGCGTCCGCATTCGCGGCAGCACTTTCGAGATTCAGTCGTTCGCGGCTGAGTTCTCGCAGCGGATTGAGGGATTCACGAATCCGCTGTACCTCATCGCTGCCAATTGGCTGTAGATTCAGATCGGAGTTTTGATTGTTTGCCAAAACGTCCAACGATTCGCCAAGCGAGGTCAGACGCAGCACCGTGGAATCGATCTGGGTATTTTGATTCGATCTCAGGAAATTGCGTTGATCGGCAATCGTTCTCGCGGGGCGATAACGATCATTGTTGGCGAACACTTGGTATTGATTCGTGATCCAGCCGAGCAGGTTGTTGCTGCGACCACGTCCGTTGCGGTTGTGGAAGCTGGCGTAAAACGGATCGTAGTGTTGGTAGCCTTGGTATCGTGTCGCCCAAGGGTAATAGTTGTTCGAATATCGCGAGCCGTAGTAGTCGCCAAAGTAGTAATGGCGATGGCTCGGGCGGACAAACAGATGGACAAATAAGCCAACGCTTGTGTCGATCGTGTAGCGTGGTCGATACGAGTAGCCCGCGTTTCGGTAGACCGGTTGCGAGTAATAGACGGGCGTAAACAAGACGCCACGGTGAGCAACGTCATGGTCCCAGTAACCGGCTTGGTACACGCATCCACGTGGGGTCCAAACGTATTGGGCGGGAACCCAAACCCAATCGGCATGTGATGCCGACCAGAATCCAGGTTGCCACTGGTAGTCGTTACTCTCGTAAACCCAGTTGCCAGGGACGTAGAAATGGTCTTCGCCTGGTGCGGGAGACGACGGGCCTTGTTCGAGCGACTTAGGTGGCTCCGGCAAGTATTGGACTTCCGAGACGCTGTTGCTGGTCCAGAAGCCTCCGATGTAACGGTAGCCATCGTTCGCTTTGTCCCAGTAACCTGGAACCCATTGTTGACCCGGTGGCAGATCTCGCCATACGCCACTGACCCAGATGAAATCTTCGCGTTCCTCGTCCCATGACCAGTAGCCGGGAATCCAGCTGACATTTTTGCCATCTGGTCGATACTCTGGCGGCACTTCGTCTATCGGTTCGGGCGGTTGCTGCTGTACCACCGGACTCGGCTGCGGGTTGGCGTCGTACGGTTCGGCGAACGCTTCGTGCAAGGGGCCACGCGTCAAATATTCGACGCCTTCGGATTGATCGTCCAGCGAACGATCCGGTGTTTGTTGAGTCGTCGTCGAACGATTGTCGCTCACTTCCGAACGCGGCGATGGCGGTTGCGAAAATGCGGTGGTCGCCATTGCAAGTGGAACGATCAAACCCGTTGCCGACGCCGTGATTCGCCAATAACGGCTCAGTTTTGTGTATCTCAAGATGTATCCGTCACAGTTTTGGGGGAGAGAAAATCGGGCTGCCACTACACGTTGCAATGCCCGGTCATGATGGGTGAATCAACCGTGCAAAGCTCGTGCCCGCGCGGGGGCAAGCGATTGATGTTGGCATGGCCAAGAACGCTAGCCCAAGAACGCTAGCCAAGGCGTGGTTTGTTATGGGTGTCGGGATAAGCCTGCTGAGATGTCCATTGGGCTGGCATCAGTGTCTGGCTTTGTTGCGACTTCTCCACCCACTTTGTGAGACTGCTGCAATCTACTCAGCGTCGATCTTGTCTAGCATCCATGGCGTTTGTGACCGTGCGTCGTACACTAGATTTTTTGCCAAGGGGAATTGATGCGAACGACTTTCCAAAAAATGCATCAAGTAGCCCGCCGTATTGGGGAACGCGACCAAATCGCCGCGTTGGATTCCGGCGGGGAATCGCAGCTTTCGCAAACTGATCAGCTCTGATTCAGTACAGTAGGCGCCGACCAAGAAACCTTCCATCGGTTCGGCGTTGTTTTGCTCGCGTGATTCCTCGCCCGCTGCTTCAGGCGACGCGATCACGATTGGATCCACTAAAAAATCATCGCTGCTGGTTCGGCACTGCGTCCGGTTCATTGACAATCCAATCAACCAGTCGCCCTCCGCATTTTGTTTGCGAAATTCAACCCGAGCAATCGTCATCCCACAGCCATCCAAGATGCTACGTCCTGGTTCGCAGCGAAGTTGCAATGCGTGATCACGGATTTGGTCCGCAATCGTGCGGCCGGTGACCGGCGAATCCAGAATCTTGGCAAGCCAGGCGGATCGGGTGGGAGTTTGGTAGTAGGGATAGCTGTTGGGGGCGCCGGCAATCTTGCCATCGACTGCGATCAAACCTAGGCCATGATTGCGATAGGTCAGCGGTGACCGTTGACCGAGCAGCGCGCAGCGATGCTCGGTCCAAAACGCTTCCCATTGCTCGCCACGATGCAGGTAGCTGATCGGAAACCCACCGCCGATGTCCAGAAATTGGATCGGATGTCCCTGTTGCCGCAGTTGTGACACGACCGCCAACGACTGAGTGATCGCGGAAACACGTTGGTGAGCGCAGTAACCATCAAGATGAAAATGCAACCCAGTGACGCGAACGTGATTGCTCGGAATGGTTTTGGCAAACGATTCGCATTGTTCGATGTCGACACCAAAACGCGACTTTAACTTGTTGTCATCATGAACAAATCCGCTCAGCCGAATCGCGACCGCAGCTGGTTTCGCGAGATTCTGAGCGGTGTGGGTTATTAGCAACAATTCGTCTTCGTTATCGATCGTCAACGTGATTCCGTTGCGAATGCAGACATCCACCAATGCTGCGTTTTTAATTGCCGCAGTACAGATAATATCACTCGCCGCAATACCAGCGTCGAGGGTTTGCTCGAGCTCATTTAGGCTGGCGACATCGATTCCCGAGCCTGCCAAAGGTGCTGCGTTAACGAACGTCAAACACTTGTTCGCTTTGCGGGCAAAGAAAACGCGAAAGTCCAACGATCGCGCTTTCGCGACCCCATCCAATTCTCGAACGTTGGCGAGCATCGGATCAGCGGTGACGACGTTCAGCGGCGATCCATGTTGCTGCAGTAACGATGCCAACGCAGGTTCATGCAGCAGCGAATTCATCCACGGTTCGCGGCGAGCCGTCAACGCTGTGACACCGACGCAGCGGCGATCGAGCGAACAGGATGAGGATGGTTGTTGTTGGACGGCAGCACTGAACGCGGCGGTCGTTTCCTTTGGCGACACCGTCATCAAGCCGCTGTCCTTGATCTCGTTTTAACGAGACTTTGGGTCCAGCGATCCAGATGCGTGTGAAGGGTACGGCTGAGTGTGTCGTTACCAAGCACACTGCCTTCGGTGACCCGGCCAAACACGGCGATGCCCGGCAATGCATTGCCGTTTCGCTGCACCAGACGTCCTGAATCGTTGACACACAGCCCGGTGCTGTTGTGATGCACAAACGCATCGCTGGCTAAGCGGTCGAGAATGCCGCCTTGCTCGTTTTGATGAGGCCCCGGAATGGTGGCATCAACGATGCGGTCGACTTCCATCACCCGGTGACCGCACTGCAGAGTTTTGCGGCCATCTACGTCACGAATCGGGGTTGCGTCGGCAAGGAAACGCAAATCGAGCAATCCGGCATCGTAAATTGCCAAAATACGGCCGATGTTTTCCGCTGGTGGGCCAAAGGAAATCCGTTCCATCTCCGTTGCAATTCGCTGGAATCCTTCAACGCTCTCTGAGGCGAGTCCACCTTGGCTGACCAGTTCAACCAGAGCGGGATAGAGTTGACGCCACGCTAAACCCAGTGCCCAGGCTTCGTCCACTGGTTTGCGTCCCGTTGCAACGTCGTAGGAATGTCGCAGCTGGGCGATGACTTCCTTGTCGACGACTCGCCAACGCGACCAGTCACGGAACCATTGTCGAACGTTGAACCGTTCTACATCCGGCCGAAGTTTGTGCAGTGCATCGGTGGCGGCGTTGATGATGATTGGCCAAGCATCACCGCGAAAATGCGGCTTGTCGCCTTCGTCGTCGCTGGTACGGGTGAGCTTTGCGGTGGACGCAAGAATTCGTAACTGTTTCCTGTAGCGATTCCAGATCGGAGCCAATCGTTCTTCGTGGATGTCGGTCGCTTTCGGCAACATCGGCCGTCCTGAACGCGAAAACGGCACAATTCCTTTGGGCTCGCGTCCCGAGCATTGATAGGTCCAGCGACCGTCCCGCTCGGTAAATTGACCTCCGCGACCTTCGGTTAGCGAAAGTGCGGCATCGATCCACGTTAACCCGAAACCTCGAATCGCAACCACGGATTCAGCGGGCACCGCGTCGGTTGAAAGCCGTGTTTCGGTGGGGAACACGCACGGAATATCGGCGATCATGTCACCGATTCGATACGATTCTGCCGATCGCCACCCCTCATGTCCGACCGCCAATACCACTTCGTCATAAGTCGCATCGTCCTCCGCCGTGCTCAGGATCCAGCAGTCGTCCGCGTATTCGACATCAACTACTTTCGCCGGATGCAGCTTGACCGTGGCCTGTGTCCGCAGTCGCTTAAGAATTTGCTGAAAACAGTCGTGCAGGTATTCACCCACGATGGCCCGCGGTGCATAGCCCTCAGGCTCGGACCACTGCGGACGATTTCGCTTGGTCCACTCGAGAAACGACATTGAAATCAGGTTGTGACTCGATACAGGATGATTTCGTTGGTCGGGATGCCTCGCGTCGATTTGATGATTGGCGAAATTCATTCTCAGATGTGCTGGTTGGCGTGGATCATAAACCACGCCTGCGCCGGGGTAGGCTGCCGGTTCGTAGATGTCAATTTGAATCGGACCGCTAAGTTTTCGCTGTTCGATCGCATGAGCAAGACGCTCAAGGCAATACATCCCGCGCGGTCCACAGCCAACAATGGCCAATCGAAACGTCGTATCCAAAGTCGATTCTGTTGATACCGTAAAGCGTTCGTTTGCTCTAATTCCAATGCTCATGACATCACCGCCTTTTTCTCCGTTACGTTTGGGATTCCCGCCAATCGGCGAAGGTTCTCCGAGTCGCAGCCAAGTTCGTTTGCGACCCAGTCATCATTAAAAATGGTTTCTAAGTATCGCGTTCCTGAATCGTGCAGGATGGCGACGCATGTCTTGTGTTCGAGTTGGTGTTGCATTCGACGCACTGTTTCGAGGACGCCACCTGCGGAACCGCCGACCAACATGGCTTCGCGATCGGCCGTCCGGCGACATCCGACCACGCAATCAAGATCGCGGACGCGAGCGATGTGGTCAAAGGTTTGGTTGCGTGCCAGCGGAGGCACCCGTCCGGCGCCCAGACCGGGGATTTGCCGCGGCCCGGCGGTGCCACCAAAGAGAACGCTGCCTTCGGAGTCGACTGCGACGACTTGGGTAGCGCGATTCATCGAACGCAGATAATTGCGGCACCCCTGTGCCGCGCCGGTGCTGCTGGTTGCGACAAAAAGATAGTCCAGCTTGCCACCGAGAGCCTGATCGATCTCGCGGATGGTGCCGTTGCAATGCGAGAATGGATTGGCGGGGTTGGAATATTGGTTGGGCCAATAAGAATCGGCCGTGGTTTCGAGCAAGTAGCAAACGCGAGCCAGACGGGCGGATAGAAAGTCGCCTTCGAGCGGTTGGTCAACCCTATCAATCTCGGCACCCAACGCTTTCATGATCGCGATATTCTGAGTTTGAGCTCGAGGATCAACTACACAGATAAACCGCATTCCATAGTAGCGACATGCTTGTGCCAACCCAATCCCCATGTTGCCCGAGGAAGATTCAATGATGGTGGTGTTGGCGTTGATTTCACCTCGTTCGATCGCTTGACGGATCATTTCATGAGCCGGTCGATCCTTGGCGCTGCCGCCGGGATTACCCGACTCGAGCTTGGCAAATAGTTTAATGTTGGCGATATCCAAGTAACGCCCCAATTGAATCAACGGCGTATTGCCAATCGCATCAAGCACGTTTTTAGCAGGTTCAGCAACCGGATTCACGAATGGACACTCCCACACCAAGGTTGGCTTGTTCGCCACCTGTTATTACAACGGACCGCACCGCGGACCCGTGCTGCGGTGATTTCTAATGGAAAGATTCTGTAAGCATTCGTCGTGCCAAAACCGCACATGTCGTCGTGGTAATAACGATGACAACATGACGCGTGCTCCTCTGTCGTTGGCCACGTTCTTCACGCCAAGCCAAATGATCTAAATCTTCTTGTGTCAATCATTTAGGATAAACACACTGCGGCGAATGCGGGGGCCATTCATTCGGTTCTGCGAACCTTGTTTGCGAACCTCGATCTCGACCAAAGTCAATTTCTGCTAGCAATATCTACCGTCGAAAATGGCCGGTTTGCTTGCGTGCAAGTTGATCAATCCGAAGCCAAGAAGAGCCGATCAGAAAGTTCTCAGCCGTTGATCACTTCGCCGCCGTTGGGATGCAACACTTGTCCGGTGATATACGAGGCATCCTCCGAGGCAAGGAAAACGTAACAGCTGCCGCATTCGTCGGGCTGTCCGGCGCGGCCCATCGGCGTGTCGCTACCGAACTTGCTGACTTTCTCTTTTTCGAAAGTCGCGGGGATAAGCGGAGTCCAGATTGGCCCCGGTGCGACCGCGTTGACACGAATTCCATCATCCACCAATTTCTGTGACAGCGACCGGGTATAGGCCACGATCGCGCCTTTGGTCGCCGCGTAGTCGAGCAATCCGGGGCTGCCGCGATACGCTGTCACCGACGTCGTGTTGATGATCGAGCTTCCAGCATGTTCTTTCAAATACGGCAGTGCCGCTTGGGCCAAATAGAACATGGGAAACACGTTGGTGCGGAAGGTTGCGACCAGTTGTTTTTCGGTGATCGCGTCGATGTCCTCTTGCGGGTGTTGTTCGGCCGCGTTGTTGACAAGGATATCGAGGCGGCCAAACTTTTTGATCGTTTTCTCGACCGCAGATGTACATGAAGCGGCCTTGCCGATATCAGCCTTGATGGGCAAACAGGTTCGCCCCTCGGCTTCGACTAGCGACCGCGTTTGTTCGGCGTCTTCTTTTTCGTTCAGATAGACAAAAGCAACGTCCGCACCTTCGCGAGCGAACATCACGGCGACGGATCGGCCAATCCCGCTGTCACCTCCGGTAATCAAAGCGACCTTATCTTTTAATTTGCCACTGCCGACATAATCCTCGCGGATCGTACGTGGTTGCGGCTTCATTTCGGCCTGGATACCGGGTTGTCGGTTTTGCGATTGTGGTGGTCGACTTTTCTTCGAGTTGGCGTTTCCCCGTGTCTTGGATTTGTTCATGCAATCGTTCCTCGAGCGATTTTTTCAGTGCGATTTTCGCAGTGCGTTTGAAATGGTTTATTGCTTGTCTGCTTTGGGTGATTGCAAGTCTTGTTCCGGGGGGCCGTAGAGTCGTTTTCCGCAGTTGGTAAAACGGCCGCCATGCACGGGGCAGTCCCATGTTTGTTCGGCTTCGTTCCACGAAACGGTGCCGCCCATGTGAGTGCAGACGGGATCACATTGATGCAGCGTGCCGCTTTTGTCTCGGCAAATTGCGGTGTGGACGCCCTCGACATCCCCCACGGCACCTTCGCCAGGTCGTAGGGTGGCGGGATCGATTCTTTTTGCGGGCAGAATTCGCTGGGCCATGCCTTTGACCGGAGCCGCCATCTCCGTGACTGCTCCGGTGATCGCCGAGACGCTTAGTCTTGCCGGTGACAATGCATCCTGTAGCGTCGAAGAACCACGAAAGATTTGGTCGGCAATCAGCCATCCCGCCGCCGTACCCAACGTCAATCCGACGCCGCTCAATCCGGTGGCGATCCAAACGTTTTTCTTACCAGGAACGTTGCCAATCATCGGCAGTCCATCGGTAGGTTCAAAGAGCTCGGCGCTCCAACGCGACTCGATCGAGCGGACGTCAAAGCGTTGTCGGACGTATTCCTCAAGATCCGCTTGAGCTTGTTGGGTGTCACCATCGCCGGTGCGGTGGTCACAGCCGCCCACGATGATTTTGTTTGCCGACGCACTTCCCCAGCGGCGAATATAGAAATAGGGATCCGAGTTGTCCCAGAACAATCCATCCTCAGGCGGATTGGTCACCACCGCAAGAAGTGCATAAGATTGATACGCCGGTGTCTCGATGTCCAATAGCATCGAATCGGATTTGTTGCAGTGGGCCGCCAATACCAAATGGTCAAAGTGGGCGGTTCCGTCGCCGATGGGCAGCTCGCGAGTTTGTTCTTCGAGAGAAACGCGAGCGATCGATTTTTCGAAAATCTTACCCCCCGCTTCGACCACCAAATCAGTCAATCGTCGCAGGTAGGCCATCGAATCCATTCGTGCCATCGAGTCGATTCGAAAGCCAACGCTGGCGTATGGTAGCGGAGGCTTGTCACACCATTCGACCGGCAACCCTAGCCGGGCGGCGGCCTCGCATTCGTCGCGAAGTGATGAGGCGTCGTCGGCATGTTCGGAATAGTAATAGCCAGGTACGCGAGTGACATCGCAATCGTTGGCGGCGCGGTGTTCAATCGCGGCGATCGCGGCTTGGCGAAGCTGGACGTACTCGCGGCCTCCCGTTTCACCCAATTTTGACAGCAATTCACCGCAACCGATTTCGGGGTGCGCGTCCAAGTGCCCGGTGCTGCCGCCGGTCGTTCCCCCACCGATGATCGATGCTTCGTACACTGCCACGCTGAATCCGCGGTGCAGTAATTCCAATGCCACCGATAGTCCGGTGATTCCGCCGCCCACCACGGCAACGTCACTGGTGTGGGTGGATGACAATCGATCAAAACGCTGTGCCAACGGATTGGATTGAACCCAACACGAATGATGGATTGCGTTTGCGTTCATGGTGCACCTCGGGAATGGAAAGTTTTCGAGCACTTTCAAAACCAGCGAGCACACCGTGTGCCATCCAACGTGTTTTATCGACCCATCGGGGGTTCGATATCGTAGCCTCTTTGTATCAGGCCAATTTCTCGATTGCACAGCGATAAATCTGCGATGAGATATCTGCGATCATCAACGGGATGATTCGGTTCGTCACGCTTGGGCGAATTGGCTGCTCGATGGCCGGTCACGTTACCTAAAAAACGCGTTTTACTCTGGCAATTCTGCTTTTTTCGAGAACCAGGCTGAAATCAAGGGGTAATTCTCGGGTGAAAGTCTGTAGACTATTTGGGCACCCGCGAGGGTTCGGTCATGCCCACCTCGGCTGCCAAATATTGGCATCCCCCTACCCTGCCCCACCCTTTTTTAGCGCACTCATGCAAACGCTGCGTTTATTGATCGTCTGTTCTGTCGTCGTCCCCACGATCTCGGCAAATACGATCTCGGCAATTGCTGAGCAGCCGTTGGCGGTGACGTTTCATGACACGGTCCAACCGGTTTTGCAGACGTACTGTGCCGATTGCCATAATGACGTGACTCGCGAAGGTGACTTGGACCTCGGTGCGGACCGAGATATGGCCTCGGTGATCAAGAATTTTCGCCACTGGATGGTCGTTCTCGAGCGAATCGAGGCCGGCGATATGCCGCCGGAAGATGTGGATTTGCAACCGACGCCTGAGCAACGCAGCGCGGTCGTCCACTGGATCGAAGCGGTCCGAGACGCGGAAGCCCAACGCACCCAAGGTGATCCCGGCGTGGTGCTGGCGCGGCGGCTGAGTAGCAGTGAATACAACTACACGATCCGCGATTTGATCGGCGTGGATATCCAGCCGGCCAATGCGTTCCCGATCGATCCGGCAAACGAAGCGGGATTCGACAATTCGGGTGAATCATTGACGATGTCCCCTGCCCTGTTGAAAAAATATCTGGCCGCGGCCAAATCGGTCTCTGAACATTTGGCGTTAACGCCAACGGGATTCGAGTTCGCTCCGCATCCGGTGATCACGAACACCGATCGCGATAAGTTCTGTGTCAATCGAATCATCGATTTCTACAATCGGCAACGCACCGACTATGACGACTACTTCAGTTTGCTTTGGCGGTACCAAAATAGAGAGGCCTTGGGGCACGCAGAGATGACCCTAGCACAGGCAGCGCGGCAGCAGGGTTTGAGTGCTCGCTATGCAGAAACATTGTGGGCAATGCTGAAGGGCGAGCCCGAGTCGGTCGGAGCCATCGCCGCGATTCAAGCGATGTGGCGAGCGCTGCCAAACGAGGTGACGCCAGAGCAACAAGCCGAGGCGGAGGTTCAATGCGAAAACATCGCAAAATTTGTGACCACGCTACGCGAAAGTTTGGTTCCCGAAGTACCCAATTTGACTTCGCCCGGAATGAACAACGGGTCTCAACCGTTGGTACTTTGGAAGAACCGCCAATTTGTTGCCAATCGGCGACGTTACACGGGCGTCGCCTTGCCCAAGGGCGATCTCGGTTTGCTCCCCGACTCCGACGCCGCCAAAGCGATGTCCGTGGTCGACGATGCGGAACTAGATCAAATGCACGAATCGCTCAAGCGGTTTTGCAGTCTTTTTCCCGATGCCTTTTATATCTCCGAACGTGCCCGCGTCTACTTGGACCCGAAAAAGGAAAAGAAGTTAAAGGGGCGATATTTGAGTGCGGGATTCCATAGCCAAATGGGATACTTTCGTGATGATGCGCCGTTGTACGATTTGATGCTGAGTGATTCCGAGCGTCGCGAGATTGATCGGTTGTGGACCGAGCTCGATTTCGTCACGTCCGCGCCGATGCGGCAATACAGCGGATTTATCTGGTTCGATCGCACGGATTCGACCTTCATGCGAGACCGTGAATTTGATCCCTATCGTGCGGAGGACAAAGATTGCACATCGGCAGAGAAGGTCCAAGGTTTATCGCAGGTTTACCTTGCCAAAGCTCGGCGATTGGGAGCCAGCGACCAGACGTTAACTGCGATCGGCCGCTACTTTGACGAGATGTCGGCGACGTTCCGGCGACTCGAATCGCTGCGTGTTCGCTCGGAAGCCGTTCATGTGGAATCGTTAGTGGCATTTGCCACCCGCGCGTTTCGTCGCCCGTTGTCGGTCCAACAACGCGAGGACATTCGAGCGTTTTATCAAGAGCTGCGCGATGTCGACGGATTGAGCCACGAAGACGCGATCCGCGACAGCGTGGTGCGGGTGTTGATGTCGCCTCATTTTTGTTACCGCATCGATCAGGCGAGCGAGTCCCGCAGCGAAACTGTTGGGGGCGACAAGTCGCAGCGATCACCCGAAATACAGCCGCTTGATGATGTTGCGCTGGCAAATCGTCTGAGTTATTTTTTGTGGTCCAGCATGCCTGATCCCGAGCTGATTGAACTTGCCACCGAGGGGCGTTTGCACGAGCCCGATGTGTTGGTCGGACAGGTTCGCCGCATGCTGCGTGATGAGCGTGTGCATGGATTGGCAACCGAGTTCACAGGCAATTGGCTCGATTTCCGGCGGTTCGAACAGCACAACGGAGTCGATCGAAGTCGTTTCCCGCAGTTCACCGACGAATTGCGACAGGCGATGTATGAAGAGCCGATCCGTTTTGTGTTGGATATCATCGCTCGTGATGCCTCGGTGCTCGAGTGTTTGTACGCCGATCACATCCTCGTCAATCCCGTGTTGGCGAAGCATTATGGTGTACCCACCGATGTGATTGCCGATTCCACCGAGGCTTGGACAAAACTCGATGATGCAAGCCGTTGGGGACGTGGCGGAATGTTGTCGATGGCGGTCTTTTTGACGTACAACTCGCCGGGGCTACGTACCAGTCCGGTCAAACGTGGGAACTGGGTCGTGAAACGTATGTTGGGTGAACATGTGCCCGCGCCGCCCGCGACGGTTCCCGAGCTGCCCGAAGACGAATCTAAACTAGGCGATTTGACGCTTCGCGAGGCACTGGCCCGTCATCGTGCCGATTCAAGTTGTGCTGGTTGCCACGAACGCATTGACTCGTTCGGCCTCGCCTTTGAAGGCTATGGCCCCGTGGGTGAGTTACGCGATAGCGATCTCGGCGGCCGGTCCATTGATGATACCGCGGTGTTCCCAGACAAGAGCAAAGGCAGCGGGTTGGCCGGATTGTTGCAATACATTCGCAACCAACGGCAAGACGATTTTGTCGACAATTTGTGCCGCAAACTGTTGGCGTATGGACTCGGACGAAGCTTGCAGCTTTCGGATGAAGCAACGATTGGGCAAATGCGATCCCGTTTGGAATCGCAGAGTTACCGATTTAGCAGCATGGTCGAAGTGATTGTCACTAGCCCCGCGTTTTTGAATAAACGAATCCAATTGGAACTCGAATGATGAAGAACAACATGGGACTGTCGAAAGACCTGATACATCGCAAATCGGCATCTAGTACATCGGCACCTCGCAAAATGGCATCAGCTGAGTCGTACCGGTTGTCTCGGCGGACGCTGTTGCGAGGGACGGGCGTCGCGATGGCGTTGCCGTGGTTGGAATCGATTCCGGTTTGGGGATCTGAAACGGTCACCGGCAACGATCCTGCCGATTCACCGAAACGCTTTGCAGCCATCTTTATGGGGTGCGGGATCAACAGCAAACATTGGTGGGCCAAGGGACGTGGCGACCAGATGGTATTGGGTAAAAGTTTGCAGCCGATGGAACCGCTGAAACGCAAGATGAATTTCATCACGGGGCTGTTTAACGAAAACGCGACAGGAGTTGGAATTCACCCAGGCCAGACCGGGAACATTTTGTCGGGCGCATCGCTACAGAAGGGTTCGGAGCTTCGCGGTGGCATCAGTATGGATCAAAAGCTGGCGAACCATTTTCAAGACCAAACAGCGGTCCCCAGTATGGTCTTGGGCTGTGAGCAACCGGTGACGGGGTATCACGAAACCAATTTTTCGATGGCATACAGCTCACACATCTCTTGGCAGAATTCGACGTCGCCTGTCCCGATGGAGGTCTATCCG
>NZ_ANOG01000675.1 GCF_000346295.1 Rhodopirellula maiorica SM1 | reverse complement strand
CCGGATTCGCTGGGGGGCATGGCACAGCTGCGGCGATGGGTGAGGTGTTCGCACACGAATCAATCGCATTGGTCGGCGGCCGCGATCTTGGCATTCTGATGGCCACCGCGGGGCTGGTCTACGGCATGATCAGCGGGATCGGATGGATCAATCTTGGGGCGCGGCGAGGATGGTTCCCGACCAACCGCTTGGCCCACAACGCTCCGCTGCTCGATTCTGCTAAGACCGAGGTTGCGGCGCCGCCACGCGTACCAATCGGTTACGCCACAATTCGCAGTGAAACACTTGATCCGCTGCTATTACAGGCGTTGTGGTTGATAACGGCGTTTGGGATTGGGATGGCGTTGCAGCAAGCGGTGTTGATGGTCGCGGTGACCTTGGACGGATGGTTCACCAGTGACACGGTGCGAGACGCCGCCAACCAACAGTTGTCGACGCGGTTGTCGTTTTCACGAATCCTTGATTTCCCGCTGTTCATCTACACCTTGTTCGGCGGCTTGATTGTTCGCCGCAGCACTCGGTTGTTGGGGTGTGAAGAACGGATCGACAGCGATTCAATTGGCCGGCTTTCCGCCGCCGCGATGGACGTATTGGTGGTCGCCGCGATCGCGTCGCTGAACATTGCCGCCGTGGCGACCATGATTGTTCCTTTTTCGATTCTTGCGATCGCAGGCGCGATTTGGACGGGCGTCTGCTTGCTCGTAATTTCACGCTGGGTTCTACCGCGAGACCACTGGTTCGAACTCGGATTGATCAACTACGGCATGTCGACAGGCGTGACCGCGACCGGATTTGTGCTGCTGCGTCTGGTGGATCCAGACTTGGATACCGACGCCGCAGAAAACTATGCACTTGCGGCTCCGCTTTCCGCCCCTTTTATCGGAGGCGGAATGTTGACGATTGGGTTGCCGCTGTTGGTACTCGAGCGGGTCCCACTTGCCATCACGTCACTGACGGCCGCAGTGATCGTAATCGGTCTGATTGTCGTGGGACGACGCTGGCAACCAGCGGCTAAGGATTGACCATGCCTAGACGCGTTAGCCAAGTCTGACATAAACCGGGCCACTGGTTTGCGCCGTCCACTTTTTTGGCCAACCCTAGCCCATGCGCCCCATCGTTGAACAAATGCATTTCGACCGGCACTTTATGATCGACGCAGGCTCGGTAGTACAGCAAACTGTTTTCGACTGGCACCGCGGTGTCTTTGGCGGTGTGGAACAAAAACGTCGGCGGTGTTTTCTCGCTCACCTGAGTCGGTGTGTCCAACGAAGCCAGCAGTGCGGGATCAGGATTGTCGCCCAATAGATTTCGCTGGCTTCCCTTATGCGTGTGGGGCTTGCCAAGCGACAGAACGGCGTAACACAGGATGCTGAAGTCAGGACGTGAGGAAACGCGTTGCACAGGATCGCTGGACGCCGGGTCAGCATCGGCAAAGTGGGTGGAGACGGTCGAACAAAGATGGCCGCCCGCAGAGAACCCGATCACACCGATGCGGTTAGGGTCGATATTCAGTTCCTTGGCGCGAGCACGCAGTGTTTGGATTGCACGCTGAGCGTCTTGCATCGGAGCAGGGTGGCCATAGCCCTTGCCATCGTTTCCTTTGCCTCGCAAACGGTAGGTACAAATCGCCGATGACATTCCCATTGAATGGAACCAAGCGGCAAATTCGTATCCTTCGTGTCCCATCGCATGGCCACCGTACCCACCGCCAGGCAGAATCACCACTGCCGCAGTCGGCGCGTCCGCATCGGCCCGCGTGATGATCAACTCGGGCACATCGCCGACCCCAGTCAACTCGACTCCGGGAATCCCGTCAGGCCAAAGCGGTTCCGTGGTATGGGGGGGCTGTTCGGCAGAAAGCACCGAGGCATTTGCCAAAGCAAAGCAAATCAATAGTGGAATGGATTGCATCAGGGTAGGTCGGGTCATGGAGAGTCCTTGCAGAAAAAAAGGTGGGGGGAGAGCAGTATAGTCGTTGATCGCTCCCGCGATCATAACGTGAAGCAAGAAAAAACGGCTTATCTAATCCGCAGGCTACAAATTT